>JAIYDR010000224.1 GCA_027487395.1 Rhodobacter sp. | reverse complement strand
TCAGCGTGTCCAAAAGGTTCGCCCGCATCACCCGCATGTTATAGGCAAGGCCCCCGATGGTGGCGACCGCGACCACGGGCCAGACATGCTGGATCAGGTTCCAGAGCTTGCCCCAGTTGAAATCAAGGAACCCCTGCCAATAGGGCTGCCCGCCATAGCGCGAAGAATAGAAGGACCCGATTTCCTGCACGTTCAGCTTGTAGGCGAGCAGGTACAGGATCACGAGCGCCAACAGAAAGCGCGGAATGGTCATGCCCAGAAAGGACACGAAAGACAGCACCGTGTCGACCCAAGTATACTGCCGGGTCGCGGCGATGATGCCGAAACTGACGCCGATCAGCGTGGCCAAGAGGTGGCAGGTCAAGGCGATGGCGATGGTCGGCGGCAGGCGCTGCAGCACCACATCCAGCACGGGCTTGTTATAGGCATAGGATTGGCCGAAATCGGCGCGGGTCACGATGCCCCAAATCCAGCGGAAATACTGCAACACCAAGGGATCATTCAGACCGTTCGCCTCACGGTACGCCTCGGCGGCGCGGTTGGCGGCTTCGGTCGTGGCATTGCCCTGCACGATCATATTGGTGCGGATGAAGTCACCGTAATCGCCGGGCGGAGCTTGGATGATGATGAAGGTGATGACGCTCATCACCAGAAGCACCGGGATGGCCTGCATCAGACGAATGCCGAGGAAACGCAGCATCGGAAACCCATGAGTTGGGGGAAAGGCGCATCAGGCGCGAAAGAGGTGCGAAGGGGCGGCGCTGGTCTGCCGCCCCCCCGCTTCGGGAGGAAACCCGTCAGTTTGCCGCGACCGGACCCGCACCGCCCAATGCGCCGGGCAGCGTGTTCGGGTGCAGTTCAGCGCCGATTTGCTTGTCAGCCGGAACGAACACACGTTCGCGGATGATGTTGTCTTCGGCCCAGTTGTACATGAAGATCGGTGCGCCTTCGGGAATGTTGGCAAACCGCTTGTTCACGATCAACGCACCCGGATAGGCGGTCAGACCAATCCCGTCGAGGTTTTCGGTATAGAGCTTCTGATAGGTCTTCATCAGCTCCAACCGCTCAGCGGAATCGCGCGACGCGATGAAGGCATTGACGGTTTTCACCATCTCTTCTTCATAGGGCAGCAGATCCAACTCGCCCGCACCATTGGCGCGGTGGTTCACATCCGTCGATGGGCCGGTTGGGGCCAATGCGGCGGTGTTTTGCACCACGGTGATCAGTTCGGTGCCATTGCGGATGACGATCCAGTCATAAGTGCCGCTGTCACGGGCGTTGTCAAAGTCCTTGCCCGTCAAGGCGTTGAGCGTGACCTTCACCCCAGCGTCAGCCATCATCGCCACCACACCTTCAGCAAGGTTCTTGTCGGTGGTGTAGTCCGATTGGGTCAAGAGGGTGACGTTCAGATCATCGCCGCCGGGCAGGTTGACAAAGCCGTTGCCGTCGCTGTCTTCCAGCCCTGCCGCCTTGAGCGCCGCTTTCGCGCTGTCCACCGAATAGGGATAGAACACCGTCGAGGCCGCGTCATAATAGGGCGTTCCTGCATAGATGCCGCCCGGGTACTGCGTGGTGAAGGGACCCTTCACAAGGCTTTCACCCAACCGCTGACGATCCACCGCATAGCTGATCGCTTTGCGGAAATCGAGGTTGCGGTTCAACTCACGCACGGCCTGCGCACGGGCATCCGGTTCGCCCCAGCCGTTACCGGACAGGTTGGGATACATCGTATAGCCGATTGTGCGCGGACCAAAGGCCAGACGCGCCGGGCTGGCGGGATCGGCGGCCTTTTTCAGGCTTTCGACATAGTTTTCCGCTTGCTCGAGGTTCGAGAAGTCGCCCGTCCCGGCCACGGCCTGAACGTCCCGATCACCCCAAGTCGACAGGCGATAGTGCATCTCGTCCAGATAGGGCAGTTGCTGGCCGGTTTCGTCCACCTTCCAGTAATAGGCATTGCGGCGCAGCACCACGATGTCATCGGGGCGATGCTCCACCACGGCCCAAGCGCCCATGACGGGGAAGTTCATCATGTCGGACGGGAAGGCTTTCTGGAACGCCTCATAGCTTTCGCCGCCATGCTTGGGATGCTTGGGCTTGAGGATATGGCTCGGGCCGGGGCAGAAGTTGCCATAGGCCATCGCGTAAAGCACAGCTTCCGGGAAAGCCGTGTCGAAGGTCATCTTGAAGGTGACCGCATCCACGATTTCCAGCTTGGCGTTGTTATAGGTCGCCTCTGCCGCGCCCATCAGCGGGGTCACTTCGGGATCGAGGATCACATCGTTCCAGTAGAAATCGATGTCCTCGGTGTCGAAGGGATCGCCGTCAGACCATTTCGCGCCCTCGATCAGGTTCACGGTCAGGGTCTTGCCGTCCTCGGACCATGCCCAGGACTTGGCAAGGTTCGGCATCGGTTGCAGGTCTTCGGCCTTGACGGTGAAGAGCGGCCCTGTGCGGGTCAGACACTCGACCAGACCGATATCAATGCCGCCCCAGCCATAGGATTGACCGGCCCAGAAGTTCCAGCCTTCGGGACGGCCGCCGATGACATGGCGCATCACGTCGCCGTAAACGCCGGGACCATCGGGCATATTGGCGGTTTTGTAGACAAGCGGTTCCTTCGGCAGGCGTTCCGCCACCGGCGGCAGCTTTCCGGCATCCACGAATGCAGTGACCCAAGCCGGTTCAGAATAGGACGGCAGGGCCTTATACTCGAAGATATCGGAACGGGTTACATAGACCGGTTCGGTCTGGGCATCAAACTTCGGCGCTTCCGGCGGTGCGGTGGGTGCGGCCATCTCTGCCGACACAGCACTTGCGGATACGCTTACCAATAGCGCTGCAATCGCAGCGCGCCGGGCAATAACTGTCATGTCTCCTCCCTTGGCCGCGGGAACGGCCGGGTTTCCCTTGTTCTTTTCTTGGACCGGGGTAGCGCCGTGAGTCTCCTCCACCCCTGGCACAATAACCTTGCGCCACAGAGGAAGGTCGCGGCAATATCGGATTGCCACCTTCTTTTCCGGGATCCTCAGATCGGGACACGCCGCGCATGGAAATCAAACCCATCACCGACAAGACAGCACGGGCGAGAGTGCCCGTGCCGGGCCATGATCGGCGCTTCTATTCGCAGCAAAAGGCCTTTGGCCGCTTTGGCATCCGCATCTTTGAGCCGGTCACGATGAGCCAGCCGCATTGGCACGGCCATATCGAGGCGAATTTCGCCGTTGATTTCGAGATGACCTATGATTTTGACGGCGGCATCGTGCGCCTGCCTGCCAACCGTCTGGTGATCTTCTGGGCCGGGGTGCCGCATCAATTGACCCATGTCATCCCCACCGGACCGGGTCCGAACAAGCTGTGCAACATCTACCTGCCGCTCGATGCCTTTATGGTGATGCCCTATATCATGGCGCTGCAAGTGGCGCTGATCGGGCGCGGTATGGTGGTGCTGCCAGAGGGCTTGTGTTCCCAAGATCAGGTGCGGCGCTGGTATGCCGACTATCGCAGCGGTGACTTTGAACGCACCGAGGTGGTGAAGATGGAGCTGAACGCCCTCTTCCGACGTGCCGCGCTTGAGCCCTTTGAATTCCTGCGCCTGCCCCAGCATGAAATGGGCGCGGACCGCGCGCTCAGTTCCGCCCATATCCGGCACGTGGTGGCCATGGTGCGCCACATCCTGGAAAACTTGGAACAGCCCCTGCGCAACCGCGACATCGCAGCGGTGACAGGCCTACATGAAACCTACGCACAGTCGATCTTTACCCGCGTGATGCAGGTGCCGATGACGCAATTCGTCACCCGCATGCGGCTGATGCGGGCGCGGGCGTTGTTGGTGGAAAGCACCCTCGCCATCTCGTCCGTGGCCGAGGCGGCAGGCTTCACCTCCATGAGCCAGTTTTACGCCCAGTTCAAAGCGGGCTACGGCACCTCGCCCGCGATGATGCGGCGGAACTATCTGGACTTTCCGGGGTGAGGCTTAGCGCGCCTTGCCCACCACGATATGCGCGCAGGCGGGCAACAGCAGCACCATAAAGCCCAGCATCCAAAAGGCCGTGGGCAGACTGGTGGCATGGGCGGCAAGGCCGATCAGTGCGGGACCGGCAAGAATCCCCGCATAGCCCGTGGTGGTGACCGCTGCGATCGCCATCCCCGCCGGCATCACGGTCTGCCGTCCGGTTGCACTAAAGAGGACCGGCACAAGATTGGCGGCCCCCAAACCGATCAACACGAATCCCGCCATCGTGCCCGGCATCCAATCCACCGTCAGTGCCAGCGCAAAACCGGCAAAGGTCAGCGCACTACCGAAGATCAGCACCTTATACGGACCCAAACCCGCAACGATCCGATCCCCGGTCAGACGGCCAATCGTCATGGCGGCGTTGAACATCATATAGCCCATACCCGCTTGCTCCACGGCGGAAATCTTGCGCTCCACCAGCAAGAGCGCGCCCCAGTCCAAGACTGCGCCCTCAACCAGAAAGATCACCGCCGTCAGACCCGCCAGCAACAGCACAATGCCGCGCGGCAGGGCGAAGGCCGGGGGGGCGCCACCAGCGGCCTTGAGCAGTCGCGGCGCGGCAAGGACCAAAGCCACAAAGGCAAGCGACACCGCAATCAGCGCCGACATCAAGGGTGTGACCCCTTGAGTCAGAAGCAGGGTCACCCCCCCTGCCCCGGCAAAACCGCCAAGGCTGAACATGGCATGAAACCCCGACATCAGCGGGGTTTTTGAGCTTTTTTCCACCTCCACCGAATGGACGTTCATCGCCACATCGATGGTGCCAAGCGAAGCGCCAAAGATCAGCACACCCAGTGCGAGCGCCCAAGGCGCCGAGACCACCGCCAGCACCGGCAACAAAACACACAGACCAAAGCCACCGAGAAGGATCATTGGCTTTGCACCCGTGCGCGCGCTGATAAAGCCTGTCAACGGCATGGCGATCAGCGATCCGATGCCAAGGCACAATAAGAGCAGTCCCAAGCCCGCCTCATCCACCCCGCTGCGTGCTTTGGCATAGGGGATGAGCGGCGCCCAGCAAGCCATCATGAAGCCGGCAACCAAAAAGGAAAGCCGGGTGGCAGCCCGTGTCGCCGCCGTGTTCGTGCCGCTGTCCATCCTGTCCCGCCCCTTCTGCCCCGCCGGTTCCGTCCAGCGTGTCTGGTGTTGATAGCCATCCGAGCCCAGCGCTGCAAAGGCTTTTCCCGCAATGCAGGCCTTGCGCAAACGGGCTTTGGCTGCGACCATTCCCCAGCTTGTGACAGTACGAGGACCCGGCGCAGATGACGGCAGAGGATGATTTCAGGGCAGAACCTGCCACAGCGGGGCAAGTCCGCGCGGGCGTGGATCACGAACTGGCCATGATCAGCCGCCAAATCACGCGCCGCGCCCGCCGGGTTGCGCGCGCGGGTGAGGCGCCCGAAGCGGTCAAGCCGCAACGCCTTCTCTTGTCGTGCATGAAGAACGAAGGGGCCACCGTGCTGGAATGGGTGGCCTATCACCGGGTGATCGGCTTTGACCATTTCCTGATCTACACCAATGATTGCGAGGATGGCACCGACCTGATCTGGAAGCGGCTGGACCAGATGGGGCTGGCCAGCTTTCAGGACAATCCGCCCAAACGCCCCGTGGCGCGGCACAAGCCGCAGGTGCGCGGGTTGATCCGGGCGATGACCCACCCCGCCTATACATCCGCCGAATGGGTGATGATGCTGGACGCGGATGAGTATCTGAACATCCATGCCGGCGACGGTCGTCTGTCCGACCTTTTGGCGCAGAACGCCGACGCCGATTGCTTTATGATAAACTGGCGGCTTTTCGGCTCCTCTGGCGTGCAGGACTTCCAACCCGGCTTTGTCACTGAGCAGTTTTTGCATGGTGCAGACCCCGAACGCGTCTCGCGCAGCCATGCGCTGGCCCCGAAGTCGATCTTCCGGCCGGATCGGTTCTCCAAGCCCAACATCCACCGCCCTGCCAATCCGGTGGATGGCGGCGAGCGGATCTATGCGACGGCCTCTGGCCAGCCAATCCCGCGCAGTTGGGGGGCAGTGTCGCGGCATGGCGGCTACAGCCACGCGCAGATCAACCATTACTCGGTTCAGTCGATGGACATGCTGCTTTTGAAATTCGCGCGCGGTTTTGCGGTGGAACGACAGATGGAAAGCCCGCAGGAGTATCTGGAAGCGCGGGATTTCAACCATTGCCGGGATGAGTCGATCCTGCGCCACCAAGCCCAAATGCGCTCTGAATATGACCGCCTGATCGCCGATCCCGTGCTGGCCCGCCTGCAAGCGGCGGCGGTGGAATGGCGGCAGAAAAAACTGGCCGAGGCTTTGGCGCAGCCGGAATTGCACGCAATGAAGGCGGCTTTGGTGGCGGCACAGGCGGCTTTGGGGTCGGATGTGCAGGACGCGGACGCGGCCTGAAACGGCGCGCAGGCTGATCCGGCAGAAGCGGGGGTTTCACACCCCCGCACCCCCGTGGGATATTTGAGCAACGGGGAAGCGGGAAGAGGCGTTCTACCCTTTGATGTAATCCGCAAGTACAGCGCGGGTGCCGCGCGCGCCGAGGTCGTTGAGGAAGCCTGCGAAACAGGCGATGACGGCGGGGTTTTTGCCCAGGGGGCCGTAGATATCCTCCATCGCCAACCACTGCGCGGGATCGGTCGCGGCGGCGCGGGCAGCGGCGTGCAGACGGTCCCAATTCGGGTCATTGGGTTCAATGGGTATTCCCGCGTCACTGACGCCCATACAGTAGCGGCACCACAAAGCGGATTCGAGGATCAACCCGCGCGGCAGGGTTCCTTTCGCCAGATTGTCGGCGATGGAGGGGATGATGAACTTCGGTTGCCGGTTTGATCCGTCAAGGCACAGGCGACGCTCAGTATCGGCGACCTCGGGGTTGGCGAAACGGTCAATGATCAGGGTGAAGTAATCGTTCAGGTCCGTTCCCGGCACGGGGGGGACGATGGGCAGGATTTCTTCGCGTTCGGTCTTTTCCAGAAAGGCGCGTATCTGTGGGTCGGCCATCGCCTCATGCACATATTCAATATCCAAGAGCCCGCCGGGATAGGCGATGATCGCATGTCCGCCGTTCAGGATGCGGATCTTCATTACCTCATGGGCATGGACATCCGGGGTGAAGGTGACGCCGACCTGTTCCAAGGGAGGGCGACCTGCGGGGAAATGGTCCTCAAGCACCCATTGGCGGAACGGCTCACACGTGACAGGGACAGGATCATCTCCAAGGCCAAACGTCGCCGCCAAGGCCCGTTCGCGCGGGCCGGTGGCGGGGGTGATACGATCGACCATGCCATTGGGGAAGGCGACATGGGCCGCTACCCAATCGGCCAAGGCGGGATCAGACAGGCGGGCAAGACCCACCACCGCCGCTGCTGTCACATGGCCATTGCCGGGAAGGTTGTCGCAGGACATCACGGTGAAGGGGGCGATGCCCGCGGCACGACGGGCCTTAAGGGCGGCAAGGATGGCACCAAAGGCG
The DNA here is from genome assembly GCA_027487395.1 of Rhodobacter sp. Classification (GTDB taxonomy): domain Bacteria; phylum Pseudomonadota; class Alphaproteobacteria; order Rhodobacterales; family Rhodobacteraceae; genus Paragemmobacter. The sequence goes on along the minus strand of JAIYDR010000224.1, from coordinate 872 downwards.
GTGGCGGGTTTTGCGGGGTTCTGGCCATCGGCGACAATATCGGGATGGGCGGGATCAAAACGCCCGGTGGCGGGGTCCACATAATAGCCGCCCTCGGTCACAGTCAGCGACACGATGCGGATTTGGGGCTGCGACATCGCGGCGATGAGGGCGGCATTGTCCGCCTCAACCGGCAGGAAGTCGATCATCGACCCCACACGGCGGGCCGTCTTGCCCTTGGGGTCCAACTCGATCACCGTCGAAAGGCAGTCTTGCGCCAAAAGCGCCGCGCGCATCCGCGCATCGGGGGCACGCACCCCGGCGCCAATGATCGCCCAATCCTGACCCAAGCCCTTGGCAAAGAGGTCATCCAGATAGACCGCCATATGGGCGCGATGGAAATTGCCCAGACCAATATGGACGATGCCCGGGGTCAGGCGGCTGCGGTCATAGGCGGGGGTCTGGACGGTCTGGGTCATCTGCGCGGTCCTTTCGGTGGTGCAAGCGCGGTGTCCCGCATTTGCCTTGTGTCATCGGCCTGAGCGGTCAGGCCATCCAGTTGCCGCCATCGACCCCGTAGGTCTGGGCGGTGATATAAGCGGCAGCCTCCGAGGCGAGGAAGACGGCCAATCCTGCCACCTCATCGGGGGTGCCAAAGCGGCCAAAGGGAACGGCAGCGCCGACGCGGCGCTTTTTCTCGCCAATGGGCAGGCCCTCGGCCTTGGCAAAAAGCGCATCGACATGGTCCCACATGTCGCTGTCGATCACGCCGGGGGCGATGGCGTTGACGGAAATGCCGTGGCGGATCAGGTCGAGCCCTGCGGATTGCGTCAGGCTGATCACCGCGGCCTTGGTGGCGCAATAGACCGCGCCAAGGGGTTCGCCCCCTCGTG
>JAIYDR010000101.1 GCA_027487395.1 Rhodobacter sp. | reverse complement strand
CCCTCCAACTGGTCCTCACTGGAATAAAGGCGATCCACCGTCGGCATCTGCCGCTTGGTGACGCGGTTGAGGGCGTCTTGAAAGCGCAGCGCCTCGGCCTCGCGCACGACTTCCTTGATCGCGGCATAGACCAAGGGCGGCCCGCTTTCCAAGAGCCGCGCTAAATCCCACGCCTTGGGTAAAAGATCGGACTGAGAGGTGATCTCCTTCAACAGCCCCCAGCGCAGCGCCTCTTCGGCATCAAACCAACGTCCGGTCAGCAGCAGGTCCATCGCGACATGATAGGGAATGCGCTTGGGCAGTTTGATGCTGGCGGCATCGGCCACCGTGCCCGACCGAATTTCCGGCAAGGCAAAGGTGGCGGTATCGGAGGCGAGGATCAGATCGCAGGACAGCGCCAATTCCAGCCCGCCGCCGCAGCAAATGCCATTCACCGCAGCGATGACCGGCTTGTTCAGGTTCGGCAATTCCTGCAAGCCGCCAAAGCCGCCCACACCATAATCGCCGTCCACTGCATCGCCCCCCGCCGCCGCTTTCAAATCCCAGCCGGGGCAAAAGAACTTCTCGCCTTCCGCCCGCAGGATGGCGACGCGCAGACTGTCATCGTCACGAAAATCGCGGAACGTCAGGCCCATGATCCGACTTGTCGCCAAATCAATGGCATTGGCTTTGGGCCGGTCCAAAGTCACCTCAAGGATTGCACCTTCGCGCCGGGTCTTGATCGGCCCTTCAGTCCGCATCTGCATCTGTGGCATCACGCTTTCTCCCAGATCACCGCATCGACGGCGACGGCCCCTAGGGCGCGCACCATCAGCGGGTTGATTTCGATTTCTTCGATATCGGGCGTGGCGACAAACAACGCCTGCAAGGCCATGACCGCCTCCACCACCGCCGCCACATCTGCTTTTTCACGCCCCCGATAGCCATCCAGAAGCGGCCACAGGCGCAGCGACCGCAGCGCGTCCCAAACCTCATCCGCCACCACTGGCAGCACCAGCGTCTGCGTGTCGGCGAGCAGTTCTGCCGTCACCCCACCAAAGCCCAAGGTCAGGGTCGCGCCATAAACCGGATCACGCCGCACCCCGACCAGCAGTTCGGCGACCACACCTGTGACCATTTCCTCGACAAGATAGCCAGTGGCCCCCACCATCTCGGCCTGCCCGTCCAGCGTGGTCAGCCCAAGGCGGACCGCTCCCGCCTCAGTCTTATGCGCGAATCCCAGACCTTTCAGCACAAAGGGCGCAGACAGACCCGTAGCATCCAACTCAACCAAAGTCGGTGCCGTCACCCCCTTCGGCACCGCCACCCCATGTGCGGCCAGCAGCGCCTTGGCCGACGCCTCATCCCGCAACCGCAACTCGCGGGCAGGCATAGCGGATAAAGGCCGCCATCCCCCCCGGTTCGGCCCAGTCTGCGCCGCCTTGATTGCGCCCAGCGCCGTCTCCAGCCCCATCATCGGCACGACATTCGGTGCCATCATCGAGATCGCGAGGTCCTCGTCGAAATTCTCGGGCAAGGACCCCACAGCAAAGGCGGGTTTGCCAGTCGCCTGAGCCGCCGCCACAATCGCATCGACTGCCGGGCGGAAGCTGGACGGATCGCAACGATCCGGGCGTGGCGGGTCGATGATAAAGATGCCCGCGTCATAGCCCGCGAGCATGGTGGAGAAAACGTCCGTGGTGCGCGGCCCATCGCCCCAGATGAAGGTGTGGTAATCCAAAGGGTTGGCGATGGCGACAATGGGCCCAAGGATATCGCCCAATCGCTGCCGCTGCGCCTCGGAGGGTGGTGGGAAATCGACGCCAAAGGGCGCGGCAAGGTCAGCCACCAATCCCGCCTCTCCCCCGGAACAGGACAGCGAGCACAGGCGCGGCCCGATCTGTGGCCCGCAGAGGTGGTAAATCTTCAGCGTTTCAATCAGTTCTGCGGGCGTGGCCACCTCGGCAACACCACAGGCGCGCAAAAAGGCCGAGGATGCCGCCCCACCGCCCGCGAGCGATGCGGTATGCGACGCCGCTGCGGTGCGGGAAAGTTCGGTCTTGCCCGATTTGATGCAGACAATCCCCTTGCCCGCCGCCCGCGCAGCCTCCGCCAAGGCGGCAAAGGCTGCGGCATCGTCAATGCCTTCAACATACATGCCAAGCGCCGTCACCCGCTCATCCGCCAGCATCGCGCCGGCGAGTTCCGCCAAACCCACCTGAGCGGCATTGCCCAGACAGGCGACATAGGCCACCGGCAACCCGCGCGCCTGCATGGTCAGGTTGATGACGATGTTCGAGGATTGCGACAAGAGCGCCACCCCCCGTTCCACCCGCCGCCCGCCATGCTGATCCGGCCACAAAAGCGCGCCGTCGAGGTAGTTGATCACGCCATAGCAATTCGGCCCAAGGATCGGCATATCCCCCGCCGCCACCACCAGCTTGGCCTGCAGGTCCGCCTCCCCCGCCTCTTCCCAGCCAGAGGCAAAACAGGTGGCCCCCCCAGCCCCCATCGCGGCGAGTTCGGCTACCACATCCAACGTGGCATAGCGGTTCACACCGATGAATGTTGCATCCGGGGCCGCGGGCAGATCGGCCAAACTGCGAAAACACGGCACCCCGGCGATCCTGTCGCGCGTCGGATGCACCGGCCAGACCGGGCCGCCAAAGCCCATCTTGGCGCATTGTTCGATCACATTCACCGCCCAGCCAGAGCCAAGAACGGCAATGGAACGCGGCCGCAGCAGACGCGACAGATCACGCATGGTTGCCCCCAAAGCAAAGCGGCGCGCGCGTGCCGCGCGCAAGATTTTTGGGTCGCCTGCGCGGCGCAAGCGCCGCTTGTCTCCGGCTGGGGGCTTTCTGCCCCCAGACCCCCGAGGATATTTGGGAACAGATGAATGCACACAGGGCGCCTCCTGCCCGCATGGTTGCAGACAGGAGGACTTCACCTGTTACGGTCATCGGCGTCCCCGCCTGTACCGTAAGGTCAGCATGGAAGAATTTGCTTAACATTTCGTTACTTCATCTGTTCTCAAAAATCCCACGGTGGTCGTCCAGCCTGTTCGCCATCGGTTCAAGAACCGCTGGACGACGGGGTGTGAACCCCCCGCTGCACCGGCAGTCACGCGCCATGTGGACGCAGGAGTTCGCGGCTGATGATGTGGCGCTGGATTTCCGAGGTGCCTTCCCAGATCCGTTCAACCCGTGCATCGCGCCAGATACGCTCCAGCGGGAGGTCGTCCATCAGGCCCATGCCGCCATGGATCTGGATCGCCTCATCCGCGATCATCGCCAGCACTTCCGTCGCTTTCAGCTTGGCCATCGCCATGTCGCCATCGGTCGCGGTGCCTTGATCGAATTTCCACGCCGCCTCCCATGTCAGCAGTTCCGCTGCCTTCAACTCCAGCGCCATATCGGCGAGTTTGAAGCTGATGCCTTGGAATTTGCCGATCTGTTGGCCGAATTGCCGCCGTTCCGCCGCATAGGCGATGGCATGGCCCAAGGCGCGTTCGGCGCGGCCAAGGCAAGTGGCGGCGACTTGCAGGCGGGTGGCGCCGAGCCAGGTATTTGCAACCTCAAAGCCCTTGTGCACCTCACCCAGCACTTGATCAGCGGGGATGCGGCAATCGTCGAATTCCAGCACCGCGTTGGTGTAGCCGCGATGGCTGACGTTGCGATAGCCGTCGCGGACGGAAAATCCCTTGGTACCCTTGTCCACGAAAAAGGCCGTTATGCGTTTCTTGGGGCCACGGGGGGTGTCTTCCTCGCCTGTCGCCATGAAGGCGATGGTGAAGCCTGCGACATCGGCATGGCTGATGAAATGCTTGGTGCCGTTGAGCACCCAGTCGCTGCCGTCTTGCCGCGCGCTGGCTTTCATGCCGCGCAAATCCGACCCCGCGCCGGGTTCGGTCATCGCAAGGCAATCCCAGGTTTCGCCCCGAATGCAGGGCAGAAGGTATTTCTCGCGCTGCGCCGGTGAGCCTGCCAGCAGGATGTTGGATGGCCGCGCCACGCAGGTCCAGTGCAGGGCGTAGTTCGCCTTGCCAAGTTCCTTTTCGTAAAGCAGCCAAGACAGGGTATCGAGCCCCGCGCCCCCCACCTCCGCCGGCATATTCGCGGCGTAAAGCCCTGCGGCCATAGCCTTTTTCTGCAAGCTGCGGATTAGGTCCATGTCCAGCACGCCGCTGCGTTCTACCGCCATTTCATGCGGGAAGAGTTCGTTTTCCACAAAGCTGCGGGTGGTATCGACGATCATCCGTTGTTCGTCAGTCAGGCCGAAATGCATTCTGCTTGTCCTTACGGGTCCACGTTGTAGGTCATGCCATCCACCGCCAACGCCTGCCCGGACACCATCCGCGCCCCGTCAGAGGCAAGAAACAGCGCCATTGCGGCAACGTCTTCGGGATCGCTCAGGCATTTGAGGGCCGTGCCCGCGGCATAGCCTGCGCGCACGGCATCGGGGGTCATGCCCTTGGCCTCGGCTTCGGCTGCGATCACCCGGTCGATGCGGGGGCCGTTGACCGATCCGGGGCAAATCGCATTGGCGCGGATGCCATGGGGGCCAAGCTCCATCGCCACGGTTTTCATCAGCCCGATCACACCCCATTTCGCCGCCACATAGGGGGCGCGGAAGGGCGTGCCGTAGAGGCCAGAGGTGGATGAGGTGAAGATCATCACCCCCGCGCCAGCTGGTTTCATCCGCCGCGCCGCCTGTTTGGCCGCGATCATCGCTCCGTCGAGGTTGACGGCCAGACAGGCGCGCCATTCAGTCAGGTCCATATCCTCGATGCCCGCTGTGGGCCCTTTGATCCCGGCATTGGCGCAGAGGATGTCGAGCCCATCCCAATCGCGGTCGATCTCGGCAAACAGCGCCTGCATCGCGGGTTCGTCCGCCGCATCGCAGAGGTTGGCCCTGATGCTTTCGGGCACCGAGGCCACGGCCACGGGGTCAGTGTCGGTCACCCAGACCCGATCCCCTGCCGCGGCAAAAGCGCGGGCCATCACAAGGCCGATGCCATTCGCCCCGGCGGTAATCAGGACGCGGCGGGTCACTTGCGCTGTCCGACGTGGCGGCCTGCAGCCTCGGGCTTTGGCAGAGCGGCATGGGCCGTGGCGATGGGCATCAGCCGTGACAGGATGGCCTCGGGCGCGGCGCAGGTCTTGCCAGCCGCCATGTCCACATGCAGCAGCATCTGTTCCAGCGTGGCAACCGCCGCGCCATCTTTCAGGATGCGGATGAAGAGATGCAGACGCTTTTCATCGGCATGCAGCACTTGCACCGTGCCGGTCAGAGCATCGCCCAGCTTAGCCTCGCCTAGATGCATGATGTGGGTTTCAGCCGTGTAATAGCTGAAGCCCGTGCCGACATAGGCGATATCCGCCCCGATGTGGCGCAGGAAGGCATCTGCGGTTTCCGAGGCCGCGAAGAGGTAGCGGCTTTCGGTCATGTGGCCGTTGTAGTCGATCCAGCCCGGCAGCACATGCAGGCGCGCCATTTCCATTGGGCCTTCACCAGCGACAGGGGCAGGCATCGCCGCCTTGCGCCGCGCGTCATGGTCCAAAAGCACCTTGCCCGCACCCCAGTTGCGTTCCTTCAGCACGCGCAAAAAGCCGATCAGGTTCTGGTCGCGGATGCGTTCCAATTCGCGGATGCTGTGGTGGCCCGACTGCGCATCGGATTGGCCCGCGATCAGGTCCACGAGTTCATCGTTGAATTCCGGCACATCCATCAACTTGGTCCAGGGCCATGTCAGACAGGGGCCGAACTGGGCCATGAAATGCTTCATCCCGGCCTCACCACCAGCAACGCGGTAGGTCTCAAACAACCCCATCTGCCCCCAGCGCAGGCCAAATCCCATACGGATGGCCTCGTCGATTTCTTCGGTCGTGGCGATGCCGTCTTTGACCAGCCAAAGCGCCTCGCGCCAGACGGCCTCAAGGAAGCGATCCGCAATATGGGCGTCAATCTCCTTGCGGATATGCAAGGGGAACATGCCGATTTCGCGCAGGGTTTCCTTGGCAGCCTCAATCAACGCGGGATCTGACGCTGGCGAAGGCACGATTTCGGCCAAGGGCAGCAGATAGACAGGGTTGAACGGATGGGCGACAAAGATGGTCGCGGGGTTCGCAGCATGCTGTTGCAATTCGCTTGGCTTGAAACCGCTGGTGGAGGAGCCGATCGGCGTATCTGGGGCCACCTGTTGGATCTGTGCGAACACCCGGTG
>JAIYDR010000413.1 GCA_027487395.1 Rhodobacter sp. | reverse complement strand
GAAAAGCGGGAAAAGCACAAGGGCCGGCCAGATATGGCCGGTCCTGACAACCTGGGACCCAAAGGCACAGGCGAAAGCAGGTGTCTTTCGGTGCTGAGCGGGCGATTGAACCGGTGAAAACAGCTTTGCCACGCATCGCAATCAGCCGACCGAAGCGCGCAAACTGCGGATTGGTCAACCGCCACCACGCAGACCCGCCACCCGGGCAATCCCGCAGCGCCTCAGGAACGACTGAGGGCTCAGAGGCGGTATTCGGCACCTCGCTGTTTGCGGCACGGCGGAAGCAATCCCTGCCTGCTCTCGCCGGATCGAGGCTGACTGCTGGCGGTCGGCGAACGCTCGCGAACGTCAACAAATCCATGCGATGGAGGTGGAGCAGTTCCACGCCAGGACGAGGTCCTCGGTGCGTTCCTTCTTGGAATCCAGCGCCGAACTTGGTCAAAAACGTGAATTCTAGCATAAAACCTGTGGGTCGTGGTCTGGTCTAGGTGGCAAGCTGGCCTAGCCAGTCCTGCAAGACCGGCACCAGACCATCTGGGCGTTCTTCATGGATAAGATGTCCGCCGGGGAGTTCAATGTACGCGGCCGCTGGCATGCGTGCGGCCCAGTTGCGCGAAAGCGTGAATGGGACGGCGCGGTCCTCTCGACCCACCACCAACAGCACGCGCGACCGAAGGTCCGGCAGCTGCGCCAAAACGGGGCGCAAGTCCCATTGCGCCATCATCGCCAGTGCCCCTTGCACATGGGCAGGGTCTTGCACCAGCCGCAGGTATTGCGCCCGTCCTGCTGCATCGATCTGTGATCCGGTGCCGTCCAGCAATCGGTCCACCGTCGCGGCACGCCCCCAAAGCCGCGCGAAACCTGTGGCGGCAAAGGGCAGGGCGGCCAGACCCTTGGCCAGCACGGGAAACAGCACCCCTGCCGCGCCGTCAAACTCGCCCAAGGCGGCGTTGATGCCCACCACATGCGCCTCTGGCCAACGCTGCGCCAGGTGCAAGGCCAAAATGGCCCCTGCTGAATGGCCAATGACAACAGCGGGCTGTACCTCAAAAACCGCACAGAGTTTGGCCAGATCGTCGGCCATCGCCATCGGGCCGGACCGAGCCGAGGACATCGACCGGCTGCAGCCATGCCCGGGCAGGTCTGGCACGATCACGCGATACTGCGGCGCAAGCCCTGCGATCATGCGCGCAAAACTGTGACCCGAGGCCCCAAGCCCATGCAACAGCAGCACCACCGGACCCGGACCGCCTGTATCAATCACCCACCATTCCACCGATCCCGCCCGCAGGCGGCGACCAGCGGACCGGTTGGGCCAGTCCGGGGGAAGGGTGCGCGGATCCAACCTTACCCCTCCAGCGACGCGCCCAAGACCTGCGCCAAGCGTCCCGCATCGGCGCGCGGCAGGCCGATATAGCGCGCGCCCATGCGTGCCGCCAGATCGGCCAGACGCGGTTGCGGGCGCAGGCCAAGGTCGATCACCACGGCCGACAATCCGGCGCGGCGGATGGTGGCGGCGAGTTGGTTGGTCTCGGCCTCGCACAAGGCCCGATCGGGGGTGCCATCCAGCGCGATATTGCCCTTGCCATCGGTCAGAAGCGCAATCGTCGGGGTCATCCCACGCGCACGGGCCAAGGCGGCGGTGTCGAGCGCCAGCTTCAACCCATCGGCCAGCGGGGTGGCCCCGCCGCCCGGCACGCCGCGCAGGCGGTTCTTGGTCTGCACCAGACTGCGGGTCGGCGGCAGCAACAGGTCCGCCTTGCGCCCCCGAAAGGTCAACAGCGAGACATGATCCCGGCGGCTATAGGCGCGGGCGAGCAAGAGTTCCACCGCCCCCTTCGCCTCGGCCAAGCGCGCGATGGCGGCAGAGCCAGAGGCATCGACAGCAAAGATCAGCACGCGGTCCGACATCACCTTGGCGCGGCGGATGTACAGATCGCTGGTGTCCACCAGAAGCGCTTGTGCGGCGCGATGCGGCGCGTCGCGGCGGCGCTGCGTTTGCCAAGGGGCGGCGGCGCGCAGGGTGGCAATCAGATCGATGCGCGCGCCTTCGCGCGGACGCCCCTTGCGTGAGGGCAGAGGACGTCCCCGGCGATTGCCCGCGCGCTCGGCGCCACTGCCCGATGATCCCTTGGCGGCACGCGCGGCGCGGCTCTCGGCCAGATCCCGCAGCAAGGAGTCGGGCAAGGCGGTGCGCGCGGCCTCGACCAGCATGTCTGCGTCCAGCGGCAGATCCTGTTCGGGCGGAGGATCATCCGGGCGATCATCCGACCCCTGATCACCCGGCGGTGGCTCCGGGGGGGGCTCTGGGGGCGGCTCCTGCGCCTCGGCCATCGGGGCGGCGCGATGCGACAACGCCAGAGCGGCGGCTTGGCGCAGGTCAGCGGTTTCGACCACCGAACGCCCCGCCAAAGCGGCCAAGGCCCGCGCCACGGCCAGTGTCAGAATCGGCGCGCGGGGGCTGATGATCGCCAACTCGGCGCAGGCCCGCACAACCTCGATCACCGCGTCATGGGGCAGACGAACCGAAGGCAACAGTGCCCGCGCCGCCAGAACCGTTTGCGGATCGGGCAGGGGCAGCAGGTCAGGGGCGCGTTCGCCGTCAAGGTCCAGAAACAGGCCCAAGCGATCGGCCAAAGCGGGGGGCAGACCTTCGCCAGCCTCGGCCGCTTCATCCAGCGCGAAGAGGCCGTGGTGGTGGTGGTCCAGCGTCTGCGCCAGCCTTGCCGCCAAAGACGGCGGGCAGCGTTCGGCCATGGTCAGCACCATCAGCGACGGGCGATCCAAGAGACCGCGCCGCAGCACCGGACGACCGGCCTGAAGACTGCCCACCGCATCCAACCCGCCATAAAGCGCCTCATCCCCGGT
>JAIYDR010000064.1 GCA_027487395.1 Rhodobacter sp. | reverse complement strand
CTGACCACCGTCGGTCCTGAGGGGACCGACGGAAGCCCGCGTGGCGATGACGGCCCGGTGGTCCGGGTGCTGGACCCGGGGACGCTCGCCTTGCCCGACTGGAAAGGCAACGACCGCATCGACAGCTTGCGCAACATCGTCCGCGATGGCCGCGTCAGCCTGATGTTTCTGGTGGCCGGCTCCAACACCGCCATGCGCGTCAACGGCCACGCCATCATCACCGATGACGAACCCTTGCGCGCCAGCTTTGCCCGGGGCGGCAAGCAACCCCGCACCGTGATCGTCATCACTGTGGCCGAGGTCTATTCCCAATGCGCCCGCGCCCTGATCCGTGCCGAATTGTGGACTGGCGGCGACCAGTCGCAGGGCCTGCCCAGCGTGGGTGACATGCTGCGCGACATCACCGAAGGCGGTATTGACGGCGCGGCCTATGATGCCGCATGGCCCGCCCGCGCCGCCCAGACTATGTGGTAGGGCCCGGCTTAGCCCAGCAGACAGTCTGACACAGCCAGATCAATCGCCAGCTTGGCCTTTGGCCCATAGTCCAGCCCGGCCACATCAATAAACAACGCCCCGCCATCGCTGCGGATATCGGCATCCGCCACCGGCATGGTCGTGCCCGCAGGGTCAATCTTCGCCCCTTCGATCAGCGCGCACTCGACCGCAAAGCGCAGGACATAACCGTTGAACGGCGCGTCCAGAAAGCGGCCAACCTCTTCGCCATAGGAAAACTCGATCCGCGTCGGCCGGATTTCCACCCGCACCGGCACCACATCGAACCCGACCGTGCGCCCCTCGGGCAGCATGTCGAACTCCACATCCGCGCCCACCGTGACCGTACGCCCTTCGCTCACAAAGAACGGCAAAAGATCGTCGTTCCACGTCTCGACATTAAGCGTCACGATCCGCCCGTCCAGCGTACCACCCGCCGCCAAAGGCAACGCGGACAGCAACAAGAATCCAAAGGCGCGCGCAATCATCACTCTATCCTGCCACAGATCCGCCCGGCAAACGGCGGCAAACCGCCCGACGCGCCATGGCCCGGTGGGGCCATGCGCGTTGTTACTGCGGCACAAAGGCAGCAGCGTCGGCAACCACAGCAAAAGCGGGCCCGGACCCGCGGCTCAGGCCGCCAGCCCCTTGGACCCCATGTCCAGAAACTTGTTGCGGCGGTCCTTGATCAGCGCCTCGGGCTTCTTGCCGACAAGCTCTTTCAGCATCGCCTCGATGCCCTTGCCGACCGCCTCGATGGTTTCCTTGCGCCCGCGCTGCGCGCCACCCAAGGGTTCCTTGATGATCCGGTCGATCACGCCCAGCTTTTGCAGGTCTTGCGCGGTCAGGCGCAGCGCCTCGGCGGCTTCGCGCATCTTTTCGGCGTCTTTCCACAGAATCGAGGCGCAGCCTTCGGGGCTGATGACCGAATAGACCGAATGCTCCAGCATCGCCACGCGGTTGGCCGTGGCAAAGGCCACAGCACCACCGGACCCGCCCTCACCGATCACCACGGCGATCAGAGGCACGCCGATCTCGAGGCATTTCTGGGTCGCACGGGCAATCGCCTCGGCTTGGCCGCGCTCTTCGGCGCCCTTGCCGGGATAGGCGCCGGGGGTATCGACCAACGTCACCACCGGCAAACGAAAGCGATGCGCCATATCCATCAGGCGGATCGCCTTGCGATAGCCCTCGGGCCGCGCCATGCCGAAATTCCGCTCGATCCGGCTTTTGGTGTCATGACCCTTTTCATGGCCGATCACCATCACCGGCTGATCGTTAAATCGCGCCAGACCGCCCATCACCGCATGGTCATCGGCAAAGTTCCGATCCCCCGCAAGGGGCGTGTATTCGCTGAACAACCCGTCAATGTAATCCTTGCAATGCGGGCGTTCGGGATGGCGTGCCACCTGACATTTCTGCCAGGCCGTCAATCCGCGATATAGGTCCTTGAGCAGCGTCTCAGCCTTGCGGTCCAGCGCCTCGGCCTCTTTCGAGACATCCATGCCGCCGTCCCCCCGCGCCATCGCGCGCAGCTCTTCTGCCTTGCCTTCAATCTCGGCAAGGGGCTTTTCGAACTCCAGATAGTGCATGGTCCACTCCGGTTCAGGACGGTCTAAGGTCGGCCCCTTATATGGCCGGATGGGGGTCAAGATGCAACTCAGCAAGATTTGTCGGATGCGCTCATGACAGTAAGATGATGTCGAGAGAGGGCAGAGATGACCGAGAGCTATCGCAAAAGACTGGAACGGGTGATGGACCATATCACGGCGCATCTTTCGGCGGATTTGTCCTTGGATACCTTGGCGGACGTGGCGGCGTTGTCACGGTTTCACTTTCACCGCGTCTTTGCCGCCATGCAGGGCGAAACCGTGACCGAAGCCGTGCGGCGTGCCCGCCTAAACCATGCCGCGCAATTGATCGTGACCAGCCGCGATGACCTCGCTACCATCGCAAGGGCCTGTGGCTATCCGAACCGAGACAGCTTTGAACGCCAGTTCCGCATGACTTTCGACATAACCCCAACCCAAATGCGCCGGTCCGGGCAATTGCCCGCCATGTTGATTCCGGCGCGGAAAGGACGATTGCCCATGTATTCCGTCAGGATCGAAACGACCGAACCTATCCACCTTGCCGCTTTGCACCATCGCGGCGCCTATGTTCAGATTGCAGAAACCTGCGGCCAGCTTTTGGCGCGGGTGACTGCGGCGGGCTTCTGGCCACAGATCACCGGGCCTTGTATCTGCATCTATCACGACGATCCATCGGTCGTGCCGGTCAGCACCCTGCGG
>JAIYDR010000245.1 GCA_027487395.1 Rhodobacter sp. | reverse complement strand
GGGGGCCGACACCCGCCGCTTAGGCCTCGGCGGCCATACGGGGTTTCCAGACCTCGAACTGTCCTGCGGTGTCGCTGCACTCCACCGCTTGCACGGGGATGGCGGCGAGGAGGGTTAGGGAAAAGCAAAGGGCAATGCGCGTGAACAAGAACCGATCCTCCGAACCAATACATCTTGCAAGTGTAGGCAAAGCGCCACCCGACGCAACAGGGAGCGGTGGTCTTTCCGCCAAGGCGCGACGGCTGGGCGTCAGGCCTTGATCTTTCCCCCCCGGCCCCTAACTGGCGCGGGCGGGGCAGGGTGCCCCAAGCGCGGAGGCCGCATGTCACCCCACCGTCTGACAATGCCGCCTGACACCGACCTTGGCTTTGGGCTTTGGGGCCGGTCATGACAGTCTGGAATCCGGACAACGGGGCCAAGGATCAGGGCCGCGCGGTGCCTTCGGGGCGTCTCGCGCGGCTGGCGGCGATGGGCAGTCTGGCCACCGGGATCGGCGGCGCGGTCTTGGCTGCAGGCGCGCGCAAGCTGGCGACGGGAGAGCGTCCGCGCCTGTCCGATCTGGTGCTAACCCCCGGCAATGCGCGGCGGGTGGCGGATCAACTGGCCCATCTGCGTGGTGCTGCGATGAAGCTGGGACAGCTTTTGTCGATGGACGCGGGCGAGGTGTTGCCGCCCGAACTCGCCGCCATTCTGGCGCGCCTGCGGGCCGAGGCGGACCCCATGCCGCCGCAGCAGTTGCGCCGGGTGCTGGACGGCGCTTGGGGCGCGGGGTGGCTTTCGCGGTTTCGTCGGTTCGATGTGCGGCCCATCGCGGCGGCCTCCATCGGGCAGGTGCATCGGGCGCAGACCCGCGACGGGCGTGACCTCGCGATCAAGGTGCAATACCCCGGCATCCGCGCCAGCATCGACAGCGATGTGGACAATGTCGCTACTCTTCTGCGCCTGTCGGGGATGGTGCCTGCGCGGCTGGACCTGCGGCCGCTGTTAGAGGAAGCCAAGCGCCAGTTGCACGAAGAGGCCGATTACCGGCGCGAATCCGCTCAGATGCAGCGGTTTGCGGCGCTTTTGGCCGGGGACTCGGCCTTTCGTGTGCCGGTGGCGCAGACGGATTTGTCCACCGACTCGGTGTTGGCAATGGATTTCATCGACAGCCAACCGATTGAGGGGTTGGTGACTGCCCCGCAAGTGACGCGGGACCGCGTGGCGGCGCAGCTGATCCGCTTGGTTCTGGCAGAGGTGTTTGATTTCAATCTGATGCAGACCGATCCCAACTTTGCCAACTTCCGCTACAGCCCGTCCGATGGCCGGATCGTGCTGTTGGATTTCGGCGCGACGCGGTCTTTTGCGCCTGAGATTGCGCCGGGGTTGCGCCACCTGTTGCGCGCAGGTGTGGCGGGGGAGGATGCGGGCGTGATGGCTGTGCTGGACCGCTTGGGCTTTCTGCCCGCTGCCATGTCCGCCCCAAACCGGGCCGAGGTGGCGGCATTGGCCCGCATTGGCTTTGCGCCGCTGCGGCAGGGTGGGGTGTTCGACTTCGCCCGCCGCCATTTCTTGGCCGAGATGCGCGACCGGGGCATGGCCTTGGGGTTGGACCGGGACCTGTGGCATGTCCCACCGCCGGACCTGCTGTTCTTGAACCGCAAGTTTGGGGGGCTCTATCTTCTGGCCACCAAACTTGCGGCGCGGGTCGATCTTGACCCGCTGATTGCGCCCTATCTGGCGGATTAGCCTGTCACATCTGCAACAAAGTGGCATCCAGCCCGCGCCGCGCGGCGCTGTCCAGCACAGCGGCGCGCAGGGTGGTATTGCGTTGCAGCAGGCGGCGAAACCGCGCCTCATCCAACACCAACAATGTGGTATGAGTGATCGCGACCGCATGGGTGCGCCGTGTGCGGCGCGACAGCATTGACAACTGCCCAAACATTTCGCCGCGTCCCAGTTTGGCCTTGGACCCCGCCGTATCATAGCCCACAGCGCCCGAGGCGATGAAACAGACCTCGCGCGCCAGATCGCCCTTGCGCATCAGAATGTCGCCGGGCTGGACATAGCGCGTGCGCAAAGCCGCCGAAAGCGCGTGCAAACTGGCCTCATCCATATCGGAAAACAACGGAAACTGCCGCACCAGCGCCGATTTTTGGACGGCAAGGTCCAGCTTGGGCCGCGCCTCGGCCAGACGGCGCTTGTCGGTCAGTTCCTGCGTCAAGCGGCTGTGCAATTCCTGCCCGATCAGCCCATCGGCGCGCAGGATGTCATATTCGCGTTCCTCTAGCCGCAGCGAGGTGCGGCGCAGGAACCGACGCTCCACCTCTTCGGCATAGCCGGGATACTGCAGCCGCAAGCCGTCCAATGCCGTCTGCGCCTCTTCTTCCCGGCGTTTGAGCAATTCGTGCAAAAGGTCGGTCACCCGGCGGCCATGAATGCGACGGATTTTGGTGTCAATATACTGATGCAGGTCACGCAGGATCAGGCGCTGGGTCAGCACGATTTCAAAACGGTCGGCCGTCATGCGCGCCAAGATGCCGGACAGGCGCAGTCGGTTGTGCAAGATGGTGGCCAAGCGATAGCCCCGCCCCTGCGCCAAAGACAGTCGCCCCGCCGCGCGGTAGGCATCCCGCCCCCCAAGCCGCGTGCGTTCGATCACCCGTTCCGCATCCGACAGCATCCGCTCCGCCAAACCGGCCGAGATCAGGCGTTCGCGGAAGGCGTCAAGGATCATGTCCCGTTCCCGCCCCGCCAGTGCGATCAGGCCAAGGGTGATGCGGTCCTTGTCGGGGATGTCATCCGCAGCCTCGGCCCGTTCCATCGCTTGGTCGAGGCGTTCGGCAAAGCGCTTCGCCTCGGACCGCACGATGTCGCGGGTCAATTCATGGCTGCGGGCGGTTTCGGCCACCTCTTCGCGCACGGTTTGCAAGGCGACGGCGATCACCTGATTGGACAGGGCCCGGTCGATGGGCGGCAGGCGGTCCAGCCCCAAAAGCGTGATCACCCAGCGCAGGGTCGTTCCCTGCACCAGCAGGGTAAACAAGGTGAAGCCCGTGGCGAGGATGCCGACATCTCGTTTCACATCTGG
>JAIYDR010000330.1 GCA_027487395.1 Rhodobacter sp. | reverse complement strand
CCTTCCGCCGCAACGGAAGCCAGTCCAAAATGCAGCCCGTCTTTTGTCACAAAATCCTTGCTTGGCATGGTTGGCCAATGGCCTTACCAAAGGCCACCCGCACGAAAGGGCTACATCATGAAACCGCAGACCAGCACCATGTCCGACGCCGCCTCGACCGCCAAGATGCTTTCCGAAGCCCTGCCCTACCTGCAACGCTATTCCGACGCGGTTGTCGTCGTGAAGTTCGGCGGCAATGCCATGGGTGATGATGCGGCGATGGCCGAATTTGCTCGCGATGTCGTTCTGATGCGGCAGGTGGGCGTCAACACCGTGGTCGTGCATGGCGGCGGGCCAATGATCAATGAGATGCTGGAAAAGCTGGGCATCAAATCGAATTTCGTGCGCGGCAAGCGAGTGACGGACAAGGCCACGGTGCAGGTCGTGGAGATGATCCTGTCGGGTCTGGTGAACAAGCGCATCGTGCAGGCAATCATGGATGCCGGGGGCCGCGCCGTCGGCATTTCCGGCAAGGATGATGATCTGATGGTCTGCGAGGCCGATGATCCCGAACTGGGCTATGTCGGCCGCCCGGTCGAGATGAACGTTCAGGTGCTGCGCGATCTTTACAACGCCGGGATCATTCCCGTGGTCGCGCCCGTGGCGACAGGGATGGCAGATAATGAGACGTTCAACGTCAATGGCGATACGGCCGCCGGGGCGATTGCCGGGGCGCTGAAGGCCGACCGTCTGCTTTTGTTGACCGATGTGGCAGGGGTGAAGGGCACGGATGGCGTGGTGCTGACGCAAATCACGCCGGATGAGGTGCGCGCGATGATCGCCTCGGGCGTTATTGCGGGAGGAATGATCCCCAAGACCGAAACCGCGCTCGCGGCACTGGATGAGGGCGTGCGCGCGGTGACCATTCTGGATGGCCGGGTGCCCAATGCCTGCCTGATGGAGTTGTTCACCGATGGTGGTGCGGGATCGCAAATCCGCTCGACCGAGCCACGGGTAAAACCGCGCGTGAAGCGATGAGCCTTGCAGAGACGCTCGCGGCACATCACCTCACAGTGCTGGGTGGGTTCCATCCCGATGAAGGCGACGGCACGCCACCGGGGACAGAGACCCTGCTGCTGCTCGGTCCCGCAGAGCCGGGGTTTTGGGCGCACGTGACAGCCCAACCCGAATGGCTGGACGGTGAGGCTGATCCTCTGGACCGCTGGTCGCGGCGGGTCATCGGGCGGATTGCATGTGATCTGGGGGCCAAGGCGCTGTTTCCCTTTGGCGGCAAGCCCTATCACCCGTTTCATCGCTGGGCGTTGCGGACGGGGCGCATCTGGAACAGTCCTGTGCACCTGCTGGTCAGTGCGGATCAAGGGCTGATGGTCAGCTTTCGCGGCGCTTTGGCGCTCAAACAGCGCATTGCCATTCCCGACCTGGAAGCAAAGCCCTGTGACGCCTGCGAACACCCCTGCCTGACGGCCTGCCCTGCCGGAGTTTTGGGCGTCGACGGCTATGACGTGCCGGGATGCCATGCCTTCCTTGACCAAGCCGAGGGGGCGGATTGCCTTGGCGCAGGATGTCAGGTTCGGCGTGCTTGCCCCGTCTCACAGGGCTATGCAAGACTTCCTGAACAATCGGCTTATCACATGCGCCGATTCCACAATTAGGACGGGGTGGAATGAACCGCCCTGCCATAGGGGGGAACCATGAAGCGGCTGATCCTGACGCGCCACGCGAAATCCAACTGGGACGACCCTCTGACCCCGGACCATGACCGCCCGTTGAATGAACGCGGCAAGGCGGCGGCTGCAGACCTAGGGGTTTGGCTGTGCTCGCGCGGCTATATCCCCGATGAGGTGCTGTGTTCAGACGCGCTGCGCACCCGCAAGACCTGGAGCGGGATTGCCCCTGCTCTGCCCGGCACCCCGGTGCTAGAGCTGAAACCCGCACTCTATCACGCCGGACCGGATGTGATGCTGGCGGTGCTGAAACATGCCAAGGGCGACACGGTGATGATGATCGGCCACAATCCGGGCATTTCCGAATTCGCAGCCCGACTGGTGGCCCGCGCGCCGATACACGCGGAATTCGCGCGCTATCCAACCGGGGCAACGCTGGTCTGCGATTTCGCGGTGGAGTCGTGGGATCAGATCGTCTGGGGTTCTGCGATGGTGGATGATTTCACCATCCCGCGCGAGATTGTGGCGTAACGTCCGCACAACATGGGTGCGCAATGAATGCGCACCCTACGGCTTGAATCTAGATTTCTGACATTCGCCAAAGGGGCGCGCACGCACCGCGGGGCGGGTGCACATATATGTGCGCCCCGATGCTTTGGGCATCGGGGCAATCCCTATCGTTGCGCCCTTGAGATAGCTATCCCGTCTCAATGCCCCAAAATTTGCGACAGGAACAGCTTGGTCCGGTCACTTCTGGGATTGTTGAAGAACTCGCGCGGTTCGTTCTGTTCGACGATCTGGCCCTGATCCATAAAGATCACCCGGTTCGCCACGGCTTGGGCAAAGCCCATTTCATGGGTCACGCAGAGCATCGTCATCCCCTCTTCGGCCAAGGCGATCATGGTGTCGAGCACCTCTTTGATCATCTCAGGGTCAAGCGCCGAGGTGGGTTCGTCAAAAAGCATGATGCGCGGCTTCATGCAAAGCGACCGCGCAATAGCGACGCGCTGCTGTTGACCACCCGATAACTGGCCGGGGTACTTATGCGCCTGTTCGGGGATTTTCACCTTTTGCAGGAAGTGCATCGCGGTTTCTTCCGCCTCACGCTTGGGAACCTTGCGGACCCAGATCGGGGCGAGCGTGCAGTTTTCCAAAATGGTCAAATGCGGGAACAGATTGAAGTGCTGGAACACCATCCCGACCTCGGACCGGACCTTGTCAATATTCTTCAGGTCCGATGTCAATTCGGTCCCGTCCACCACGATCTGCCCCTGCTGGTGTTCTTCCAGCCGGTTAATGCAGCGGATCAGGGTGGATTTACCTGACCCCGACGGCCCGCAAATCACGATGCGTTCACCCCGATTCACCGTCATGTCGATGTCGCGCAGGACATGGAACTGGCCGTACCATTTGTTCATGCCCGCGATGCGGATGGCGACCTCGTCCGAGATTTGCATTTTCTGTGCTTCAGCCATGATGTTCCCTCAGCGATGGTCGGTCTTCAGCTTGCGCTCCAGATACATGGAATAGCGCGACATGCCGAAGCAGATGACAAAGAAGATGGCACCGACAAAGATGTAGGGCTCCCAATAGATGCCCTTCCAGTTGATGTCGGCGCGGACGATTTGGGTAACACCCTTCAGCGGGTCCATCAGGCCGACAAAGGCGACCAACGTGGTGTCCTTGAACAGCCCAATGAAGGTCGAGACGATCGCCGGGATCGACACTTTCAGCGCCTGCGGCAGGATGATGAAGCGCTGAGCCTGCCAGTAATCCAGCCCCAAGGCATCCGCCGCCTCATACTGTCCACGCGGCAAGGCCGCCAGACCGCCCCGGATCACTTCGGCCAGATAAGCAGCGGCGAAGAGGGTCACAAGGATGATCACGCGCAAGATGATGTCGAAATTCGTCCCCGGCGGCAGGAAGTACTGCAACAGAAGCGAGGCCGTAAACAGAAGCGTGATCAGTGGCACGCCCCGGATGAATTCGATGAACCCGACACAAAGCGTCTTGACGATCAGCATGTCCGATTGCCGTCCAAGGGCCAGCAGGATGCCGATGGGCAAAGAAAAGGTGATCGCCGTCACGCCGATGGTGATCGCCAGAAGGAAGCCGCCGAATTGGTCCGACTGTACCGCCGTCAGTCCGAAGGGGATCGCCTCGTTCAGGGCCACCGTTACCGGCACGTCAAGGAACAGCCACCAGACCAAAGCGACAATCAGGCCAAGCCCTGCGGCCAGTCCCGGCCCGGCGCGTTTCACCAGCGCGGCATAGACCCCGGCCAACAGCACAAAGCCAAACAACGCGCCCACTGGCACCCAGATCGGCCCGCCCCACAAAAGCCAGAAGCAGAGCGCGGGATAAAGGCCCGTGAACCACAAGAGTTTGCCCGATCCCATCACGGTCAGGACGATCATCGCGCCAAGGGTCAACAGCGCCAGTGCCAGGGCCAGTTTCCACACAAAGGGCGCATCGGTTACTTTGGCGACTTCGTTCGGCACAGCGGATGCGGCCAGCGTCACAAGAACCAAGACCAAAGCGGCGACCGACCCAAGCAGAATCAGCATTGCGCGCTTTTGCCCAGCAAAGAGCACCGGCCCCATCGCGGCAAAAAGCAAGGCAAAAGCCAAGGTCGGACGCCACCACAGGCCCACCGGATAAAAGCCGAAGATGAACTGGTTCCAGCGTTCATTCACCACAGCCCAGCAGGCACCGCTTGCGCCCTCGCCCGCTGAGGCTGCGATGATCTCGCGGCATTCGCTCAACGACCCGGCGGTCCAGACTCCGTTCAGCCACCACGGCAGCGCCGAACTGACCAAGAGCCAGATCACCGCCACTCCGGCCAGCGTCAGAATAGTGTTGAACCAGCTTGAGAACAGGTTTTCCCGCAGCCAGCGCACAACCCCGGCCTCACGCAGGGGCGGAGCAGAGGGTTGCAGCATCTGGGTCCGCACAAAGGGTTTGTGGGTCGCGTCTGTCATCTCAGCGCACCTTCAATTGCACGGACTTGTTGTAGAAGTTCATCACGGTCGAGATGGACAGGCTGAGGGTAAGGTAAATCGCCATCATCAACAGCATGCATTCCAATTCGCGGCCCGTCTGATTCAGCGAGATGCCGCCCAGCGTGCCGCGCAAATCCAGATAGCTGACCGCGATCCCCAATGAGGTGTTTTTGGTGATGTTCAAGTATTGGCTGATCAAGGGCGGGATGATCACGCGCAACGCCTGCGGCAGGATCACCAATTGCATCGTGCGACCGGGGCGCAGGCCAAGCGCAAAGGCGGCCTCGGATTGTCCCTTGCTGATCGCGAGAATACCCGCGCGCACAATCTCGGCGATGAACGCCGCAGTGTACAAGGTCAGCGCCACCAGAAGGGCGGTAAAGGAATGGGCAACCAAAATGCCGCCTTTGAAGTTGAACCCAGCAAGCGCCGGAATCTCCCAATGAAGGCCCAAGATCACCGAAAGGGCGATGACCGGCACGAACAGCACCAGCAGCGATTTCCACCATGTGGTCGGACGGTCCCCAGTCGCCTCTTGGCGAAGGCGCGCGGCGGTCAGGATACGGGCATTGGCCCAGAACGACATCACCAGCACCGCGACAAAGGCAAGCACGGTGAAGTTGATCGGAATGCCGCCGATTTCGAACCCGCCGAGCGAGTGATCGACCAGCGGCGCAGGGATATTGGTGCCTCGGTTTGTCACCGCCACGGTTTCGCCGAGGATCATCGACGCGGCAGGCTCCACCCCTTCGGCCGCCTTGAAATCGCGCGGCGATGGGGTGACTTCGGACAGGATCACATAGGCCAGCAGGATCCACAACAGCACGGGTACGTTACGGAAAACCTCGACATAGACGGTCATCAACCGGCTGACGAGCCAGTTCTTGGACAGCCGCAACACGCCGATCACCACGCCAAGGATGGTGGCGAAGATACAACCCAGCACCGCCACCACCAGCGTGTTCAAAAGGCCGACAAGCAGGGCGCGGAAATGCGTGCTGTCGTTGGTATAGGGGATCAGTTGCTGGCCGATGTCATAGCCCGCGCGCTGCCACAGAAAGCCGTAGTTGAACTCTTTGCCCCGGATCGCAAGATTTTCGATGGTGTTGTTCAGCAGCCAAGCAAAGAAGGCCGCGACAAGGATCAGCACAAAAACTTGGATCGTGATCGCGCGATAGCGCGTATCGTATATGAGCATCGAGAGCCGAAAGCTGTCTTTCGGCGCGTCATGGGCAAGTGCCATCGCGAGTTTTCCCCTGTGAAGTCGCGCGCTTTGATCGCGCAGCCCCGGTTATCCGGGTGCTTTTCCTTTGGCCATTGGCCAAAGGGCCGGAAAGGAAACGGGGGCACCCGTTGCAGGTGCCCCCATCTGGATCAGATCAACGGAACGGCGGTGCGTACTGCAGACCGCCCTGGGTCCACAGCGCGTTCAGGCCGCGTGCGAGGTTGATCGAGGTGCCTTCGCCGATATTGGCGGCAAAGATTTCACCATAGTTGCCACCGGCCAGGATCGCGCGCTTGAAGGCGTCGGCGTCTAGACCAAACTTAACCGCCATGTCGCCCGAGGTGCCGAGCAGACGCTTGACTTCCTCATCCGTGGTGGAAGCCGCGACTTCTTCGACATTGGCTTTGGTGATGCCTTTTTCTTCGGCGACCAGCAGCGAATAGTAGGTCCAGCGGACGATATCGCCCCAGTTGTTGTCGCCATGGCGAACGACCGGGCCGAGCGGCTCTTTGGAGATGATTTCCGGCAGGATGATGTGATTTTCCGCATCCGGCAGGGTGGCGCGGCTGGCAGCCAGACCCGAAGCATCGGTGGTGTAGGCGTCGCAAGCCCCGGCCAAATACTGGCGCTGGCCTTCGGCGTCATCCGCGATGGTGACGGGCTGATAGGAGATGTTGTTTTGCTTGAAGAAGTCAGCAAGGTTCAACTCGGTTGTGGTGCCGGTCTGGATGCAGACGGTCGCGCCATCCAGTTCCTTGGCCGAGGACACGCCGAGGTCTTTCTTCACCATGAAGCCCTGACCATCGTAGTAGTTCACGGCCACGAAATCGAGCGCGAGTTCGCTGTCGCGGGTCGCGGTCCAGGTCGAGTTGCGGATCAGCACGTCCACTTCGCCCGACTGCAGCGCGGTAAAGCGCGTCTCACCGGTGGTCGGGACAAACTTTACCTTGGTCGCGTCGCCCAGAATGGCGGCGGCAATAGCGCGGCACAGGTCGACGTCAAAGCCCGCCCAGGTGCCATTGGCATCCGGCGCGCCGAAGCCGGTCAGACCGGTGTTCGAACCGCAGATCAGCTCGCCACGGGCTTTCACCGCCTCAAGCGTCGCCTGGGCCGAAGCGGCCCCGGCGACCATGGTTGCGGCGGCAATCGCGCCGAGCAGATACGTTTTCTTCATTCTTTCCTCACCCGTTTATCGGTTTGGCCCCAAACATCTGACCGGCGGGGCAACGGTCGGTCGCGCGTCTTCACCCTCTTGGCGGAGTGTCCGGTGCCATTGCCCGAACAGCAAAGAGAACGGAAGTGCCTTGATGGCATCGCATATGCCAAGCCTGCATGATGCGAGGAAGGATAGCCTGCCGAAAACGAAGGCAAAACGCCATCCCAACTGCCACTCTGGCCCTCCCACTTCCTTCGCCCACCATAGGCGCGCCACATCAGAGACAAGCTCTAACTGTGCCGAGTTTCCCGAAAGCGGTTTGGATGGTCAAGCCTCGTCGCTGCGGAAAGAAAAAACTGCCTGTTCGCAGGTCATTAGCTGGAAATTTCAGCAACCAAGGCAGGGGTAGGACAGAAAAGGCGGCGGATTGTTACCCGCACAATCCGTAGAATCGGGCGGCTTGCAGAAAGGCCTCATGCTTGATCGCGGTCAGTTCGGCGGCCTCTTCATCCGCGCCCCATTCCTCAATCTGCCAGTCTTCATCGATGCGCGAAAGGCTCCACGCGGCCTGAGGGTCCAGCCGCCCGTGGATCACCGCAAGCGCGATCACAAGCGACCCAGACAAGGCGACAAGGTCATGAAACGCCGCCAGTTGGAACGGGTTGAGCCGCGCCACAAGCGCATTGGCCCGCGCCAGGGCGGCCTCGGGCTGGGCGATATGCATAATCCCGGCGGTCACCGTCAAATGCAGGTCTAGCGACTGCGCCGCCCATGCCAGCAGGGGATCCCAGCCCGCCGCCTGACGCGCCACCAGCATTTCCGGCCCCGTCGCGCGGTAGCACAGATGGTCAGACCCGCCATAGGCCGACAGCATGGTGGCCACATCGTCAAATTGCACCGTGACCTTGTCGATGGCCGAATTGGCGGTGCGGGTATAGGGCATGGTGTCGGGCTTTATCTCGCCCTGTTGCGCATCCCATTCGGCGGCGATGGCCTGGGCCAAACCTTCGGTCGGGACCACCAGCAGCGTCTTGGCCGGGGTCTTCACCGCGCGGCCATCCAGTTGGACGGTCCAGCCACCATAAACCGCGACAACGGCAGAGGCGGTCCAAAAGCGTTTGGCTTTCCATGCGCTCACTTGAACACCTCAAACGGGTCGGCGGGGACGTCGTCCTCTTTCCAATCCAGCGTTTTCCATGTCCGCGCCATGTGGTCGGGCAAGGGTGCCGTAAAGGTCATCAACTCCTTGGTGATCGGGTGCTCGACCTTCAACATCCGCGCATGCAGATGCAGCTTGCGGCTGACATCGCCACCGACAGAGGCCCCCCAGCCTTCGCCGGCATTTTCCGCCTCTGACCCACCATATTTGCCATCTCCGACAATGGGATGACCGATTTCGGCCATATGGGCGCGCAATTGATGGGTGCGGCCGGTGATCGGCTCCAGCGCCATCCAGGACAGACGCGTGCCAAGGAACCAGAGCGTGAAGTAGTCCGTCTGCGCGCGCTTTGCATCAGGATATTCGCCCACCTTGCCGGGGTGGATGCACATCATCTTTTCGCCCTCGCCGCGCTTGCCATGGCCCGGAGCCTTCATCAGCGCGTATTTGATCGAGCCTTTGCGCGGATGCGGCACGCCAGCGACGACGGCCCAGTAAATCTTGCGCGTGTTGCGGTGGCGCAGGGATTCGGACAGGCCACGCGCGACACGGTCGGTGCGGGCGAGCATCAAAAGGCCAGAGGTGTCCTTGTCCAAGCGGTGCACCAGTTTGGGGCGGTCCTTGTAGCCGAACTTCAACGCCTCGGTCAGGCCATCAACGTGGCGATCCCCCTGCCCGGATCCGCCCTGCGATGGCAAACCTGCTGGCTTATTCAGCACGATCATATGATCGTCCATGAACAGGATGCAGTCCTGAATCATCTTGGCATCAGCATGGCTGACCCCATCCGGACGCGGGCGTGACGGCGCTTCGGTTTCCGGCAAGGGCGGCACGCGCACCGTCTGACCGGGGATGACGCGGTCCGAGGCCTTGGCCCGCGCGCCATCGACGCGCACTTGGCCCGTGCGGCACATCTTTTCCACCGCCCCTTGGGTCAGTTGCGGGAAGCGCCGTTTGAACCAGCGGTCAAGGCGCTGTTCGCCCTCGTCTTCCGAGACGGTCAGGGTTTTGACACCGCTCATGGCTTAAAGGCTCCGGGCAAGGGCCGCGCCAAGGGCGACGGCGAAAAGGGAAAGGCCGACCGAAGCCGCCACATAGACCGTGGCCTGCACGGGTTGCCCCGATTGCCACAGTTTCAACGCATCCAGCGAAAAGGCCGAGAAGGTGGTGAAGCCGCCAAGAATGCCGGTCATGAGCAGGGGTGAAAGCTGGGCCCGCTGGGCAAGGGTGACGAACAGGACGCCCATGACGAAACTGCCCAGCACATTCACGGCCAGCGTGCCCCAAGGCCAGCCCGGCGCGATCCGCGCAGCGGCGGTCACGGTCAGGAAGCGGGCCACGGAACCGATGGCTCCGCCCAAGGCGACAGGGATCAGGCTTTGGATCATGGGGTTTCCATTGCCCCTTGGGCCGCGAATGTCAACATCCGTAGGGTCCACTATCATTCCTGCCATTGCGCACTGCACCTTTCGTCGCAACGGTTGGACCGGACCGGGACCCAAAGTCCCGGACAGTCGCGGCAGCCCTTGCACCCTAGGTCCAAAGCACGCGCCACAAAGGGCTTAGTCTGGACTCCCGCCCCTACCCCCCCTGCCGCTTCGCCCGCAGCTTGGCGAAGTACTCCACCCGTTTCTTCAACTCGCGCTCGAACCCACGTTCGGGCGGGGCGTAGAACACTGGACGTTTCATGCCTTCGGGGAAATAGTCCTGCCCGGAAAAGCCATCCTCGGCCTCATGGTCATAGGCATAGCCCGCGCCATAGCCGATTTCTTTCATCAACTTGGTCGGCGCGTTCAAGATATGGCGCGGCGGCATCAAGCTGCCCGTATCGCGCGCTGCTGCACGCGCGGCCTTGTAGGCGACATAGACCGCGTTCGATTTCGGGGCCAATGCCAGATAAACCACCGCATTGGCCAAGGCCAACTCGCCCTCGGGGCTGCCCAACCGCTCATAGGTCTGCCAAGCGGCGACGCACTGTTCTTGCGCCTGCGGGTCGGCCAGTCCGATATCTTCCACTGCCATGCGCGTCAGACGGCGGGCAAGGAAGCGAGGGTCTTCCCCGCCTTCAAGCATCCGCGCGAACCAGTACAAAGCGGCATCCGGGTCCGAGCCACGGATGGATTTGTGCAGGGCGGAGATCAGGTTGTAATGCTCTTCCCCCGACTTGTCGTATTTCGCCGCCCGCCGCATCAGGCGTTGCGCAAGCGCGGCACGGTCAATCGGACGATCAACTTTCCACGCCGCCACCTGTTCGATCAGATTGAGCAGCGCGCGCCCATCGCCATCGGCCATATCCAACATCGCCTCCCGCGCCTCACCCGTCAGGGGCAGGTTACGGGCAAGTTCCTTTTCCGCCCGCTGCGCCATCAACTCCAGATCCGTGGGCGACAGTCGTTCCAGCACGATGACCTGCGCGCGGGACAACAGCGCGGCGTTCAACTCAAAGCTCGGGTTTTCGGTGGTTGCCCCAACCAGCAGGATTGTGCCGTCCTCCATATGCGGCAGGAAACCGTCCTGCTGCGCCTTGTTGAAGCGGTGAATCTCATCGACGAACAGAAGCGTGCCCTGCCCGTTTTGCCGCCGGATGCGGGCCTGTTCGAACACCTTTTTCAGGTCTGGCACACCCGTGAAAATCGCCGATATCTGCACAAAGGCGAGGTCGGTTTCAGCCGCCAACAGCCGCGCAATGGTGGTCTTGCCCACACCGGGCGGCCCCCACAGGATCAGCGACGACAGGCTGCGCGCGGCCAGCATCGCGCCCAGCGGCCCTTCGCGTGATAACACATGGCCCTGCCCGATCACATCGGACAGGCGCTGCGGCCGCAGCCTGTCAGCCAAAGGGCGCGGGCCTTCGGCGCGGGGCGCGGCAGAGGGGGAGTCGAAAAGATCAGCCATCCCGCCACTGTTGCGCGACAGGGCGACAAGGGCAAGCGGTGGTGGAACAGGCACCAACCGCCCGAAAGACGGCAGACGCGCGGCAACGTTGGCCGCCCCCGATATTTGCCATCGGGGGCGACAGGTCAACGCAACGGCGGTTGCGCCCGTTTCAATGCAGCGATTGCGTAAAGTCCATCGCCACGACTTGATGCGCGCCGTCTGTCTCGATCACCGGGCCCATCCCCTTCATCTTGACCCCAACCCTGTCGCACCAGCGCGGCCAGGTCGCAGCCAACAGGGTCAGGCAATGCGTCGCCCCCAGCGAGCGTGCCGCGTGTCCCAACTCAAGGATCAGCCGCGCATGCACCGCCCGGCGTTGCGATGCCGGCACGTCATGCGCCACGAAGAGACGCGAGCTTTCCCAAATGTGATCTGCCTGCGGGGCCTCTTCATACAAGAGATTGGCTGGGATGGTTTCCAGCAGCCCCCGCTGCGCATCCCGGATCATGTAGCTGTAGATGCCGCAGCGCGTTGTGGTGGGAGTCAGCCGGTTCCCTGCCAGCACACGGCCCAGTTCGTCATGTACCACCACCCAGCGGCTGGCGGGCGTGTCGTACTGGTCGTATTCCATCCCCATCGCTTCGGGCAGGTTCCACTTGTTGTGGACGATGAACAATTCGCGTCTAGCGCGCAACATGTTGGCAAACAACTCGCCATGGTTGTGTAGGTTGGCAAAAGAAAGTGTCGTGGTCTGCATGGCAGCCTCCGTTCATTGGTGGGTCTAACGTGCCTTGCAGAAGGAAAAGTGCGGGATCAGATCAGGCGATAATCCTTGGCCCGCTGAATCGCCTCTGCCGTCGTTCTTGCCATCAAACGGATGCGGGCGGACGTAATCCGCGCCTTTAACGCACTTTCAGAGATGCCAAGCTTTTCGGCAGCGGCGGCGTGACGGTCACCCCCCGCAATGCACCTGAGGGCCTCAATCTGCGCTTTGGTCAACTCTTCCGGGGGTTCTGTCATGTCGTGGATCCGCAGGATAATGGCCTGCAAATCCGCGATCTCGGCATCCGAGAACTCACGGTCGGAACGGGCAAACGAGGCAATCGTACGCGACTTGATCGGGCCACAAGCGATGGTAGCACCAAAATTCAAGTCGAATTTGCGGGCTTCACTGAACAGTCCGAAGGGATCGGGCAGTTGCGGGTCGCTCCACCGGATGGAACCGGTGCGGGAAAACCCCCAAGCCACGGTCGGGTCACGCAGGACGAACCCCATCTCGGTGTAGTGATCCAGCCATGCCTGATTGTAGGTTTGAAAGGTGAACAGCGGCGAGGTGAAGCGGATGTGCAACGCCACGAAGTAACCCGCCGGTGCCAGCACCGACAGATTATGCAGTTCAATATCCAGACCCAACCTTACAGACATGTCTTTTTAGCCAGTGAGCGATTCCCTCCTGACTGTAAAGCGCGCTGGCCTGCGTCTCCACCCCTTGCGTGCCAAAGCTGCAACTTAAACGCGACGTTTTCGTGGCGAAACGCGCAAAAGCGAAAGGCCCACCCCTTGCGGGATGGGCCAATGCGAGCAAGCCAGCGCCTGTGCGCCGACTGGATCAATCTTCGGCGGCTTCTTCCGCTTCGCTGCGGGCGCGGTCAGCCGCGCCTTTGGCCGACGGGTCACGGTCGACGAATTCAATAATGGCCATCGGTGCCATGTCGCCATAGCGGAAGCCAGCCTTCAACACGCGGATGTAACCACCGGCGCGGGACTGGTAGCGCGGGCCGAGGATGGCAAACAGACGCTCCAGATGACGGTCTTCTTTCAACTGCGCGCCAGCCTGACGGCGGGCATGCAGATCGCCGCGCTTGGCCAGCGTGATCAGTTTTTCAACGATCGGACGCAGTTCCTTGGCCTTGGGCAGGGTGGTCTTGATCTGTTCATGTTCGATCAGCGAACCGGCCATGTTGGCGAACATCGCTTTGCGGTGTTCATGGGTACGGTTCAGCTTGCGGTAGCCGCTCGAGTGACGCATGGGAGTCTCCTATCGCGTGTTTTGCTTTGTGTTGCCGGACTTGCGTGAGCCCGACGTCGTTGGGGCGGAATTGCCCATGTTTTCCCCGGCAGTCCGGGCATTTGTGCGGGGCGCCTTACGACGCCCCACGATAGATCAGAATTGGTCTTCGAAGCGCTTGGCCAGATCTTCGATGTTCTCTGGCGGCCAGTCTTCGACTTCCATACCCAGATGCAGACCCATACCCGACAGCACTTCCTTGATTTCGTTCAAGGACTTGCGGCCAAAGTTCGGGGTACGCAGCATCTCGGCTTCGGTTTTCTGGATCAGATCGCCGATGTAGACGATGTTGTCGTTCTTCAGGCAGTTGGCCGAACGGACCGAAAGCTCCAGCTCGTCCACTTTCTTCAGCAGCAGCGGGTTGAATTCCAGACCTGCATCGACTTCGCCCAGCTTGGCCGATTCCGGTTCGTCAAAGTTGACGAAGATCGACAACTGGTCTTGCAGAATACGCGCAGCGTAAGCCACGGCGTCCTCCGGCGTCAGCGCACCGTTGGTTTCCACCTTCATCGTCAGCTTGTCATAGTCCAGCACCTGACCTTCGCGGGTCGGAGTGACTTCGTAGCTGACTTTCTTGACCGGCGAGAAGATCGCGTCGATGGCGATCAGACCAATCGGCGCATCTTCGGGCTTGTTCTTGTCGGCAGCCACATAGCCTTTGCCCGTGTTCACGGTCAGTTCCATGAACACATCGGCCCCGTCGTCCAAGTGGCAGATCACATGGTCCTTGTTCAGAACCTCAATACCATTGGATTCGGAAATGTCGCCTGCGGTGACAACGCCCGGACCTTTGGCCGAGATTGACAGCCGCTTCGGACCTTCGACGTCCATCTTGAGGCTGACACCCTTGAGGTTCAGCACGATGTCGGTCACATCCTCACGGACGCCCGCCACCGAAGAGAACTCATGCAGGACGTTGTCGATCTGCACGCTGGTGATTGCCCCGCCTTGCAGCGAGGACATGAGCACGCGGCGCAGCGCGTTGCCCAGCGTCAGGCCAAAGCCGCGCTCCAGCGGTTCCGCGATGACCGTGGCGACCCGCGCAGGGTCAGCACCGGGCTTCACGACCAACTGGGTCGGCTTGATGATTTCCTGCCAGTTCTTGTGGATCATGCTTTCGCCTCCATACCTGTCCGCTGCCCATGTCCAGTTAGCTGCAGACGCCCGAGGATCAGAAATACGTAAATCGGGCCGCGCCTAAAGGCACGGCCCGACCCTATGCAACCGCGTCAGACGCGGCGACGCTTCGGCGGACGGCAGCCGTTGTGAGCCAACGGCGTAACGTCACGGATCGAGGTGATATTGAAGCCGACAGCCGCCAGCGCGCGCAGCGCCGATTCACGGCCCGAACCCGGACCCTGCACTTCGACTTCCAGCGATTTCACGCCATGCTCCTGCGCCTTGCGGCCCGCATCTTCAGCGGCCATCTGGGCGGCATAAGGCGTCGACTTGCGCGAGCCTTTGAAGCCCATCGTGCCCGAAGACGACCACGAAATGGCGTTGCCCTGCACGTCGGAGATCAGGATTTTGGTGTTGTTGAAGGACGAGTTCACATGCGCCACACCAGTGGCGATGTTCTTGCGTTCCTTCTTCTTGGTACGGGCGGCAGATTTGGTATCGCGTGCCATTGTTCTGCGCTCCCCTTATTTCTTCTTGCCGGCGATGGCTTTGGCCGGGCCCTTGCGGGTACGCGCGTTCGTGTGCGTACGCTGGCCGCGGACCGGAAGGCCCTTACGGTGACGCAGACCACGGTAGCAGCCAAGATCCATCAGACGCTTGATATTCATCGACACTTCGCGGCGAAGGTCGCCTTCAACCGTGAAGTTGGCGTCGATGTGTTCGCGGATTGCGAGCACTTCTGCGTCGGTCAACTGGTTGACGCGGCGCGCGCGGTCAATGTTCAGGGCCGAGCAGATCAGTTCCGCAGAATGCGGACCGATGCCGGTGATGTAGGTGAGCGCGATCGGAACCCGTTTCGCGGTCGGGATGTTAACGCCAGCAATACGTGCCACGCGTGATTTCCTTTTCGTTGCGGTTCCGTGATGCCAGAACCTTTTTTCACAACTTGACGGACCGACGGTCCGCCGATTCGATCTGACCGGGGCAGCATCAAATTGACCCGGACGATTCCCCTTCGGGACGCCGTGCTTTATGGGCTTTTCCCCGGCCCGTCAAGGCCAGCAAGCCATAAGTCAGCTTTTGTCAAGAACCTTGGCAATGGCCACGCCGACGGCATCGACCTGGGCCAGTCCATCCACATCAGCCAGCATGCCTTTGGCATAATAGTAACCGATGAGGGGTGAGGTTTTCTTGTAATACTCCAAAAGACGCTGCTTGAGCGCATCCTCATTGTCATCGGCCCGCCGGCGCAGGTCGTGCGATCCACAGGCGTCACAGGTGCCCGCCACCTTGGTCGGGCGGGTTTGGTCGTGATAGACTTCTCCGCATTGACCGCAGGTGAACCGCCCAGTGATGCGTGCGACAAGGGCGGCATCATCGACACGCATCTCGATCACGGCATCAAGGCTCTGTCCGGTCTTTTCCATCAGCCGGCCCAACGCATCGGCCTGCGGCAAGGTGCGTGGGAAACCGTCGAAGATAAACCCACCGCCAGAATTGCCGGTGATCTTCTCTTCGATCAGGCCGATCACGATGTCATCGGTGACAAGCTGCCCCTTTGCCATCACCTCGGCCACACGGTTGCCCATTTCGGTGCCGCTGGTCTTGGCCTCGCGCAGCATGTCACCCGTCGACAGTTGGACCATGCCGCGCCCATCGACCAGACGCTTGGCCTGCGTGCCTTTGCCAGCGCCCGGCGGGCCCAGAAGAATGATATTGACCATTGTCCCCCCAGACCTCTCGTTCAGCGCCGCGCAGGCGGACGCGGCGCGCCGGTGCGTTTCTTGCCGCGCAGGTTCGACCGTTCGATCAAGCCTTCATATTGATGCGCCAAAAGATGTGATTGGATCTGGTTGATCGTGTCCATCGTCACCGACACCACAATCAACACCGAGGTGCCGCCGAAGTAGAACGGGATACCGACATTGGCGATCAGGATTTCCGGCAGGAGACAGACCGCCGCCAAGTAGGCCGCGCCCAGCACGAGCACCCGGTTCACCACATATTCCAAATACTCTTCCGTCTTCTTGCCGGGCTTGATCCCGGGGATCGACCCACTTTGATTTTTCAGATTCTCGGCGACATCTTCAACCTTGAAGGCCACGTTGAAGGTATAGAAATAGGCGAAAAACACGATCATCGCCGTCATAGCCACCAAGTGCAGCGGCTGACCATAGCCCAAATAGGCTAGGATCGTCGCCATCACGCCGGTGCCTTGCGATCCGGTAAAGGTGCCGACAGTCGATGGCAACAGCAGCAGGGACGAGGCGAAAATCGCGGGAATCACGCCCGCCGGGTTCACCTTGACCGGCAGATGCGACGATCCGCCGTCATAGACCTTCATGCCGACCTGACGTTTGGGATAAAGGATGTGGATCTTGCGCAGCGCGCGTTCCATGAACACGACAAAGGCGATCACCAACACGACCATCACAATGATGCCAAGGATCAACGGCGTCGAGATTTGGCCCGAGCGACCCTGTTCAAAGAACTGCGCAAGCGCGACGGGAATTTCTGCCACGATACCGACGAAGATGATCAGCGAGGTCCCGTTGCCTATGCCACGCGCAGTAATCTGTTCGCCCAGCCACATGAGGAACATGGTGCCGCCGACAAGAGTGATCACGCAAGACAGCTTAAAGAACAGGCCCGGATCTTGCGCCAGTTCCCCGGCCTCGAGCGAGACTGCAATCCCCCAGGACTGAAAGAGCGCCAGCGCAACAGTGCCATAGCGGGTGTATTGGTTGATCTTGCGACGCCCCTGCTCGCCCTCTTTCTTCAACTGTTCCAGCGCAGGAACCATCGAAGCCAGCAACTGCACGATAATCGAAGCCGAAATATAGGGCATGATCCCCAGTGCGAAGATCCCCATGCGGCTGACCGCGCCGCCGGTGAACAGGTTGAGCATGCCGCCCAGCCCCTGCCCCGCATTGCTCATGAAATCGCGCAACGCCGCAGCGTCGATCCCCGGAACCGGGATATAGGTGCCAAGGCGGTAGACCATCAAAAGGCCGATGGTAAAGAAGATGCGTTGGCGAAGCTCGGTCGCCTTGCCCAAGGCGCCCCAGCTTAGGTTCGCCGCCATTTGCTCCGCAGCAGATGCCATGCCCAGACTCTTTCATGTGGAAACGCCGCCGGACCGTTTTCCGGGTCCGACGGCGCGGGAAAACTTTGGCCTGATGTAAGCGGTCTGACGACCGCCCACAACCTTTATTCAGCCGCAACCGCCGCAGTGACAGTCAGCGTGCCGCCAGCTTTGGCCACAGCCTCAACCGCCGCCGCCGAAGCACCGGTGACTTTCAACGTGATCTTTGAGGTGATCTCACCCTTGGCCAGCACGCGGATGCCGTCCCGCTTGCGCGCGGTCAGGCCAGCGGCAACCAGCGCGTCTTCGGTGATCTCAGCCGAGATGTCCAGCTTGCCTGCGGCAATGAACTTTTCGATCAGGCCGAGGTTGACTACCGCGAATTCCAGACGGTTCGGCTTGTTGAAACCGCGCTTGGGGAGGCGGCGATACAGCGGCATCTGACCGCCTTCGTAGCCACCGATGGCGACACCCGAACGCGATTTCTGACCCTTGATCCCGCGACCAGCGGTCTTGCCCTTGCCCGAACCCGGACCACGCGCCACGCGCTTTTGCTTTTTGGCAGCGCCGGGATTGTCGTGCAGTTCATTCAATTTCATGTCGCATACTCCTTGGCCGGAATACCCATCCTGCGACGGATGAAGGGCAACGCGGCGTTTCTTATTGATTCTGCGGCACAGGGCCGCAGTCGATTCCGTGACACAAGGCCACTGGGGGCGTATAGTGCGTCTCTGCTGAAGGGGCAAGACGCTCGGTGTCAGCTGATTTGCTGTCCCTATAAGAAAGAACGCCCCACCTCACGGCAGGGCGACGAGGTCATTCTGCAACCGCAAGGCCGCGATAGGCGATCAGCCGCGCTCTTCGATGATTTCCACCAGGTGGCGGATCGAGCGGACCATGCCGCGAACCGAAGGGGTATCTTCCAGCTCACGGGTGCGGTTCATCTTGTTCAGGCCCAGCCCCTTGAGGGTTGCGGTCTGGATGGCCGGACGGCGGGCGGCCGAGGCCACCTGCTTGACAACGATGGTTTTCTTGGCGGTCATCTATCAGCCCTCCACAACGACTTCGGCTTCGGGCTTGCGGAGGATGTCCGCAACCTTCTTGCCGCGACGCGACGCCACCTGACGGGGCGAGGTTTCGTGCTTCAGACCGTCAATGGTCGCGCGGATCATGTTGTAGGGGTTGGTCGAGGCGATCGACTTGGCCACAACGTCCTGCAGACCCAGCATTTCGAACACGGCGCGCATCGGGCCACCGGCGATGATACCAGTACCCGCAACAGCCGAGCGCATCACGACTTTACCAGCGCCATGACGGCCTTCCATGTCGTGGTGCAGGGTGCGGCTGTCTTTCAGCGGCACGCGGATGAGCGAGCGCTTGGCCTGTTCCGTGGCCTTACGGATCGCTTCCGGCACTTCTTTCGCCTTGCCCTTGCCGAAGCCGACGCGACCACGCTGGTCACCGACAACGACGAGTGCGGCGAAGCCAAAGCGCTTACCACCCTTGACGGTTTTCGACACGCGGTTGATCGCGACCAGACGGTCAGCGAATTCCGGGGTTTCTTCCGGGCGGTTGTCACGACGGTCGTCGCGGCGCTCCCGGCGATTTTCACGTTCTGCCATGAGGCATTCCTTGCAATGGTGGCGCAGCTTTGGCGCCGATATGAGCCAATCCTGGTGGGTGCCACTAAAGGCACCCCCGGATCATCGGGGCGGTACCGAAGCACCGCCCACCGGGATCAGAACTTCAGACCACCTTCACGGGCAGCATCGGCCAAAGCCTTGATCTTGCCGTGGAAGATGAAGCCGCCGCGGTCGAAGTAGCAGGTTTCGACGCCAGCCGCTTTGGCCCGTTCCGCAATCGCAGCGCCGATCTTGGCCGCAGCCTCGACGTTGTTCTTGCCGACGACGCCCAGATCCTTTTCGAGCGACGAGGCGGATGCAACAGTCACACCCTTCACGTCGTCGATCAGCTGGACGCTGATGTTCTTGGAAGACCGATGCACGGACAGACGCAAGCGCCCGTTCGACATCGCCTTGATTTTGTTCCGAACGCGCAGGCGGCGCTTGAGGAACAACTCTCTTTTCTTGTTCGCCATTTTCGCGCCCCTTACTTCTTCTTGCCTTCCTTGCGGAAGATGAACTCACCCTTGTAGCGGATGCCCTTGCCCTTATAGGGCTCCGGCCGCCGCCATTCACGGATGTTCGCAGCGACTTGACCGACCTGTTGCTGGTCGATGCCTTCCACCACGATTTCGGTCTGCTTCGGGGACGTGACGGTCACGCCCTGCGGCACAGCGAAGTTCACTTCATGCGAGTAGCCCAAAGAAAGCTTCAGGACGTTGCCCGCGACAGCAGCGCGGTAACCCACGCCCTGAATCTCAAGCTCTTTCTTGAAGCCGGTGGTCACGCCTTCCACAAGGTTGGCGACCATCGAGCGGACCATGCCCCATTGCTGACGCGCACGCTTGGACGTGCCGCGCGGCGTCACCTTGACGGTGGTGCCGTCGATGGTGATCGTCACATCGTCGCCAGCGGTGAAGTTGCGGGCGCCTTTCGGGCCCTTCACTTCGATGGTCTGGCCCGACATCGAGGCGCTGACGCCCTTGGGCAGTTCGACGGGTTTCTTGCCGATACGAGACATTCCACCCTCCTCAGAATACGGTGCAAAGCACTTCGCCGCCAACATTGGCCGCGCGTGCATTTGCATCAGACATAACGCCTTTCGGCGTCGAGACGATGGAAACACCAAGTCCGTTACGGACGGTCGGGATTTCCTTCACGCTCATGTACACGCGGCGCCCGGGCTTGGACACGCGCTTGATTTCGCGGATCACCGGGGTGCCGTCGTAGTACTTGAGCGAGATGACGAGTTCACCTTGACCGTTGTCGGTCGCGTTCTTCTCGTAGCCACGGATGTAGCCTTCGTCCGCCAGCACGTCCAAGACCCAGGCGCGCAGCTTGGAAGCCGGCGAGGATACGGTGGACTTGCCGCGCAGTTGCGCGTTGCGGATGCGGGTCAGCATATCGCCGAGGGGATCGTTCATCGACATGATCTGACCTCCTTACCAGCTCGACTTCACCATGCCGGGAATCTGACCGAAAGAGGCCAGTTCACGCAGCATGATCCGCGAGAGTTTGAGCTTACGGTAGTAAGCGTGGGGACGGCCCGTCATCTGGCAGCGGTTGTGCAGCCGGGTGGCGGACGAGTTGCGGGGCATCTCAGCCAGCTTCAGAGTCGCCTTGAAGCGCTCTTCAACGGGCTTGGACTGGTCTTCGATCACCGCTTTCAGTGCTGCGCGCTTGGTGGCGTGCTTTGCCACCAGAGCCTGCCGCTTCACTTCGCGGTTCACCATGGATTGTTTTGCCATATCTGGGTTCCTCGCGGTCAGGACGTGCAGGGCATGTTGAAGTGCTTCAACAGCGCCTTGGCTTCGGCATCGGTCTTGGCGTTGGTGCAGATGATGATGTCCATCCCCAGCACTTCGTCGACCTTGTCAAAGTTGATTTCCGGGAACACGATGTGTTCCTTGAGACCCATCGCATAGTTGCCACGGCCATCAAAGGACGTGCCCTTGACGCCGCGGAAGTCGCGGACGCGCGGCAATGCCACGTTGATCAGACGGTCGAGGAATTCGTACATCCGGTCGCCGCGCAGCGTGACCTTGCAGCCCAGCGGCATCAGTTCACGGACGCGGAAGCCAGCGATAGACTTCTTGGCATGGGTGATCACGGCCTTTTGGCCCGCGATGGCCGAAAGCTCTTCGGCAGCGTTCTTCACCTTTTTGGTGTCTTTCACTGCTTCGCCGACGCCCATGTTCAGGACGATCTTGTCCAGCTTGGGGATCTGCATGTCGTTCTTATACGCGAACTCTTCCTTCATCGCGGCACGGATCGTGGTCGCGTAGACGGCTTTCAGGCGCGGGGTGTAAGTGGCTTGGTCGAGCATCAGATCGCCTCCCCGGTGGTCTTGGCGTAACGGACCTTGGCATCGCCCTCGATGCGGAAGCCGACGCGGGTCGCTTTGCCGTTCTTGTCCAACAGGGCAAGGTTCGACAGGTCGATCGGCAGGGCTTTGGCCAGACGGCCACCCTGCGATGCTTGCGACTGCTTGGTGTGACGGATGGCAACGTTGACGCCATCGACAACGGCTTTGTTGTCCTTGGGCATGACGGCAGAGATTTCGCCCTGCTTGCCTTTGTCCTTGCCGGTCAGAACGACGACCTTGTCACCTTTGCGGAGCTTGGCAGCCATCACAGCACCTCCGGAGCGAGCGAGATGATCTTCATGAAGTTCTTGGCACGCAGCTCGCGCACGACCGGCCCGAAGATACGAGTACCGACCGGTTCGCCCTGGTTGTTCAGGATGACGGCGGCGTTACGGTCGAAACGGATGGTGGTGCCGTCTTCACGGCGGACTTCCTTGGCGGTGCGAACGACGACGGCTTTACGCACGTCCCCCTTTTTCACACGGCCTTTTGGAATCGCTTCCTTGACCGACACCACGATGATGTCGCCCACGGATGCGTAACGGCGGTGCGAACCGCCCAGAACCTTGATGCACTGAACCCGGCGAGCGCCAGAGTTATCAGCAACATCCAGATTGGTCTGCATCTGGATCATTGGGTTACTCCCGACCTTTGGGCACCGTCATGATCATAACGGTCCCAGGGTTTCGTTCGGGCCAAACGGAGGGCCGAGGCTTACGCCTCGACGACCACCGTCCAGCGTTTCGTTTTCGAAATCGGTGCACATTCCTCGATGCGGACGGTGTCACCAATCTTGAACTTGTTGTCGGCGTCGTGAGCCCGATACTTCTTGGACTTACGGACGGTCTTTTGCAGCAACGGGTGCTTGAAGCGACGCTCGACGAGGACGGTGATCGTCTGCTCGTTCTTGTCCGAGGTCACGACACCTTGCAGGATACGCTTGGGCATTTCGTGGTCCTCTTACTTAGCGGCTTCAGCGGCTTTTTGGGTCAAAACCGTCTTGACGCGGGCAGCGTCACGACGGACGGCGCGCATGCGGGCGGTGTTCTCAAGCTGGCCGGTGGCCTGCTGGAAGCGCAGGTTGAACGCTTCCTTTTTCAGCGCGACAAGCTGCTCGCGCAACTGTTCGGGCGTCTTCGCTTTCAGTTCTTGGGCCTTCATGGCGCCTTTTCCTTTTCTCAATCACCAGAGGGCCCCTTGTGAGAGGGTAACCCTGGATCCGGTGGATCAATGAATAGCCAACGATTCCGAGTCGCCCCGGAACCGCAGGATGCGTCCCTATAGGGGGAGTGGGGGTTGCGCGCAAGCGGTGATTTCCGCAGCACCCCGGTCTGCTGTCAGAAGCGGGGGTTTCACACCCCCGCACCCCCGTGGGATATTTGAGCAACGGGGAAGCGATGCAGAAAAAAGGAAAACCCCCGCCGTTTCCAGCGGGGGCCTTTGGGATAGGGTGCGCTTTGCGGCGCAGCCGTCTTACCAGTCTTCTTTGGCGACGATGCGGGTCGTAACCGGCAGTTTCATCGCCCCCAGACGCAGGGCCTCACGCGCGATGATCTCGGACACGCCGTCGATCTCGAACATGATGCGGCCGGGTTTGACCTTGGCCGCCCAGTAATCGGTCGAGCCCTTGCCCTTACCCATACGCACTTCGGTCGGCTTGGACGACACCGGGACATCCGGGAAAATCCGGATCCAGACGCGGCCTTGACGCTTCATGTGGCGGGTGATCGCGCGGCGGGCCGCTTCGATCTGACGCGCGGTCACACGCTCGGGTTCCGTGGCCTTCAGGGCAAAGGAGCCGAAGTTCAGCAGGAAGCCGCCCTTCGCCTCGCCGTGGATACGGCCCTTGTGCTGTTTGCGGAACTTAGTCCGTTTCGGTTGCAGCATTCTTCCCTACTCCCTTACGCGCGTTCGCGGTCGCGGCGTGGAGCGCGCGGGGCGGCCCCTTCCTGCGACTCAGCCTGACGACGGTCATGCGCCTGCGGATCATGCTCAAGGATCTCGCCCTTGAAGATCCACACCTTCACACCGATGATCCCGTAAGGGGTTTCGGCTTCCGACAAGGCATAGTCGATGTCGGCGCGCAGCGTGTGCAACGGCACGCGACCTTCACGGTACCATTCGGTCCGCGCGATTTCCGCGCCACCCAGACGGCCCGAGACGTTCACGCGGATACCCAGTGCCCCGATGCGCATCGCATTCTGCACGCCACGCTTCATGGCGCGACGGAAGGATACGCGGCGTTCCATCTGCTGGGCGATCGACTCGGCCACCAGTTGGGCATCAAGTTCCGGCTTGCGGACTTCGACGATGTTCAGATGCAGTTCGGACTTCGTGAACACCGACAGCTTCTTGCGAAGACCTTCGATGTCAGCGCCCTTTTTGCCGATGATCACGCCCGGACGTGCGGTGTGAATGGTCACGCGGCACTTTTTGTGGGGGCGTTCGATGATCACGCGGCTGATGCCAGCCTGCTTGCATTCCTCATGGATGAATTCACGCATCTTGAGGTCTTCAAGCAGCAGATTGCCGTAGTCTTTCGACTCAGCGAACCAGCGGCTGTCCCAGGTCCGGTTGACCTGAAGACGCATCCCAATCGGGTTTACCTTCTGTCCCATTATGCCGACTCCCCGACCTGACGCACCTTGATGGTGATCTCGCTGAACGGTTTCATGATCTTGCCGAAGCGGCCACGGGCGCGCGGGCGACCGCGCTTCATCACAAGGTTCTTGCCGACCCAAGCTTCGGCAACCACCAGGCTGTCAACGTCCAGACCATGGTTGTTTTCGGCATTGGCAATCGCCGATTGCAGGCATTTCTTCACGTCGCCCGCGATGCGGCGCTTCGAGAAGGTCAGGTCCGCGAGGGCCTTGTCCACCTTCTTGCCACGGATCAGGCCCGCAACAAGGTTCAGTTTCTGCGGCGAGGTGCGAAGCATCCGGGCAATCGCCATCGCTTCATTGTCCGCCACGCGACGGGGGTTCTTTTCCGTTCCCATGGCTTACTTCCTCTTGGCTTTTTTGTCGGCAGCGTGACCGTAATAGGTCCGGGTCGGCGAGTATTCACCGAACTTCTGGCCGATCATCTCTTCGCTGATCGCAACCGGGATGTGCTTGTGGCCGTTGTACACGCCAAAAGTCAGCCCGACGAATTGCGGCAGGATCGTCGAACGACGCGACCAGATCTTGATCACTTCGTTCTTGCCCGACTCGCGCGCTTTTTCCGCCTTTTTCAAGACGTAAGCGTCAACGAACGGGCCCTTCCAAATAGAACGTGCCATGGATTAGCGGCCCTTTTTCTTGGCGTGACGCGAGCGGACAATGTACTTGTCCGTCTGCTTGTTCGACCGGGTCTTGTTGCCCTTGGTGCCTTTGCCCCACGGGGTAACCGGGTGACGACCACCCGAAGTCCGGCCTTCACCACCGCCATGCGGGTGATCGATCGGGTTCATCGCAACGCCGCGCACCGTCGGGCGCACGCCCATGTGGCGCTTACGACCGGCTTTGCCGAGGTTCTGGTTCGAATTGTCCGGGTTCGACACGGCACCGATGGTGGCCATGCATTCCTGACGCACCATGCGCAATTCGCCCGAGGACAGGCGGATCTGGGCATAGCCACCGTCACGGCCAACGAACTGGGCATAGGTGCCAGCCGCACGGGCCAACTGACCACCCTTGCCGGGCTTCAGTTCGACGTTGTGGACAATCGTCCCGATCGGCATGCCCGAGAACGGCATGGCGTTGCCCGGCTTCACGTCGGTCTTTGCGCCAGCGATCACCTGATCGCCAACCGCCAGACGCTGCGGCGCAAGGATATAGTTCAACTCGCCATCGGCATACTTGACCAAGGCGATAAACGCGGTGCGGTTCGGGTCATATTCGATCCGTTCCACGGTCGCCGCGATATCGAACTTGCGGCGTTTGAAGTCCACGATGCGATAGAGACGCTTCGCGCCGCCACCTTTATGGAACATCGTGATACGTCCGGTGTTGTTCCGGCCACCTGTCTTGGTCAAACCCTCAGTAAGGGCTTTGACCGGACGGCCTTTCCACAGCTCCGAACGGTCGAT
Source organism: Rhodobacter sp. (assembly GCA_027487395.1). GTDB lineage: Bacteria > Pseudomonadota > Alphaproteobacteria > Rhodobacterales > Rhodobacteraceae > Paragemmobacter. Next base: position 2,661 of record JAIYDR010000330.1, on the reverse strand, counting down.
CAGAACCAGCCCTCGCTGGCCAGGCGTCGTCGGTTTATACGACTTGAGTGCCATGCTCTCTGTCTTCCGTCAGCTAAAGGGTCGCACCATGGCGACCCGGTTTATAGGGCTCCGAAGATCCCCGGGAGTACGGAAATCAGGCAGGTAAACCAGATTCCCACAAAAAATCCACGGCCCCGGAATTCCCGGGGCCGCAAGATTCGCGCGCTTCTATCAGAGGCCCGTCGAGACGTCGATAGAGTTACCCGCTTCGAGCGTCACATAGGCTTTCTTCTTGTCCGAACGTTCGCCGGGGCGACCGCGGAACTTTTTGACCTTGCCCTTGGAGACGACGGTGTTGACCGCCTTCACCTTGACGCCAAACACCGCTTCAACCGCTTCTTTGATCGCGGGCTTGGTGGCATCCATGGCGACTTGGAACACGACAGCACCATTTTCGGACACCATGGTGGCCTTCTCGGTGATGATCGGCTTTTTGATCAGGTCGTAGTGTTCGGGTTTCGCGCTCATTTCAGACGAGCCTCCAGAGCTTCGATACCTGCTTTGGTGATCACCAAGGTGTCACGCTTCAGGATATCATAGACGTTTGCGCCGATGGTCGGCAGCACGTCCACGCCTTCGATGTTGCGGGCGGCCAGCGCGAAATTCGCGTCAACCGCGGCACCGTCGATGACCAGCACGCGCTTCCAGCCACGTTCCTGCACGGCCTTGGCCAGCAGCGCGGTTTTGGCTTCCGCCATCGCGAGGCTGTCCAGGATCACCAGCTCACCCGCTTTGGCCTTGGCCGAGAGCGCGTGACGCAGCCCGAGGGCGCGGAACTTTTTCGGCAGGTCATGGGCGTGGCTGCGGGGCTGCGGGCCCTTGTACACACCACCGTGACGGAAGATCGGCGCCTTCTTGGACCCGTGACGTGCGCCACCGGTGCCTTTTTGGCGATAGATCTTCTTGGTCGAGTAGGACACATCCGACTTTCCTAGCGTCGAGTGGGTGCCGGCTTGCGACTTGGCGCGCTGCCAACGGACCACGCGATGCAGGATGTCGGCGCGCGGCTCAAGGCCGAACAGCGCTTCGTCCAGATCGATCGAACCGGCGTTGCCGCCGTCCAGGTTGATCACATCGAGTTTCATGCTTCACCCCCTTCGGCGGCGACTTCAGCAGCCGGAGCAGCAGCGCGGATCGCAGCCGGGCGCGGTGCATCAGCGAAGGCCGCTTTCTTGACCGCATCCTTGATGGTGACCCAACCGCCCTTGGAACCGGGAACGGCGCCCTTGACCATGATCAGGCCACGGTCGGCGTCGGTGCGGACGACTTGCAGGTTCTGCGTGGTGACACGCACGGCACCCAGATGGCCAGCCATCTTCTTGCCCTTGAACACCTTGCCGGGGTCCTGACACTGGCCGGTCGACCCGTGCGAACGGTGCGAAACCGACACACCGTGCGAGGCCCGCAGACCACCGAAGTTGTGACGCTTCATCGCACCGGCAAAGCCTTTACCGATCGAGACGCCCGCGATGTCCACGAACTGGCCCGACAGATAATGCTCGGCGGTGATTTCCGCGCCCACTTCGATCAGGTTATCCGGAGAGACGCGGAATTCCGCGATCTTGCGCTTGGGGGCCACATTCGCCTTGGCGAAGTGACCGCGCTGCGCGGCGGTGGTCCGCTTGGCCTTGGCATTGCCCGCACCCAGCTGAACGGCGGTATAGCCGTCACGCTCGGTCGTGCGCTGTGCCACGACTTGCAGATTGTCGAGTTGGAGAACGGTCACAGGAACCTGCACGCCGCTTTCCAGAAACAGCCGGGTCATGCCCAGCTTCTTGGCGATTACACCAGAACGCATGGTCATGTCCCCTTAGACTTTGATCTCTACGTCCACGCCAGCAGCGAGGTCGAGCTTCATCAGCGCGTCCACGGTCTGCGGGGTCGGATCGACGATGTCGAGAAGACGCTTGTGCGTACGGATTTCCCACTGGTCACGCGACTTTTTGTCAATGTGCGGACCACGGAGAACCGTGAATTTCTCAATTTTGTTCGGCAGCGGGATCGGCCCGCGCACTTGTGCGCCGGTCCGTTTGGCCGTGTTGACGATTTCCTGGGTGCTGGCGTCCAGCACGCGGTAATCGAAGGCCTTCAGCCGGATGCGGATGGTCTGACCTTGCATTATGGTTCCTTCGGAACGTAGCCCCCGCTGGATGCACGGGCCATAGGTTCACATTGTTGATGGTCTGCGGCGCACCCCCGGAAGGGTGCGCCGCGCTGCCATATAGACTGCGTCCCCGATTGGAAAGGGGATTCGCAGAATTTCTTAGCATGCAGGGCGGGGTTTCCCCTGCCCTGCCCGCCGGATCACTTGAGGATCTTGGACACGACGCCTGCGCCGACGGTGCGGCCGCCTTCGCGGATGGCGAAGCGCAGTTTTTCTTCCATGGCGATCGGGGCGATCAGTTCGACGTTGAACTTCAGGTTGTCGCCCGGCATCACCATTTCAGTGCCTTCCGGCAGCTGCACGGTCCCGGTCACATCCGTCGTGCGGAAGTAGAATTGCGGACGGTAGTTCGCAAAGAACGGCGTGTGACGGCCGCCTTCTTCCTTGGTCAGGATATAGGCTTCGGCTTCGAACTTGGTGTGCGGGTTCACCGACTTCGGCTTGCACAGCACCTG
>JAIYDR010000015.1 GCA_027487395.1 Rhodobacter sp. | reverse complement strand
GGCACTGTCGCGGTCCAAGGGCGTGTCATACTTGCCTTTGACCGGGGATGACGCCAGCAGTTGCGCGCGCAGCGCAGGATCAATCGGCCCGATCTGGCTGGAGGGTGGGCGGATCAACGTTCTCTCAACAATCCCCGGTATCCCCTTGTTTTCAAGGAAGGATGTCACCGCCTCCCCCGTCCCAACATCGCGGATCGCGTCTTCAGTCGCAAAGCGGGGATTGGGGCGATAGGTTTCGGACGCCTGTTTCAGATCCTTCTGATCCTTGGCGGTAAAGGCGCGCAGGGCGTGCTGCACGCGATTGCCCAATTGGCCAAGGATGTCTTCGGGCACATCGGCGGGGTTTTGGGTGATGAAATAGACCCCCACCCCTTTGGACCGGATCAGCCGCGCCACCTGTTCCACCTTATCGACCAAGGCCTTGGGCGCGTCATCAAACAGCAAATGCGCCTCGTCGAAAAAGAACACCAGCTTGGGTTTGTCGGGATCGCCCACCTCGGGCAGCGTTTCAAAAAGCTCGGACAAGAGCCACAAGAGGAAGGTCGCGTAAAGCCGGGGTGATTGCATCAGCTTGTCGGCGGCAAGGATGTTGATCCGCCCAGCACCCGTGGCATCGGTCAGCATGAGGTCTGACAGGTCCAGCGCCGGTTCCCCGAACAATGCCGTTCCGCCCTGATTCTCCAGCACCAAAAGCGCGCGCTGGATCGCCCCGACAGAGGTGGTTGCGACAAGCCCGTAGCGCGACGAGATCGCATCGGCATGTTCGGCAATGAACACCAGCAACGCTTGCAGGTCTTTCAGGTCCAAAAGCGGCAGCTTTTCCTCATCCGCCAGCCGGAAGGCCACGTTCAACACACCCTCTTGCGGGTCGGTCAGTTCCAGCAGACGCGCCAGCAACAGCGGCCCCATCTCGGCCACCGTGGCGCGGATCGGATGGCCCTGTGCGCCGAAGAGATCCCAATATGTCACGGGGAATGCACGGTATTGCAGGTCAAGCCCGATGGTCGCCGCACGTTTCATAAACGGCTCATGCAGTTTATGCGCCGCGGACCCTGCAGCCCCAAGGCCGGACAAATCGCCCTTCACATCCGAGAGAAACACCGGCACCCCGGCGGCCGAAAATCCTTCGGCCAGAATCTGCAGCGTCACGGTCTTGCCCGTGCCGGTGGCCCCGGCGATCAGGCCGTGACGGTTGCCGTATCTCAGCAAAAGCCACTGCGCCACAGCGTAGCCTTCGCCGCCACCGCCCACGAAAATGCTTGCCTCTTCGGTCATTTCTGCCCCCGTCCACCTGCACTGCGCCCGCGCTGGGGCTTACACTTTTTCTTGACCCGCCCGCGCCACCCGGCATGGATGCACGCGTCGCCCTTGCGCCACCATAGCGGCTGCGCGCGACCGTTCCACCCCTTTTGCCAAAGCACCGCTCCCGTGCCGCGTCACGCGCCAAAGCGGCTCTGTCTCAGGGGAAAGACTGTAGCATTCCACCTGTCCACTTGTGCGAAACCGATTGAAAGGTGTTGATTTAATTTACATTTTTGAACTTCACACATGCGTCACATTCCCTGTTGACCGAAGCCGAAAAGCGCATTAGCGTCCCTATCCATGAAGTCGGCCAGTCCGACAGGGAGCAAAAAAATAATATGAAAAGGGCCGGTCTTCCGGCCCTTTTCTATGCATGACGGATCGTGCCAACCGGCCCAAGCGCCGCGATAATCGGCAGGGCTTGGCGCGCGCTTCATTTGGGACCTGACACCCTTTGCCCTGCATGTTATGCGCAGCCCAAACATCCCGGACGAAACAGGACAGTCCATGACCCAACTTCGCCTTACCCTTGCCCTGACCCTCGGCCTTGCTCTGACGGGCCTCACCGCCTTTGCGCAGGACACCGCCGCTCCCACCGCTGAAGCGCCAGACGCTGCTGCGCCTGCCGACGACTTGGCCATGGGTCAGCCAGCACAAGACCCGAACGCGGTCGGCACGACCTATTCCAAGCAGCTGTTCGATGCCTGGGACCTGCGCTGCGTGCGGACCGAAACCGGGCAAGACCCCTGCCAACTCTATCAGTTGCTGAAAGACGGCGAAGGCACCTCGGTCGCGGAAATCAACCTCTTTGACCTGCCCGAAGGCAATGAGGCCGCCGCCGGTGCCACGGTGATCGCACCCTTGGAAACCCAATTGACCGCCGGTCTGCGCATCGCCATCGACGACATCGAACCCAAGATCTATCCCTTTACCTTCTGCGCCCGCATCGGCTGCGTGGCCCGCATCGGCTTTACCGCGGCCGAGATGGACGCGCTGCGCAAGGGCGTTAAGGCCATCCTGACCATCGTTCCTGCCGTGGCCCCGGATCAACAAGTGGTGCTTGAAGCGTCGTTGAAAGGCTTTACAGCCGGGTTTGACGCCGTGAAGGCAAATAACGCGGCCCTTCCAGCACCGGCACCGTAATCCATTGCTCCGCCCTTGCGCCGCCGTATCCCCGGATATGGCGGCGTTATCCTGCGCGCGTCAGCACGAGCACCGCATTCATGCCGCCAAAGGCAAAGGCATTCGACACCGCCGCCGTCACATCGGCCTGCCGCGCCACGTTCGGCACCACATCAAGATCGCAGTCAGCATCGCCGCCATCATGATTGATCGTCGGCGCCAGCACGCCATCGCGCAGCGCAAGGATCACGGCGAGCAATTCCACCGCCCCGGTCGCGCCGATCAGATGGCCGTGCATGGCCTTGGTCGATGACACCGCCAAGAGGTCCGCGTGCGCACCAAACACCTTCCGAATGGCCGCCGTCTCGGTCCGGTCATTGGCCGCCGTTCCGGTGCCATGGGCGTTGATATAGCCCACGTCTTGCGGCGACAGACCCGCGTCTTTCAAGGCCCCCGCCATTGCGCGTTCGGCCCCATCTTGTGACGGCATCACGATATCCGATGCATCCGCCGTCATGGCAAAACCTGCCACCTCGGCCAAGATCTCGGCCCCGCGCGCCAAGGCATGATCGCGCGCTTCCAGCACAAAGACCCCGGCCCCTTCGCCCATCACCATGCCGTTACGGCTGCGGCTGAAGGGGCGGCAGCCGTCGGGCGACAGCACGCGCAAGCCTTCCCAGGCCTTAATGCCGCCAAAGCACAGCATCGCCTCGGCCCCACCCGTCAGCATGACATCAGCCATGCCTGCGCGCACCATCTGGAACGCCAAGCCGATGGCATGGTTGGATGCGGCGCAAGCTGTGGCCACGGTCAGTGCCGGACCCGTCAGGCCGTAAGCCATCGCCAAATGCGCGGCGGCGGCATTGCTCATCAACTTCGGCACGGTCAGGGGATGCACGCGGCTTTTTCCGTCTTGAAACACCGCGCGGTAGTTATCCTCCCAGGTCTGGATCCCACCCGCCGCCGTGCCCATGATCACACCGGCGCGGGGACCAAGCGGCCCGGTCAGGCCAGCACTTGCCACAGCCTCGCGCGCGGCGGTCAGGGCAAATTGCGTGCAGCGGTCGTAAAGAGCCAGGCTGCGCAGATCAAAGCGCGCGGCGGCGTCCCAGTTCGGCACTTGCGCGCCAATGCGGATCGACAGACGATCCCGGTCGGGCAGGTCAATCGCGCCGATGGCCCCGCGCCCCGTGCGCATGGCGTCCAGCGTGCTGGCAACATCGCCGCCCAAAGCATTGACGGTGCCCGCCCCGGTGATGACAACGCGGCGGGACATGGGTGATCAGGCCGCTTTCTGGCCCAAAAGCCCTTCAACCGCACCGATCAGGCCCGCGACCGAAGAGATGTCAAAGCCAGTGTCACCCGGATCGTTGGCATTGAAAGGGATCGCGATGTCAAAGGCTTCTTCCAGCGCGAAGATCACCTCAACCAATCCAAGGCTGTCCAGCCCCAGCGTGGCCAAAGTGTCGTGCACGCCGATGCTGGCGGGATCGCGCAGCGCTTGCGCGGCAAGAATGTCGATGACCTTGGTGGTGATGTCCATATCGGCCCCCTTGACTGGTTATCGCCCCGTTTACTCTGTGTCCTGTGACCGCTGCATGACAGTTTTTTCAAGCTCTGCCACCCGTGCGGCCAATCGCGGCAGACGGCGTTGCGCCTTTTGCAACGCGACATGGGTTTCCATCTGGATCGCCGGATAGCCCAAAAGCACCCGCCCCGCTGGCGCGTTGGTGAATATCTTGGTGCCGCCGCCCGCAATGACATCATCGCCAACAAAAATGTTATCATTGACGCCGCATTGGCCCGCCAAGACCACCCGATCCCCGATCCGCGACGATCCCGCAATGCCGACCTGGCCACACAGCAGGCAATCGCGCCCGACCTGCACATTGTGGCCGATGTGCACAAGGTTATCGAGTTTGGTCCCCGACCCGATCACGGTGTCGCGGATGGTGCCGCGGTCGATGCAGGAATTGGCGCCAATTTCCACATCATCGCCAATGCTGACCGACCCAAGCGAGTGAATGCGTGTCCAACTTTGCGCGTGGATTTCGCTGCGTTCCCCGAGGGTTTCGCGGATTTCTTCCACTCCGGATTTCTCTGGCGTGACAAAGGAAAACCCGTCCGATCCGATCACAGCGCCGGGATGGCAGATGAACCGATCCCCGATCACCACCCGCGCCATCAGGCGCGCCCCGTGCAGGATCAATGCATCCGTCCCGATCTTTGCCCCTTCGGCGATGCTGACATGGGCGGCGATGCGCGCGCGCGCGCCGATCACCACGCCGCGCCCGATGGTGACAAAGGGGCCAATGGCGGCACCCTCGGCAATCTGGGCTGAGGGATCAATCACCGTCATCGGATGCACACCGGGTGCAATCTCGGGCCCCGGATCAAAGACCGCCGAGAGCCCTGCCATCGCCAGCCGCCCACGCGGGGCAAAGATCGCGGCCTTCAGCCCCAGCGCCTGCCAATCCGCGCCCGGCCAGACCATCGCCGCCAGCGCCTGCCCTTTGGGCAAGGATTCTGCGTATTTCGGACTCATCGCCAAGGCGAGCGCGTTGGCCCCGGCCGACTGCGGCTCGGCCGCATGGGTGACGGTCAGGGTCAAATCCCCTGCCGCGTCGGCCCCCAGCGCCGTGGCGATGTCGCGGATGGAATGGGCCATGGGATTACCTCGCGCTGTCCCGGGGTCTGCTTGCCCCGCTGACGGCAAGTTTAACCCTGAACCTCGCCCAAGACCACCCCGGCCTCGGTCAGCGCGTCAAAGATGCGCCCGTCGCGGCCGTAAACATCGCGCCGCCATGTCATATGGCCTTTGGCATCGGGCCAAGCGGTGAAATAGACCAGATGCACCGGCAGGGGTTTGTCCAGTTTCACCACGGTTTCCACATCGGTGTCCAAGGCAGTGCGGAAGGTGGCCTTCGGGTCCGCCGATTGCACCGACAGCAGCGCATAGGCGAAGTCAAAGGGATCGCCCAAGCGGATGCAGCCATGAGAGTAAGCCCGCACCTCATGCGCGAAAAGCTCTTTGGCCGGGGTGTCGTGCAGGTAGATGTTATAGGGGTTGGGGAACATGAACTTCACCTTCCCCAGCGCATTGCCATCTGACGGAGGCTGGCGCAGACCAAAGGGGAAGCTGCGCGCGGTGTAGTTGGCAAAATTCACCGCCTCACGGGGCACCACGCGGCCATTGCCATCAACGACCTGCAAATGTGACACGGCATTGGGGTTGGCCTGCAACAAAGGCAGATATTCCTTGACGATGATGGATCGCGGCACGCCCCATGACGGATTGACCGCCATATACTCCATCTCGTCCGAGAATTCGGGGCTGCGCTGATCGGGGACATCCTTGCCGATCACGGCGCGGGTCTGGAACTCCACCGCGCCGCCATTGATGATCTGGGCGGTAAAGTCGGGCTGGTTGACCCAGACATAGCGCTCTCCGCGGTCCGTGCCTGCCATCCAGCGCAACCGCTCCATCGCCACAAGAACCGATTGCAGCCGCACTTCGGGCGAGACGTTGAGTTCGGCCATCGTGCCCTCACCCGCCACACCATCAGCGGTCAGGCCGTGGTCAAGCTGGAAGCGCTGCACCGCGCGGGTGATGCGGGCGTCATAGTCTTGGGTCGCCGAGCGGGAAAGATACCCCTGACCCGCCAGACGGTCACGCAAGGCCACCACCCGCGCGCCACTTGCACCCGGTTCGAGCTTGTCGCCCGAGATTTCGGGGCCCCAACCGCCTGCGGCGATGACGCGTTCAAGGTCGATCTTTTCCTTCATCAGCCGCGCATATTCCGGCCATTGCGGCGGAAGCCCGCGCAGAAAGGCGGCCGGGTCAGAGGATGCAAACCCCTCAAGCAGCGCCGCCGGATCGTCATGCGTGACTTCGCGCAGGATCCCGGCATCGACTTTCGCCGGTTCCAACACGCCGGAATGCACATCGCGCGCATAGGCCAGGAAAGCGCGGGTCAGCTTGAATTCCAACCGGCCCAAATCGCCCTCAGTCTGGGCGGCGCGGATGGCTTGCGCCAAGGCCCCGGCGTCATAGCGCGCGACGGGCAGACCGTGATTCCCGGCGTGTTCCAGCGCGGTGAACAAAGCAGCGCGGCGAGAGACCTGTTCCGGCAGGGTCCAGAACGGTGCATAGCCGCGGGCCTGATAAAAGCTGGCGATCACCTCATCCTGCGCCGAAGCCTCCGCCAATGACTGCGCGAAGGGGGTCACCTGAGCCTCAGCCCCGCTTGGCGCGGCGATGGCCAGAACGGCACAAAGCGCGAGAACCGACAAACGGGACAGCTGGGGTTGGCGCAACATGTGAACCTCAAAGCAATTCGGAACGTCATATATGGTGGGCAAGCCCCGCCGATGCGACCGAAGCGCCCCAACCAACCTTGGCGCGAATCCGGCGAAACTGTCCACCGCACCGCTGCGCAAGCCCCCTGCCCCTGTCACAAATTGGCAACGATGGTCGCTTGGCGGATTTCCACCACCGCAAAGTGGCTTTCAGCAAAAATTTGCCGATGGCGGCAAGGATGTCTCATCTCGGGGATTCGGTGCTTGGGAGGGAACAAGTCATGTGCAATAAAGTTTGGGCACTTGGGGTAAGTGGTACGAAAGCTGCCGGTACAGGCGGCGCACCTAAACTGGAACAGGCAGGCTTCATGACGATCCCATCTTCATTGACCGTTTCGCGGCGTGGCCTGCTTGGGGCTTTTGCTGCGGTGACTGTCGCAGCGGCGCCGACCTATTCTAACGCTTTTGGCCTGCTGCGGGGCGCGGGCGATGTGCGGCGAATCAAGATGTACTCGGGTCGGACCGGCGAAAGCATGGACACGATCTATTGGGTCGAAGGCGAATACATCCCGGAAGTGCTTAAGGAAATCAACCACTTCATGCGTGACTGGCGCACGAATGAGGTCAAGTCGATGGATGCGCGCACCGTCGACATCATGGCAGCAGCACACAGCCTGATGGACGTGTCCGAACCTTACATGCTGCTGTCGGGCTATCGTTGCCCCAAGACCAACGCGATGCTGCGCGGCAAATCGTCTGGCGTGGCGCGCAACTCGCTGCATCTGAAAGGTCAGGCGGCGGATCTGCGGTTGAAGTCCCGCTCTGTCGGCCAAATGGCCCGCGCGGCTGAGGCTTGTGCCGCCGGTGGCGTGGGTCGCTACTCGCGCTCTGACTTCGTCCACATGGATTGCGGCCCGGTGCGGCACTGGGGCGGTTGATCGCCCTACCCCTATCGGATGAAAAATTGGGCGCCTCGGGCGCCCTTTTTCTTTTATTCTTCGCAAAGGTTGGTGTTGCCCCGATGCCCAAAGCATCGGGGCGCGGCCGTCCCGCCCCCCCCGGGGCGGCCGCACGTATACGTGCAGCCCCCCCGGCGTGACGGCCACGCCCCTTTGGCTGACGTTGCGAATAGCACAAGGTCATCGGCCCGAAGGATCACTCCTCCTCCACCGCCTCGGCCAGACTCGCCCCGCGGAACCCCTGCGCCACCACGAATTTCTCGGAACTGTCGGCACGGCTGGCTGGCGGCTTCACATTCGCCACCTTGCGGAAGTTCTTCTTCAGCAGGGTCTGCATCTCATTTTCCGCCCCGCCTGCCAGCACCTTGGCGACAAAGGTGCCGCCTTCGTCCAGCACGTCAAAGGCAAAGGCCAACGCCGCCTCAACCAGCGCGATGATCCGCAAGTGATCGGTGCCTTTGTGGCCCGATGCGGCGGCGGCCATGTCGGACATCACCACATCGGCCTTGCCCCCGAGCCAGCCCTTGACCAGCGCATCCGCCTCATCCGACAGGAAATCCAGCACATGGATCTGCGCGCCGGGGATCGGATCGATCTCTTGCAAGTCGACGCCCAACACGGACCCCTGCGGTTTTTTGGCGTTCTCCCCCAGCGCATTGACCCGCGCCACGGCGACCTGACACCAGCCCCCCGGCGCACAGCCAAGGTCCACCACCCGCGCCCCCGGTTTCAGAAAACCGTATTTGTCATCCAATTCCAGAATCTTATAGGC
>JAIYDR010000307.1 GCA_027487395.1 Rhodobacter sp. | reverse complement strand
GTAATCGGCATGCATGGAATTGGGCAGCGCGATATAGACGGCGTCGATCCTGTCGCTGGCCAGCAGCGCGTCATAACCGCTGTAATCGACGACCTCTGGCACGCCATGGAAATCGGCCAGCTTCTGCGCGGCGTCTCGGCTGCCGGACACAATGGCCTGCATGCGCGAGTTTCCGGTCGTGGCAACGGCGGGCATGAAGGCCTCTTGCGAAATCCAGCCTGCACCGACAACGGCATAATTGATCATGGTGTGCCCTTTGAAAAGGTCGGGGGCGCGACCCTGCGCGCCCCTTTGGTCAGGCCGCCAGATGGGCGGGTTTCTTGCCAAGGATGATCATCCCGAGGATGTCGTCATCCGTCACCTCGTTGACGTTCACCGTGCCAACAAGCTGGCCGTTTTTCATCACCGACGCCCTGTCGCACAGTTTCATGACGTTGTGGATGTCATGTTCGATCAGGAAAATGCCCAATCCCTGCGCCTTCAACTCTTGGATCAGTTCGGCAACCATCTGCGTCTCGTGCGGACCGAGGGCGGCGGTGGGTTCGTCCATGATCAGGATCTTGGCGTTGAAATAGACCGCCCGCGCGATGGCGACCGACTGGCGCTGACCGCCCGAAAGGGCACTGACGGGAACATTAAACTTGCGGAAGTTGGGGTTGAGACGGCCCATGATCTTGCGCGTCTCGGCCTCCATTTTTGCGTCGTTCATCAGGCCCTTCGACATGATTTCCCGGCCCAGAAACAGGTTCGACGCGGCATCCAGATTGTCGGCAAGCGCGAGTGTCTGGTAGATCGTTTCGATGTTCTGGGCGCGGGCGTCGCGGGGATTGGCGATCTCGACCTTCTGGCCATTGATCAGGATTTCCCCGGCATCGGCCTGATAGGCCCCGGACAGGCATTTGATAAGCGTCGATTTGCCTGCGCCATTGTGGCCCAACAAACCAACAACCTCGCCGGGGTATAGGTCGATCGACACATGGTCCACGGCCTTGATCCCACCGAACGAGATCGAGATGTCGCGCATCTCGACCAGCGGAGTGCGAGTGTTGCTCATTTCATCAGCCCCATGCGCTTGCGATAGATGATGTCGACCCAGACGGCGATCACAAGGACAAGCCCCACGACGACGTTCTGGAAAGGCGTGTCCACCCCGACCATGGCCATGCCCGATTGCAGCGACTGCATGATCAGCGCGCCAAGGACCGCGCCGTAGATCGTGCCGACGCCCCCGGCCAATGCCGTGCCGCCGATGACGGCTGCGGCGATGACGCGCAGTTCTTCCAGCATGCCGATGTCATTGCCGTGGCTTTGCAGCCGGGCCTGGGCGATCAGCGCGGCCAGACCGCAAAGAAAGCCCATCAGCGCAAAGATCTTGACCGTCAGCGCACGGGTGTTGATGCCCGACAGTTCCGCCGCGTCCGGGTTGCCACCCATCGCAAAGATGTAGCGGCCAAGGCGGGTCTTGCGGGCGATGATCGTCATGCCGACGGCAACCACGATCAGGATGATCACGGAAATCGGCAGGCCATGCATCGCGGTATAGCCTTCGGGCATCACCTCGCCCTGCGCTTCGAACAGGCGCTTCAGCTTGGCTTCGGGAACCGGATAGCGCGACAGCCATGTGACGAACAGCATGATCGTGCCGACAACCATCGCCATCATCACGCCTTCGGCCCATGCCGGTTTGACGATGAAGCCGTGACTTTGCTTGTTGCGCCGCGCGGACAAAAGACCCACGACCGCCGCGACCGAGGCGGCGACGCCCAGCACCATGCTGACCGGCGCGCCGAGCACGCCTTCGGTGCCGCCGAACATCAGAAGATGCGGATCGGTCAGGGACACGGATTGGCCGTTGGTCGTGTACCAGTTAACATTGCGCCAGACGAACAGCCCGCCCAGCGTGACGATGAAGGACGGGATGCGCTGATAGCCAACAAGCCAGCCTGTGATCGCCCCCATCCCCGTGCCGACAGCAAAGCCGACAAGAATGGTGATCACAAGGATCAGCGGGCTGCCGTATTCCAGCCCCAGCGCCGTGGGCAGCCAAGTGGCCTGGCTCATCGCCATGACGGCGGAACACATGGCCAGCATCGAGCCGACCGACAGGTCGATCTGCCGCGCGACGATCACGAAGACCATCCCGCAAGCCATGATCGCCACAGGCACGGCTTGGACGGAAATGTTGAAGACGTTGCGCGGACTGACAAAGGTGCCGCCCGTCCAGATGGTGAAAACCAGCGCGATGGCGGCAAAGGCGACCAGCATCCCGAGCAGCCGGACGTCAATTTCCAGCGTGTCGATGATGCCACGCTTTGGCGCGGGCGCAGGGATGGCCTGCCCGGTGTCAGTCATGTCAGTCTCTCCTCCCCTCGGGCCGCGCCTCTCGGGCGGGTCCGTCCATGTAGCGCGGCGTCCCGCTGCACGGGACGCCGCAATCTTTCCGTCCGTCAGATTACTTGCAGACGGCGACGTCGCCCGTCACGCCAGCGCAGAGCACGTCCTTGGCAATCCAACCCGCGTCCAGCACCACGTCCAGGTTGTCCTTAGTGATCGGAACCGGCTTCAGGAACACCGAGGTCAGTTCCTTGCCGCCCGGCGAGGTGAACTTGCCCGCACCTTCGACGGCGTCCATCGCGGTGCCGCTGGCCAGCGCCACGGCGATTTCACCCGCGGCCTTGCCCAGTGCACGGCTGTCTTTCCACACCGAAACGGTCTGGGTGCCCAGCGCCACGCGGTTCAGCGCGGCCATGTCGCCGTCCTGACCCGAAACCGGGATACCGGCCATGCCCTGTGCGGTCAGCGCCGCGACCACGCCACCGGCGGTGCCGTCGTTCGAGGCGACAACGGCATCGACGCCGTTGTCGGTCTCGGTCAGGATCTGCTCCATGTTCTTCTGGGCGTTGGCAGGCTGCCAATCTTCGGTATAGGCCTCGCCGACGATGGTGATGTCACCCGCGTCGATCGCCGCTTGCAGGACTTCCTGCTGGCCGCCGCGCACGAAGTCTGCGTTCGGGTCAACGGGCGAGCCCTTGATCATGACATAGCGGCCCTTCGGCATCGCTTCCAGAACAGCGCGGGCCTGCATCCGGCCGACTTCGACGTTGTCGAAGGTCAGGTAGAAGGCGCGCGGGTCGTCGATCATGCGGTCATAGCCGACGACCGGGATGCCCGCGTCCTGCGCGGCATCGAGGGCCGGCCCGATGGAGGCCGAGTCTTGCGCCAGAATGATCAGCGCCGAGCAGCCCTGGGTGATCATGCCTTCGATGTCGGCAAGCTGCTTGGTGGCCGAGGTCTGGGCGTCCGCCGAGATGTATTCCGCACCGGCAGCGTCCAATGCGCCCTTGATCGCGGCTTCGTCGGTTTTCCAGCGCTCTTCGCGGAAGTTCGACCAGCTCACGCAGACCTTGAGGTCGGCAGCGGACGCGGCCGAGGTCAGGCTCGCGATCGCGACGGATGCGAGCAGCAGAGTCTTTTTCATTCGTATTCCTCCCTTGGAATCACCGGCTCCCTTGGCCGGATGGCGAGTTTCGCCTGCAGGTATCAAATGCGGTTGCGTCTGTTTTGTCAATTTTTGTTTTTGGCAATTTTTCTTGCAATGCATTTTCCATTGCATTGCAGGATGCGCCAAACCCCCACCGCACGGGCTTGGCACCTTGCGTTGTCAGGCAGTCTTCGGCAGTAGCGCACCGACGTATTCAAGGCTGGCGCGCAGGCGCGACATCAGATCGGGGTCTTGCTGGACGGCGGGGCTGAACGGCTCCATCGACACGAAGCCCTTGTATCCGGCAGCGATCAGACTGCGGAGTTGCGCCACATTGCCAACCCGGTCGTCGATGAAGATCAACCCGCGATCCGGTTCAGTCAGCTCGGCGGGGCCAAGATCGGGGCGCGAAATGCCCGACATATGGGCAAGGCCGATGCGTTCAGGGAAAAGCTGCGTGTCGCCGCAGCGGAAGAACTGGAAGGTGTCGTAGCACAACTCGTAGGCGTCCCAACCGTCGATATCGGTCACCGCCGCCACGGCCATGTCCTGCCGTTTCATCGTAGACCCCTTCATTCCAAGGGGTTCGACATAGCCCGTGACGCCATGCGCCTGCAAAATCGGGCGCAATTGGCGCAAGCCGTCGCGCAGGTTGCGCTCGGCCTCGGCCTCGGTCCAGCCGTTGTCCTCGTTATGCACCGGACACAGCACGACACCGGGCGCACCAAGGGCGGCGGCATAGGCGATGATCGCCTCGGCCTCTGTCGCGCGCTCGGGCGTCCATTCGTTGAAGCGTTGCAGCGCATTGACGGATGCCACCGCCAGCCCCGCCGCATCCAGCCGGGCCTTCACCTCGGCGGCGGGCGTGCCATCGGCAAATTCGCGGCCTTCGATGTCGTTGCGGATTTCCACGGCATGCACCCCCGCCGCCATGGCAAGCTGGATGAAGCCGTCAAGCGGCAGGTGCGG
>JAIYDR010000288.1 GCA_027487395.1 Rhodobacter sp. | reverse complement strand
CAAAACATCCTGCGGGGAGTCGCTCGGCTTTGCCGGGCGACGGGGGCTGCACAAGCCCCCCTTGCCTTGGCCTGCGCCCTGCGCAGGGCAAGGCGCAAAAGAATGCGCCCGCATTTCTGCGGGCGCTCGTTCAGATCACGTTTCATGGGATCGGGATCACATCAGGAAGTGATGCACTTCGCGGGATTGGCTTTCCAGACTGCGGCGCATCTTGGCGAAGGCGGCCGCTTCCAACTGGCGCACGCGCTCTTTGGACAGGCCCAATTCCTCGCCCAGGCTTTCCAAAGTACGGGGCTCTTCACGCAGTTTGCGTTCGGCCACGATAAAGCGCTCGCGCGGGTTGAGCGCCTGCATCGCCTTGATCAGCCAATCGCGCAGACGTTGGGCGTCATGCGCGCCTTCGACCTGTTCGGCGGCTTGGGGCTGTTCATCCTCCAAAGCGTCGATCCATTCGCGACCATCTTCATCCGACGATTGGGTGGCGTTCAGGCTGAAATCGCTGCCCGAAAGACGGCCTTCCATCATCTCGACATCGGCCAAGGACACGCCCACCTCAGTCGCAACTTGCTGGCGCAGTTGGAACTGGTCCAGCGTTTCGCCGCGTGCCGCCGCTTCACGCTCCAGCTTTGCCTGCACGCGCCGCAGGTTGAAGAACAAAGCCTTCTGGCTAGAGGTGGAGCCGGTGCGCACCATCGACCAGTTGCGCATGACATAGTCCTGAATGCTCGCCTTGATCCACCAGACGGCATAGGTGGAAAAGCGCACACCCCGATCTGGGTCAAACTTTTCTGCCGCTTTCATCAGGCCAAGGCTGGCCTCTTGGATCAGGTCATTCATCGGCGCGCCATAGCGACGAAACTTCGACGCCATGCTAATCGCCAGGCGCATGTATGCGGTGATCAAGCGGTGCAGTGCCTGCTCGTCGCGGTGATCGCGCCAAGCCCGTGCCAAACCCAATTCCGTTTCCGCGTCCAGAAGCTCCGCCCGCATCGCTTGGCGCGACATGGAATGGTCAGTATATCCGTCAAGCGCCATGAAGAACCCCCCGGTTCGGACAGACATTCAGACGACGTGCTGCGGCATGTCGCCGTTCTAACCCTTGATACGAGGCTGCGCCGTGACCGGATCACAGAAATCACGCAATTTTAATTCTCCCCCGCTGACCCTCGTGGTCGGCGGCGCGCGCTCGGGCAAATCGGGCCTTGCCGAGCGGTTGGTCCGCGAGTCTGGCCGCCCCCGCCGTTACATCGCCACCGCCGAGGCTTGGGACGGTGAAATGCGCGACCGCATCGCACGGCACCGCGCGGATCGTGGCGCGGACTGGATCACCGTCGAAGCCCCGCTTGACCTTCCTGTCGCCCTTTCTGCCGTCACCCCAAACGAGGCGGTCTTGATCGACTGCGCCACGCTCTGGCTGACCAACCACCTGTTGGCCGAGCATGATCTTGACGCCGAAACTGCCCGCCTACTGGCGGCGCTGGAAACATGCCCTGCCCCGGTCACTGTCGTGTCAAACGAGGTTGGATGGGGAATCGTTCCCGAAAACGCCCTCGCCCGACGGTTCCGCGATGCCCAAGGCCGGTTGAACCAACGCATCGCCGCGCAGGCCGGTCTGGTGATCGGCGTCATGGCGGGGCTGCCGATGGTACTCAAGGGGGAGCGTCCGACATGGTTGTAACGCGCTTCTGGTGGGTGCGTCACGGGCCGACGCATGAGAAAACCATGGTGGGTTGGCGCGATGTGCCGGCCGACCTGTCCGACCATACCGCGCTTGCGCGCTTGGACGCACATCTGCCCAAAGGGGGGGTCCTGATCTCTTCCGACCTGATCCGTGCTGTGGCCACCGCCGATGCCATCGGCGCGGGCCGCCAGCGCCTGCCACACCATCCCGGCCTGCGTGAGCTGAATTTTGGCGATTGGGACGGTATGGCATGGGATGCCATCGCCAACAGCCACCCAGAATTGTCCTTCGCCTATTGGGATGCACCCGGCGACCATTGCGCCCCGAATGGCGAAAGCTGGAACGATGCCGCCACGCGGATCACCGCTGCCACCGATGCTTTGCTGGCGACCCATGCAGGGCGCGATATCGTCATTGTCGCGCATTTCGGTGCCATCCTGACACAGGTGCAACGCGCGCTTGGCTGTGCCGGGGCCGAGGTTTTGGGCCACCGCATCGACAACCTTTCCGTCACCCGCCTTGACCATGGGCCGACAGGATGGGCCGTGCAGGCCATCAACCACCTTCCCTAGGGCAAATGCGGCTTGGCGGAGGGCGACCTGTCACCTACTCTGAGCGCGCAATAGGCAAAAGGGGCGGCAGATGACCTATGACCTCGTGATCGGCGACCGCGCCTATTCGTCATGGAGCTTGCGGGGCTGGCTCTTGTTTGACGCCTTTGGCATCCCGGTCAAGACCATCGGCGCGCGGCTTTATACCGACGAATTGCCGACCTTGTTGCGGCAATTTCCCCCCGGCAAGACCGCGCCCACGATGCGCACGCCTGATGGTGTCGTGGTGCCTGAGACCATCGCCATTGCGGAAGAATTGGCCTCTCGCCATCTCGACGCCGGGCTTTGGCCGACAGACCCCAAGGCACGCGCCGTGGCCCGTGTCTTGGCCGCCGAGATGCACGCAGGCTTTGGTGCGCTGCGGTCCCATTGCCCAATGAACCTGCGCGTCAGCTATACTGATTGCGCCCCACCGTCCGAGGTGCTGGCCGATCTGGCACGGCTTGAGGTGATCTGGGACTGGGCGCGTGAACAGACCGGGTCCCATGTCTGGCTCTGCGGCGCCTATTCGGCGGCGGATGCATTCTTTGCCCCCGTTGCGGGTCGCATCGCGGGGTATAACCTGCCCGTCAGCGACCGCGCCTTGGCCTATGTGCAAGCGCATCTCGCGCATCCGTCTTTCCGGCGCTGGCGGGCCATGGGCATGGTCGACGGCGCAGATCAAGACTATTACCGCCGCGACTACCCCCGCCGCGATTGGCCGGGACCTCGCCCTTTGCCGGCGCAGCCGGTCGAGGGAACAGAGGCGGAGAACACCACTTGTCCCTATTCTGGCAAGCCGGTGACCCATGTGCTGGCGCTGGCTGGTCGCCGCTTTGGCTTTTGCAACGCCTTTTGCCGCGACAAGACCGTGGCAGACCCAGAGGCTTGGCCCGCCTTCATGGCCCTTTACCATTCGTAAACCATTCCCGGCCTACCCCTAGGGGAACTGGCGGCGGGGAATCACGGTGGCATTGGCCTATACGGTGGCCTTCGAAGGGGTCGAGGCGCGGATGGTCGAGGTGCAATGCGCCGTCTCGAACGGTGCGCCCTATTTTGGCATCGTGGGCCTGCCCGACAAAGCCGTCAGCGAGGCGCGCGAACGTGTGCGCGCCGCCATTGCCGCCCTGTCCATCGCCCTGCCCTCCAAGCGCATCATCATCAACCTCTCGCCCGCCGACCTGCCCAAGGAAGGCTCCCATTTCGATCTGCCCATCGCGCTGGCCTTGCTCGCTGCGCTGGAAATCATCCCGAAAGATGAGGTCGAGCGGACGGTGGCCTTGGGTGAGTTGTCACTCGATGGCCGCCTGATGCCTGTCATCGGTGCCCTGCCTGCCGCCATGGCCGCGGCGGAAGAAGACCGCGTGCTGCTTTGCCCCAAAGCCTGCGGTGCCGAGGCGGCTTGGGTGGGCGCAACACAAGTGCTGGCCGCAAGGTCGCTCGATGAGGTGTTGCGCCATTACACGGGGCAGGTTCCGATCACCCCGGCCGAGGCGGGCGAAGTTATCGCCGACCCCCAACGCCGCGATCTGCGTGAGGTCAAGGGACAGGAACGCGCCAAACGCGCGTTGGAAATCGCTGCCGCCGGACGGCACCACATGCTGATGGTGGGCACACCCGGCAGCGGCAAATCCATGCTGGCCGCCCGTCTGCCCGGCATCCTGCCGCCCCTGTCGGCGGTCGAGGCGCTGGAAACTTCGATGATCCATTCGCTGGCGGGTCTCTTGAACGAAGGCGGCATTTCCCGCACGCGGCCTTTCCGCGAACCCCATCACACGGCATCGATGGCGGCGATTGTCGGCGGCGGCAAGGGAGCGAAGCCGGGGGAGATCAGCCTTGCCCATAATGGCGTGCTTTTCTTGGACGAGTTTCCCGAATTCCCGCGCGCCGTGCTGGAAACCCTGCGCCAACCGATTGAAACCGGCGAAGTGGTGGTGGCCCGCGCCAATGCCCATGTGCGCTACCCTTGCCGGTTCTTGCTGATGGCAGCCGCCAACCCTTGCAAATGCGGCTACCTGACCGATCCCGCCCGCGCCTGCGGCCGTGCACCTGTCTGCGGCGAAGATTACATGAGCCGAATCTCTGGCCCCTTGATGGACCGCTTTGACCTGCGAGTCGAAGTCCCGCCCGTGGGCTATGCCGATCTCGACCTCCCCGCCTCCGGCGATACATCGGCAACGGTGGCCGCACGGGTGCGCGCGGCGCGCAACCGGCAAGAGGCACGGTTTGAGGGGGCGCCGGGTGCCCGCGTGAATGCCGATCTCGAGGGGCGCTTGCTGGAAGAGGTCGCCAGCCCCGATCCCGAAGGCCGCGACTTCCTGACCCGCGTGGCCGAACGCTTCGCCCTGTCCGCACGCGGTTATCACCGCGTGATGCGGGTGGCACGGACCATCGCGGATCTGGACGGCGAAGATCAGGTTCGCCGCCCCCATGTCGCCGAAGCGGTCAGTTACCGTCTGATGATTGGCGGGCAGGGCTAACGCACACAACGCGTTTTCAGGCAAAAATTCAGGACGCGAAATAATCAGGCCCGCTTGGCCTCGATCACGTCCCAAATCCGCGCGGCGGCGTTGGTGCCGTCAAACCGCTCCAACTCCTGCAAGCCGGTGGGCGAGGTCACGTTGATCTCGGTCAGCCAGTCGCCGATCACATCGATGCCGACAAAGACCTGCCCCTTTTCCTTCAACACCGGCCCGATGCGGCGGCAAATCTCCAAGTCCCGCTCCGTGAGGCCAATCTTTTCCGGCCGCCCGCCGACGTGCATGTTCGACCGCGTTTCACCCGCCTGCGGCACACGGTTGATCGCCCCCACAGGCTCCCCATCGACAAGGATCACCCGCTTGTCGCCCTTGGACACGTCCGGCAGAAACTTCTGCACGATCAGCGGCTCGCGGCTCATGCCGGTAAAGAGTTCATGCAAAGACGCCAGATTGCGGTCATTCGGGTCCAGCCGGAATACACCCGCCCCGCCGTTACCATAGAGCGGTTTCAGGATCACATCGCCATGCCGCGCCTTGAAGGTGCGGATGGTGGCCAGATCCCGCGCGATCATGGTCGGCGGCGTCAGGTCCGGAAAGCGCAGCACCAGCAGCTTTTCGGGCGAATTGCGGACCCAGAACGGATCATTCACCACCAGCGTCCGGGGGTGGATCAATTCCAGCAGGTGTGTCGTCGTGATATAGCCCATGTCAAAGGGCGGGTCCTGCCGCAACCAGACCACGTCAAAGGTCGACAGGTCGACTTCAGTTTCCGCGCCATAGCTCACGTGATTGCCAAGCTCTCGCTGGACCTGGATCGGCCAACCCCGTGCGATCACCCGTCCGTCATCAAAGGCCAGACGGTCCGGCGTGTAATAGAATAAGGAATGCCCGCGCGCCTGTGCCTCAAGCGCGATGCGAAAGGTGGAGTCGGCGTTGATGTTCACAGACCCGATTGGGTCCATTTGCAGTGCAACCCTAAGCGGCTTGATCGGCATGAGCATCCTCCGTTTCGCGTGGCCCTTGATGGCCCAAGCCCGCAGCAGATGCAAACCCTGTCAGTTCACCCAGAAGTTTTCATGCACCACCACCCGGCCCGTGGCATCGACCAGCGCGAGATCAAAGCGCAGATCGGTCATCGCACCGGCAGGTTCGCTTTCGACAAATTCCGCAGCGGCATGGAACACGCGTTCCACCTGCCCTTGGGTGATGTGTGACATGGCTTCGTCATGTGTGCGGCTTTGCTTGACCTCGATCAGCACCAATTGGTCCCCGTCCCGTGCGATCAGATCGATTTCGCCCCATTGGCCGCGCCAGCGCCGGGCGCAGACAGAGCGTCCTGCCGCATCGTAATGCCGCGCCACCGCGTCTTCTGCGGCCAAGCCCGCAAGATGCGAGCGCATGCCCCGATCCGCCTTGATCGCCGACTGCATCGCCGCCCCTTTCACGGCGCATCCGGTCAGTCGGACCGTTTCAGCGCCAGTTGATAGACATCCCGCTTTGCCAAACCGTAGGCTTCCGCGACCATCGCCGCCGCATCTTTGACGCTCATGGTCTGAAGCGCCCTGTCCAACGCCGCATCTACCGTTTCGGCATCGGCCACCGCATCGGGCGCGCGGTCGATCACCAGAACGATTTCGCCCTTCACGTCCCGATCCGCGAATTGCGCCACGAGGTCTGCCAAAGTCCCGCGCGTCACTTCTTCGAATCGCTTCGTCAATTCCCGACACACCGCAGCATATCGCACCGCCCCGAAAACCCGCGACAACTCTTCCAGCGTGTGGTTAACGCGCTTGGGGCTTTCGTAAAGCACCAGCGTGGCCGGGACGTCGCGCAGGTCTTCCAGAAACCTGCGCCGCGCCGCCTGGGTGTTGGGCGGAAAGCCTGCGAAGAGGAACCGGTCCGAGGGCAGGCCCGCCACGGTCAGCGCGCACAGCACCGCCGAAGGTCCAGGGGCGGCCAGCACTGTCGCCCCTTCGGCAATCGCCGCGCGGGCGAGTTGGAAGCCCGGGTCAGACACCAAGGGTGTCCCGGCCTCAGACGCATAGGCGACCGACTTGCCCTCGGCGATTGCGCGCAAAAGGCGTGGCGTTGCCTCGCGTTCGTTGTGGTCATGGCAGGGCACCATCGGGCGACCGTTCAGCGGGATTCCGTGGATCTCCATCAGATGGCGCAGGGTGCGGGTGTCTTCTGCCGCCAACACATCGGCGGAGGCGAGGATATCCAGCGCGCGCAAGGTGATGTCGCGCGCGGCCCCGATGGGGGTTGCGACCAGATGCAGGCCGGCGGGCAACATCTTGCGGATCGCACCACCGTGCTGGACCGTCGAGGCAGGTATTCCCCCCGCTGCCAGCGGCTGCACGCCATCCTCCGCCGGTCCGGTCGTTTCCCCTGTCATCGCATGCCCCGCAAGTTTACTTCCTCGGTGGAACATCTTAGGCTTGCCCAGCCTTTCGCATCCTGCCGTGCCCCTGATACGAGGAATTCGCATGTTGTCGCTTTTGCACCGGACCCGCAAGTCGCTGGCCTTTATCGCTCGGCCCTTTGCCGCCGGGTTGGCCCTTCTGGCGCTGGCCGCCTGCCAACCCGCTGCGGGGCCAACCCCCAGCGTGAGCAGCGGGACTGGCGGACCGATCACTGTCGCGCTGTTGGTGCCTTCGGGATCAGCCACTCCAGGGGATGACATCCTTGCCCGCGATCTGGAAAACGCCGCGCGGATGGCCATCGCGGATCTGGGCGGGTCGGTGCAGGTCACGCTGAACGTCTATCCCACCGCTGGCCAGCCCGCGATGGCCGCCAATGCCGCACAAACCGCTGTGGCTGAGGGCGCGCAGGTCATCCTTGGCCCGCTTCGGGCAGAGGAATCGAACGCTGCAGCTGTTGCTGTTGCCGCTTCGGGTATTAATGTCCTGTCTTTTTCGAACAATTCGGGCATTGCCGGGGGGAACCTGTTTGTCCTTGGACCGACGTTTGAGAACACTGCCCGCCGTCTGGCCGGTCACGCCATGCGCAATGGCAAGTCTCGGCTGATGATCGTGCATGAAAACAACGCCGCCGGAGAGATTGGGCGCAATGCGATCCAGCAGGGCGCGGCGGCGGCCGGGGCCAGCGTGGTGGCGGTGGCCGGCTTTGAATACTCACAAAACGGTATCATTCAAGCGGTGCCGGGCATGGCGGCGCAGGCCAGGTCCACCGGCGCGCAGGCGGTGTTTCTGACCTCTGACGCGGGTGGTGCGCTGCCTTTGCTGACGCAAATGCTGTCGGAAAACGGAGTCAGCCCGGCCACAACGCAGTATATCGGCCTGACGCGTTGGGACATTCTGCCCACGGTCGTGACCTTGCCGGGGGTTCAGGGCGGCTGGTTCACCATGCCCGACCCGATCCTGCATCAGCAGTATCGGGCACGCTATCTGGCCACCTACGGGTCCGAGCCGCATTGGCTGTCGGGTGTGGCCTATGACGGGGTTGCGGCCGTCGCGGCGCTGGCAAAGCGGGGTTCGCCTCTGGACCGGGCTTCGCTCACGCAAGGTGCGGGCTATGTCGGCGTCAATGGCATCTTCCGGCTGCTGCCCAATGGCACGAATGAGCGGGGCCTTGCCGTGGCGCAGATCCGCAACAACGCGGTCGTGGTGATTGACCCGGCCCCCAGCGCCTTTGGTGGTGCGGGTTTCTGATCAGGGGCATGTAATGACACAGGCTTTGGTGGCTGCGGCCACCGCTGTTGATCCCGCGGCCCCCGAGGAGATGATCCTTCCGGGGGCCGAAATCATTGACACAAGGGCGCTTGGCGCGGCGATTGCCGCCGAAATTGCGACAGCCTCAGAGGGTCGCGCGGCCCGCGCGATTGCCGTTAAACATCTGTTGGCAGCCAAGGCTGCGGGAAATGCCGCCTTGGCATCGGCCTTTACCCTCCACCCCCATGCCGCGCGCAGCCTGATCCGGGCGCAGGCCTATCTGACCGATGGGCTGGTGATCACAGCCTTTCATGTGGCACTCGGACTTCACCCTCTGCCCAACCCGACCGAGGCGGAGCGGATCACCGTTCTGGCCGTTGGCGGCTTTGGCCGGGCCGAAATGGCGCCCCATTCCGATGTGGACCTGCTGTTTCTGACGCCTTGGAAGATCACGCCATGGGCGGAAAGCGTGATCGAATCCATGCTCTATATGCTGTGGGATTTGAAGCTGAAAGTGGGCCACGCCTCGCGTACAGTGCGTGATTGCCTGCGCCTGTCGCGCGACGACATCACCATTCGCACGGCGATGCTCGAACATCGCTTTCTGGCCGGTCACGCACCCTTGGCAACAGAACTGGCCGACAGACTTTGGGATGAAGTATTTCGCAACTCCGGCCCCGAATTCATCGAGGCCAAGCTGGCCGAACGCGCGGAACGGCACAAGCGGCAAGGGGGGCAGCGCTATGTGCTGGAACCCAATGTCAAAGAGGGCAAGGGCGGGCTGCGCGACCTGCAAACCCTCTATTGGATCGGGAAATACCTGCACAGGGTGGGGTCCGCTTCGGGTCTGGTGCAAGCGGGGCTCTTGACGCGGGAAGAGTTTGACCTTTTTGCCCGTGCGGAGGATTTTCTATGGGCGGTGCGCTGCCATCTGCATTACATCACCGGCCGCGCGCAGGACCAGTTGGCCTTTGATCTGCAAGTCGAAGTGGCCAGCCGCATGGGTTATGCCGACACCACGGGGCGACGCGCGGTTGAACACTTCATGCAGGACTATTTCCGCCAGGCCACCCGCGTGGGCGAGTTGACCCGCGTCTTCCTGACCGAGCTTGAGGCCCGCCACGCCAAGCCCGAAGCCACCCTCATGGGTCTGTTCCGGCGCCGCAACAAGAAGGTGCGCCCTGGCTATCGGGTGGTTCAGGGGCGGCTGGATGTGACAGACGCCAAGACATTGCTGTCCGACAAGCTGAACCTTTTGCGCGCCTTTGAAGAGGCCTTGCGCACCGCCTATCTGTTGCACCCCAACGTGATGCGCCTGATTGCAGCAAACCTTCATCGGATCGACGACGACATGCGCGCCGACCCTGAGGCTGTCCAGATTTTCATCGACCTCCTGCTCAAACACGGCAACCCGGAACGGGCGCTGCGGCGGATGAACGAATTGGGCGTTCTGGGCGCGTTTATCCCCGAGTTTGAACCCATCGTCGCGATGATGCAGTTCAATGTCTATCACCACTATACGGTGGATGAGCATATCATCCAATGCATCTCGATCCTTGCGCAGATCGAACGCGGCGAATTGGTCGAGGAACTCCCCGTGGTCTCGGGCATCCTGAAAGACGGCATCGACCGCAAGGTGATGTATCTGGCGCTGTTCTTGCATGACATCGGCAAGGGCCGACCCGAGGATCATTCCATCATCGGCGCGCAAATCGCCCGTCGGGTCTGCCATCGCCTTGGCTTTAGCGCTGAGGAATCTGAGACCGTTGAATGGCTGGTGCGCTATCACTTGCTGATGTCCGACATGGCACAGAAACGCGACATCGGTGATCCGCGCACGGTACGCGACTTTGCCAAGGTGGTGAAAACGCGCAAGCGGCTGGATTTGCTGACGGTGTTGACGGTTTGCGATATCCGCGGTGTAGGTCCGGGGACGTGGAACAACTGGAAGGCCATGCTGCTGCGGCAGCTTTACCAGCAAACCTTTGACGCGCTGGAGGACGGGCTTGAAACCATCAACCGTGAAAAGCGCGAGGATGAGGCCAAAGCCGCCCTGCGCGACGCCTTGCGCGACTGGACGCCCGAGCGTTTGGCGCAAGAAACCGCACGGCATTATGTGCCCTATTGGCAGGGACTATCCACCGACACACAAGCGATCTTCGCCCGGCTGCTGACCGACCTGCCCGACAATGAGATCCGCATCGATCTGCACCCTGACGCGCATCGCGACGCCACCCGCGCCTGTTTTGCGCTGGTGGATCATCCGGGTATCTTCTCGCGTTTGGCGGGGGCTTTGGCGCTGGTTGGCGCAAATGTGGTGGACGCGCGGACCTATACCTCCAAGGATGGCTATGCGACGGCGGTATTCTGGGTGCAGGACGTCGACGGCAAACCCTATGAGATCACCCGCCTGCCGCGCCTGCGCCAGATGATCCACCGCACGCTGGCCGGAGAGATCAAACCCCGCGACGCCTTTCGTGACCGCGACAAGGTCAAAAAGCGCGAGCGGGAATTTCGCTTTCCCACCCACATCACCTTCGACAACGAAGGGTCAGAGATTTACACCATCATCGAGGTGGATACCCGCGACCGTCCGGGGTTGCTGTTCGATCTGACCCGCACCTTGGCGGCGAACAACATCTACATCGCCAGCGCCGTGATCGCGACCTTTGGCGCGCAGGTGGTGGACAGCTTTTACGTCAAGGACATGTTCGGCTTGAAGCTGCACCAGAAATCGCGGCAGGAAGCGCTGGAGAAAAAGCTTAGGCAGGCCATGATCGACGGCGCGGAACGCGCGCTGACATGATCTTGCCGGCGGGCGCGGGGGGCAAGAGGCCATGCAACCGATCCGATTGATCCGCTCGGCCGTCACGGTGGGCGGCTGGACGCTGCTGTCGCGCGGCGCGGGCTTTGCGCGCGACATGATGATGGCGGCTTACTTGGGCGCGGGTCCGGTGGCGGATGCCTTCAACGTGGCGTTTTCGCTGCCCAACATGTTCCGCCGCTTCTTTGCCGAAGGCGCGTTCAACATGGCCTTCGTGCCGATCTTCGCCAAAAAGCTGGAAAGCGGCGACGATGCGCAGGGCTTTGCCCGCGATGCCTTTAACGGGCTGGCGGCGGTTCTGATCGTGTTTTCGGTGCTTGGGACATTGGCGATGCCGTGGCTTGTGTGGGCGATGGCCTCGGGCTTTGCAGGGACGGAACGCTTTGATCTGGCGGTGATGTTCGGGCAGATCAGCTTTTCCTACATCCTGTTCATCAGCCTTGTCGCCCTGCTGTCGGGGGCGCTGAATGCCTATGGCCGGTTTACCGAGGCCGGGTTTGTGCCGGTGTTGATGAACCTGATGTTCATCGCGGCCATTGGGCTGGCGGTGTCGTTGGGCTGGGACATCGGGCTGACGCTGGCCTGGACTGTGCCGGTGACGGGGATCGCGCAACTGGCCTTTACCTGGGTCGCGGCGCATCGGATGGGCTTGCGCTTTACCCCCGGCCTGCCGCGCCTGTCGCCGGATTTGAAGCGTTTGGCGATGATTGCCGCCCCTGCCGTGCTGACGGGCGGGGTGGTGCAGATCAACTTGCTGGTGGGGCGGCAAGTGGCCAGCTACACTGAGGGCGCGGTGTCGTGGCTGGTCTATGCGGATCGGCTGTATCAACTTCCCCTTGGCGTGGTGGCCATTGCCATCGGCACGGTGCTGCTGCCCGACCTGTCGCGCCGCCTGCGCGCAGGCGACTCGGCGGGGGGCCGGGAGTCGTTCAACCGGGGGACGGAACTGGCACTTCTGCTGACGCTTCCCGCCGCTGTGGCGTTGATGGTGATCGCGCTGCCGCTAACGCAGGTGCTCTATGAACGCGGGGCTTTCACTGCCGCCGATACGCAGGCGACCGCTTTGGTGCTGGCCATCTACGGCGCGGGTCTGCCCGCTTTTGTGCTGCACAAGGTGCTGCAACCCTTGTTCTATGCACGCGAGGACAGCCGCAGCCCGTTTCGATTTGCCCTGTGGTCGATGGCGGTGAATGCTGTTTTTGCCGTGGGCCTGATGCCGCTGATCGGTTTTTCCGCCGCCGCCTTGGCCACCACTGTCGCGGGCTGGACCATGGTTTGGCAGTTGTGGCGCGGATCGCGGGCGATGGGGGATGAGGCGCGGTTTGACGACCGCCTGCGCCGCCGCTTGCCGCGCATCCTTGCGGCCTGTGGGGTGATGGCACTGGTGCTGTGGGGCGCGGCTTGGGGATTGCAGGGTCTGCTGTCCACCCCCGGTTGGCGCTATCCTGCCTTGCTTGCGCTGATTGCGGCGGGGATGGTCAGCTATGGTGGTGCGGTCCTGGCCTTCCGCGCTTATCGGCTTTCAGACCTGCGTGCCGCGATGCGCCGTCAACGCTGACGCAACCAAGACGCCAGCCGCGCAAACCCGCCGGGGCTGACCACAAAGCACATCAAGAACCCAATCACGAATCCGGCAAGGTCGGCCACGATCTCCCACCCCACACCGCCGAACAGGGTGAACAAAAGCTGGGTTCCGATCAGAAAGCCGATCATGCCAAAGGCGCTCAGTCGATTGCCGCCCGTCACCAAGGCCCGCGTCCACAAAAGCCAGGTAAACGCGCCAATCAGCCCGTAAACTGGCGGATAGCCGCCATAAAGCGGCAGATGCACCATCGGCAGCACGGTATAGGCTGCAGCCCCCGCCAGAGTCGCACCAAAGAAGATCACCAACACGGCCCACCAGCGGAACACCTCTGCCACCATCTTGCCCAGGGCCAAAAGGATCACGATCGCGAAAAGGGCGTGGGTCATGCTGGAATGGACAAAGGGATAGCTCACCAGCCGAATCATGTGGTTCGCCGGGTAGTCCCCCTGCTCCACCATCGCGCGCATGATGTCGGGGGCAAAGACGAAGCGTTCCAACGCCTGCAAGCGCCAACCGATGGCCTCTGGCCCGCCGACAAGGCCGCTTGCGCCCAAGGTCACCACCACCTCCATCGCGATCATCGGCAGGGCAAGCGCCCAGACCACGGGCGGCAGAGGGTTCAGCGGCGCGGCATCGTTCATCGGTCACTCCTGCACAGGATCGGGGCGAAGCGGTCGGCGTCATTGACGCAACCCGTGGCCAGCGATAAGCCCAAGGCGCAACTTTGACCAGATGGGAGCATATCATGGCCGATGCGGTCCAAACGCCTCAGCCCACCTTCCCCCCGCGCATCTTCTCAGGGATTCAACCCTCGGGCGGACTGACGCTGGGCAACTATCTCGGGGCGTTGAAGCGCTTTGTCGAGAAGCAGGAAGAAGGCATCGAAACGATCTATTGCATGGTGGACATGCATGCGATCACCGTCTGGCAAGACCCCGAAAAGCTGCGCCAGCAAACGCGCGAAGGGGCCGCCGCCTTTATCGCCGCCGGGATTGATCCGGCACGGTCGATCCTGTTCAACCAATCGCAGGTGACCGCCCATGTCGAATTGGGCTGGATCTTCAACTGCATCGCCCGCATGGGCTGGATGAGCCGGATGACTCAATTCAAGGACAAGGCCGGGAAGAATTCCGAGAATGTCTCGCTGGGTCTCTTCGCCTATCCGTCGCTGATGGCGGCGGATATCTTGGCCTATAAGGCCACGCATGTGCCGGTGGGGGATGACCAGAAGCAGCACCTTGAGCTGTGCCGCGACATCGCGATCAAGTTCAACAATGACTATGGGGTGGAGTTCTTCCCCGTGGTGGAGCCCGTGATCGAAGGCGCGGCCACGCGGGTCATGAGCCTGCGGGACGGCACCAAGAAGATGTCGAAATCCGATCCGTCGGACCAATCGCGCATCAATCTGACGGATGATGCCGACACCATCTCAAAGAAAATCCGCAAGGCGAAAACTGACCCGGAACCGCTGCCTGATACCCTCGATGCGCTGAAAGACCGGCCTGAGGCGCGCAATCTGGTCAATATCTACGCCGCCTTGGCCGGGCATACGCCGGAACAGGTGATCCGCGACTATGCGGGGGCACAGTTTGGGACGTTCAAGCCCGCCTTGGCCGATCTGGCGGTGGCAAAGCTGGAACCGATCACGCGTGAGATGAACCGTCTGATGCAGGATCAGGCCGAGATTGACCGCCTTCTTGGCGTTGGGGCCGACCGGGCCGAGGCGATTGCGCGGCCGATTGTCGATCAGGTCTATGACATCGTGGGCATGATCCGCTCACGCCGTCGTTAAGGCGATGCGGGCGCTGGCGCGGCTGTTGCTGACGCTGGCGCTTGTGGCGTCGCTGGTCTTTACGCTGTGGTCAGGGGCGCGTCTGGCCACCGATCCGGCGCTTGCCATGTGGCGCGATGCGGCAGCGTCAGAGATCGTCGCAGCGACCGAGACGGTGTTGGCCGAAGCTGCGACGCCAGAGGCTTTGGCCGGACGTTTATCGGCGCATCTGGACGCAGAGCCGCGCGATTGGGTGGTGATTGAGGCACTGACCGATCTGGCCCGCGAGCGCACAATAGACCTACCGCCCGATCTGGTGGACCGTCTGCAAATGCTGCGCGCGACGGACTCGGGCCTGCTCGCGACGGCGCAAAGCTGTGCCGCCTGTGTGATGGATGCCGGGGCTTGCACGGTGTCGCTGCTGCTCTTGTGCCGTGCGCCGGTGGACCTGACGCCGGTGGGCGATGTGGCTGGGATCGTGCGAGCTGGGACGGCGCATCTGGCGGGGACAGAGATTGACGAAATCGACCTTGGCCTGTCCATCATCGGGTTGGGGGCGACGGCGCTGGTGCTGTTTTCCGGTGGAACCTCGCTGTCGGTCAAGGCAGGCGCCGGACTGGCCAAGGTGGCGCGGGGGGCGGGGCGGTTGTCGGAGGGATTGTCGGGCGTGATCCGCGTCGCGGTGCGCAACGGGGTGGATTGGGCGCGTCTGCCTACGGTGCGGAGCGCCGATGATCTGGCCACTGCGATCCGCGCTGATGCCTTTACGCCGCTGATTGCCACTGCGGCCGACCTTACCCGCCTGCAAAGTGTGACCGGCACCGCGCGGGCGCTGCACCTGTTGCCGCTGGTGGATGGTCCAGTGACCGCCCGCCGTCTGGCCAATGGGGCCGAGGCGTTGGGGCCATCGCGCCTGATCGCCGGGGCTGACCTTGCGGGACCCGCCCGGATGTTGCGTGCGATGGTGCGGTTTTCCGATCTGACGATACAGTTCATTGGCGGCTTCTGCGCGTTCTTGGTGCTGTTGGCGCAAAGCGTCGTGGGATTGGTGAAATCCACGGCCCTGCGGATGGCACGGCGGCGGGTGCGCGACGCATAGCATCCGACATTCGCCTGTCACATCGCTGTGCCACACATCAGGTGGGCCGTCGGAATCGCGCCCGTCTGCGAACGGTGATCCTTCCCCGATCCCGTTTCCCCTTGCCCCTTCCGGTGTCCCCTCGGCCGGGAGGGGTTTTCTCTTTGATCGCGTGACCTTGCGCCTCTGCCCTTGCCACCCGCGCGGGGCAGCGGCATGATTGCCGCGAAGGAGAGCCATGATGCGGAAGTTTCTCGTCGTTCTCGACGACAGCAGGGAATGCCTGAACGCGATGCGCTTTGCCGCGCTCCGGGCGTCCCATACTGGGGGTGGCGTGACCATCCTGTCGATCATCCCGCCCGAGGAATATCAGCATTGGATGGGTGTGGCCGACCTGATGCGCGCCGAAGCGCGCGAGCGGATCGAGGCGCATTTTGAGGTCTTCGCCAAGTGGATGCGCGACCGCAAGGGGATCAACCCCGAACTGGTGATCCGTGAAGGCGACCCGGTGACCGAGATTCTGGCGCAGGTGAAGGAAGACCCGCAGATCGGCGTCTTGGTCTTGGGGGCGGCGACTGAAAAGTCCGGTCCCGGCCCCCTGGTGACGGCGATGACCCGCAGTTCCGGCAATCTGCCGATCCCAGTGACCATCGTGCCGGGGGATATGTCCAAGGAACGGTTGGAGAGTATTAGTTAAGCGGGGAACGTCCCCGACTTTCTCTCGCTTTCTTGGCAACAGGCGCAACATAAGGGGCGCAGCCGTCACGCCGGGGTTGCTGCACGTATACGTGCGGCCGCCCCGGGGGGGCGGGCTGTGCGCGCCCCGATGCGTTGGGCATCGGGGCAATCCTGATCGTTGCGCTTAAGGCGCGTATCTGGGCCACCCCCAAAACTTAGAACCGTTCCAAACTTGACAGGCGCAGCCCCAAGGCGCATATCCGACTGGAACAGTCAGGGAAGAAGCCATGTTCATCCAGACCGAATCCACGCCCAATCCGGCCACACTGAAATTCCTGCCCGGTCAGACCGTGCTGGACCTTGGCACCGCCGATTTCCCCAGCGCCGAAGCTGCGGCCAAATCGCCCCTCGCGCAGCGCATCTTTGCGGCGGGTGGTGTTGCGGGTGTCTTCTTCGGCACCGATTTCGTGACCGTGACCAAGGCCGATGACGTGGCATGGGACCATATCAAGCCCGCCATCCTTGGCGCGATCATGGAGCATTACCAGTCGGGTGCCCCAGTGATGATCGGTGAAGGCACGGGCGGCGGTCACAAGGAACACACCGGCGAAGATGGCGACATCGTGCGCCAGATCAAGGAACTCTTGGATACGCGGGTGCGTCCCGCTGTGGCGCAGGACGGCGGCGACATCACCTTCCACGGCTTTGACCGGGGTGTGGTCTACCTGCACATGCAGGGCGCTTGTGCGGGCTGCCCGTCCAGCACGCTGACCCTGAAAATGGGCATCGAAAACCTGCTGCGGCACTACATCCCCGAGGTGCTGGAGGTCCGGCCCGTTGCGGCCTGATCCGTTGATCCTTGCCTTTGACACATCGGCCGCGCATTGTGCGGCCGCTTTGTTGTCAGGCAACCGCCTGCTGGTCCTACGGCATGAGGCGATGGACAAGGGCCAGGCCGAACGCCTGATCCCTTTGCTTGAGGCCGTCTTGGCCGAAGCTGGTTTCGCTTGGTCCGACCTTTCCGCCCTCGCCGTTGGCACTGGCCCCGGCAATTTCACCGGGGTGCGGATCGCTGTTGCCGCCGCGCGGGGCTTGGCGCTGTCGTTAGACATCCCCGCACTGGGAGTGACGTCACTTGAAGCCCGGGCTTATGGACTGCCACGCCCGCTGGCCGTGGTCGAAGATGCGCGGCGGGGTGAGGTTTATCTGCAAGAATTCGCGCCCGATGCCGATGCGGCGCGAGTGACGACCGTCACCGCATTGCCCTTCGAATGCGCCTTTGACCGTTTCGCAGGCTCTGCCTCTGACGCCGCCGCTGCGGCAACCGGCGGGACTGCCCTGCCCCAACCCTTTCCGTTGGTGGAAGCCATCGCCCGTATCGCTGCCACTCGTTTGCACAAAGCCCAACCCCGCCCTGCGCCCTTCTACCTGCGCGGCGCGGATGCGGCCCCGCCCAGCGATCCGCCACCCGTGATTCTGCCGTGACGCCGGATGCTCTTGCCGCGCTCCACGCCGTTTGCTTCACCGCGCCTCGTCCGTGGAGTGCGTCGGAATTCGCCGACCTCCTTTCAAACCGGCTGGTGTTTCTGCTGACCGAACCCGGCGGCTTCCTGATGGGCCGGGTGATCGCGGATGAGGCCGAGGTTTTGACAATCGCTGTCGATCCGACCCGCCGCCAACAGGGCATCGGCGCGCGACTGATGGACCGATTCCGAACCGAGTCGGCCCAGCGCGGTGCTGTGTCGGCCTTTCTTGAGGTGGCCGAAGGCAACATCCCCGCCCGCGCGCTTTATGCCCGTGCCGGTTTCACCGAATCCGGTCGGCGGCGCGGCTATTACCATCCCCCAGACGGTACTCCGGATGACGCCTTGGTGATGACCTGCACGCTTGCCGTAAGGGAAGCCTGACGCACAAAGCGGAAATTTTGATCATAAGATCAAAGAGTGGCCGTCTTGGTCGCAAAGAGGTGTTGACCGTTTTGTCGGAACTTGCCCTAAATTGCAGACGGCTCGACCGATGGCGGAGGACCGACCATCGGCGACAAAAATCAAAACCGGGAGAGTTCATTCATGACCCTGATGAAGCAGTTTCTGGGCGCAGCGGCCACGCTGGCGCTGACCGCTGGCGTTGCAGCGGCTGACCCCGCCATCATTTTCGACCTTGGCGGCAAATTCGACAAATCCTTCAACGAAGCCGCGTTCAACGGCGCGGAAAAGTGGGCCAAGGAAACCGGCGGCACCTATAAAGAGCTTGAGATGCAAGACGAAGCCCAGCGCGAACAGGCGCTGCGTCGTCTGGCCGAAGCTGGTGCCAACCCCGTCGTCATGACCGGCTTTGCCTTTGGCGATGTGCTGAGCAAGGTTGCCCCCGACTTCCCGGACACCAAATTTGCCATCGTCGACATGGTCGTCGACCAGCCCAACGTGAAATCGGTCGTGTTCAACGAACATGAAGGCTCTTACCTTGTCGGTATGCTGGCCGCGATGGCCTCCAAATCCGGCACCGTCGGCTTCATCGGCGGCATGGACATCCCGCTGATCCGCAAGTTTGGCTGCGGCTACGCACAGGGCGTCAAGGCTGTGAATCCCGATGCAACCGTTGTGCTGAACATGACCGGCACCACCCCGTCGGCCTGGAATGATCCGGTCAAGGGTGCGGAACTGGCCAAGGGCCAAAAAGCCCAAGGCGCAGACGTGATCTATGCAGCGGCGGGCGGCACCGGTGTGGGCGTGCTGCAAGCGGCAGCCGACGAAGGCATCCTGTCGATCGGCGTGGATAGCAACCAGAACTACATGCACCCCGGGAAGGTTCTGACCTCGATGCTCAAGCGCGTCGACAACGCGGTCTATGAAGCCTTCACCGAAGGCACCGAGTTGAAGGCCGGCATCAACGTCATGGGTCTGGCCAATGACGGCGTGGGCTATGCGATGGACGAAAACAACGCGTCCTTGGTCACCGCCGAGATGCAGGCCAAGGTCGATGAAGCCGCTGCCAAGATCAAATCGGGCGAGCTGGCCGTGCATGACTACATGTCCGACAACACCTGCCCCGCCGCGACGTTCTGATCGCCTGACGGCTTGAAAAAGACATGCCGCGCCAATGGCTTGGTGCGGCATGTTTGCTAAGGGCGGACAAGCGGCGCAAAGCCGTGGTCGCCCGGCGGCACCCGTTGCAGGACGCCGCCAAAAGGACAGGGGGATTTCATGGCGCATTCTGGCTATGCCATCGAGTTGAAGGGCATTTCAAAAGCCTTCGGTCCGGTGCAGGCGAACAAGGATATTTCTGTCGCCGTGCCAAAGGGCACGATCCATGGCATCATCGGCGAGAATGGCGCAGGCAAATCCACGCTGATGTCGATCCTCTATGGCTTTTACCGGGCTGACTCGGGAGAGATCCTGATCAACGGCACCCCGACGACCATCCCCGACAGCCAAAGCGCCATCCGCGCAGGGATCGGGATGGTGTTCCAGCATTTCAAGCTGGTGCAGAATTTCACTGTCTTGGAAAACGTCATCCTTGGCGCGGAAGAGGGCGCGATGCTGGCGCGGTCTCTCTCAAAAGCGCGCAAAGTGCTGGGCGATCTGTCGCGCGAATATGAACTGGACGTCGATCCCGATGCGGTGATCGAAGACCTGTCGGTCGGCCATCAGCAGCGGGTCGAAATCCTCAAGGCGCTGTATCGGCAGGCCGATATCCTCATCTTGGACGAACCAACCGGCGTGCTGACCCCGGCAGAGGCGGACCACCTGTTCCGCATCCTGCGCGGTCTGCGCGATCAGGGCAAAACCGTGATCCTGATCACCCACAAACTGCGCGAAATCATGGAGACCACCGACAATGTCAGCGTCATGCGGCGCGGCACGATGGTCGGCACGGTCAAGACCGCTGAAACCAGCCCCGAGGAATTGGCCGAGCTGATGGTGGGCCGCAAGGTGCTGCTTGAGGTGGAAAAGGCCCCGCCGACTGTGGGGCGCACCGTTCTGTCGGTGGAAAACCTGTCGGTCACCGATGAACACGGGGTGATCCGGCTGAAGGGTGTCAGCTTTGACATCAAGGCGGGTGAGATTCTGGGGATTGCGGGCGTTGCTGGGAATGGGCAGTCTGAATTGCTAGAGGCTTTGGGCGGCATTGCCCGCGCCACGGGACGGGTGACGCTGAACGGCGCGGACCTGCCGCTGTCAGGGGCCGGGGCAGATGGCCGCAGCCGCCGTGCGGCGGGGATTGCCCATGTGCCAGAGGACCGCCAGCACCTTGGTCTGATCATGGATTTCGCGGCCTGGGAAAACGTGGCCTTCGGCTATCACAACGCGCCAGAGTATCAAAAGAACGCCCTTTTCATGGACAATGACGCCCTGCGCGCAGATACGGCGCGGAAGATGGAACGCTTCGATGTCCGCCCGCCAATCCCCACCCTGCCCGCCAAATCCTTTTCCGGCGGCAATCAGCAAAA
Organism: Rhodobacter sp.; assembly: GCA_027487395.1. Taxonomy (GTDB): domain Bacteria; phylum Pseudomonadota; class Alphaproteobacteria; order Rhodobacterales; family Rhodobacteraceae; genus Paragemmobacter. The sequence goes on along the minus strand of JAIYDR010000288.1, from coordinate 7,413 downwards.
GATCGTGGTCGCACGAGAGATTGAGCGCAACCCCGACCTGTTGCTGATCGGCCAGCCGACGCGCGGGGTGGATATCGGGGCCATCGAATTCATCCACAAGCAAATCGTTGCCCTGCGCGATGCGGGGAAGGCGATTCTTCTGGTCAGCGTGGAGTTGGACGAAATCCGCAGCCTGTCTGACCGTATTGCCGTCATGTTCGATGGCCGGATCATGGGCTTCCGCGATCCCGAAACCACGGATGAGCGGGACCTTGGCCTGATGATGGCCGGGATGACCGGCAAAGGGGAGGCCGCGTAAGATGGAACGCCTGCCGAAATGGGCCGATCTGGTCCTTGTGCCTCTGGTCAGTCTGCTGCTTGCCGCGATCATCGCCGCAATCGTCATCATCGCCATCGGGCAAGACCCGTGGGAGGCGATCACGGTGATGGTGCAAGGCTCGCTCATGGACGGCTATGGCTGGGGCTATACCTTGTACTACGCCACATCCTTCATGTTCACCGGGCTTGCGGTGACCGTGGCCTTTCACGCGAGCCTTTTTAACATCGGCGGCGAGGGGCAGGCGCAGTTGGGTGGGCTGGGTGTGGCGCTGGCCTGTCTGTTCCTGCCTTGGCCGCATTGGACGCTCGCGCTGCTGGGGGCCACCTTTGCCGCCGCGCTGTTCGGGGCGGCTTGGGCAGCGGTGCCTGCCTATCTGCAAGCCAAGCGCGGCAGCCATATCGTGATTACAACGATCATGTTCAACTATATCGCCTCGGCGGTGTTGATCTTCCTGCTGGTCGATGTGCTGCGCCCGGATGGGCAGATGGACCCAGCCACGGCGAATTTCCCAGAGGCGACGGCCCTGCCGACGCTGAACCAAATCCCGGTGTTCAACCTGTTCTTCACCTCAAAGGTGCCCGCGAACGTCACGCTTTTGATCGCCTTGGCGGCGGCGTTTGGGGTTTGGGCGCTGCTGTGGCGCACGCGGCTCGGCTATTCGATCCGCGCCTTTGGCAAGTCTGAGGATGCAGCGCGCTATGCCGGGATCAACCCGTTCAAGATCACCATGATCGCCATGCTGCTGTCGGGCGCGCTGGCAGGCATGATGGCCATCAACAACGTGATGGGTGAGGCGGGGCGTTTGCTGCAAAACTCGGCCTCCGGGGCGGGGTTCATCGGCATCGCGGTGGCGCTGATGGGGCGCAATCATCCCTTGGGCGTGGTGCTGGCCGCGATCTTGTTCGGATTCCTGTTCCAAGGCGGGGCGGAACTGGGGATGTGGACCAAGATCCCGATTGAAATGCGGGTGGTGGTCCAGGGTCTGGTGATCCTGTTCACGGGGGCCTTGGATGTGATGGTGCGGATGATGCTGACGCGGATTTTCGCGGCCTTCCGAGGCGGCCGAGCGGCGAAGGGGGCGGTGTGATGGATTACGCGACGCTGCTGCAACTTTTGGACACCACGATCCGACTGGCGACGCCTTTGCTCTTTGCCTGTCTGGCTGGGCTTTACTCCGAACGCGCCGGGATTTTCGACATCGGGCTAGAGGGCAAGATGCTGATGGCGGCGATGGCGTCAGCCTCGGTCGCTTTTCTGACCGGGTCGGTCTGGATGGGGGTGCTGGCGGGGATTGGCGCATCGCTGATCCTTGCCGGGATACATGGCCTTGCCTCGATCACCTTTCGCGGCAATCAGTTGATTTCCGGCGTGGCGCTGAACTTTGTGGCGTCGGGCATCACCGTGCTGGTGGCGCAGCGCCTGTTTGGCCAAGGCGGGCGCACCCCGCCGTTAGAGGGCGACGCACGGTTTGCCCCCATCACCCTGCCCTTTGCCGAGGCGTTGCGCGATGTGCCGATCCTTGGGCCGCTCTATTTTGAGGTGATCTCGGGCCATCCCTTCCTTGTCTATCTGGGATTCGTGACCGTGCCGCTGACGTGGTGGGTGCTGTATCGGACACGCTTTGGTCTGCGCCTGCGGGCCGTGGGGGAAAACCCGGCGGCGGTGGATACGGCGGGGATTTCGGTTGTGGGACTGCGCTTTGCTGCCGTGGCCATCACCGGGGTGCTGTGTGGGCTGGCCGGGGCCTATATGGCCACCGCCTTGCAAGCGGGCTTTGGGCGCGAGATGACCGCAGGGCGTGGCTATATCGCGCTTGCCGCGCTGATCTTTGCCAAATGGCGGCCGGTGGCGGCGCTGTGGGCCTGCTTGTTGTTTGGCTTCTTCCAGGCGCTGGCGCTGAGGCCGGATGTCGTTGAAGGCGTTCTGCACTTCAAGGTGCCGGTCACCTTCCTTGACGCGCTGCCCTATGTGCTGACCGTCCTTGTCCTTGCCGGCTTTGTCGGCAAGGCCATCCCGCCGCGTGCCGGAGGGGAGCCCTATGTCAAAGAACGGTGACGCCACAACTGTTGCCCAACTGATCCGTGCGCGGGCGGGGGCAGAGCCAGTCAAACTCGGTCTGATCCTCGGCTCTGGCCTCGGCCACCTGGCGGGGGCGGTAGATGGGGTGGTGATCCCCTATGCCGATTTGCCGGGCTTTCCGCACGCGGGCGTGTCGGGGCACAACCCCAACCTTGTAATCGGCACGCTGGAAGGGGTGCGCGTTGCGGTTTTTGGGGCGCGGGAGCATTACTACGAAAACGGCAATCCCCATGCGATGCGCCTGCCCTTAGAGGTGCTGCGCGAACTCGGGGCTGACAGTCTGATCGTCACCAATGCGGCGGGCAGTCTGCGGGCAGACATTCGCCCCGGGGATCTGATGCTGCTGTCGGATCACATCAACTTTTCCGGCCTCAACCCGCTGATTGGCGAGCGTACTGACGCGCGCTTTGTGCCGATGGGCGATGCGCATGATTCCGGCATCCGTGCCGCACTGCAAGCGAGTGCTGTGGCAGAAGGCGTGCCTTTGCCCGAAGGCGTCTATGCGTGGTATTCGGGACCATCCTTTGAAACGCCCGCCGAAATCCGCGCGATCCGTATTCTGGGCGGCGATGCAGTGGGGATGTCCACCGTGCCAGAGGTGATCCTTGCGCGCTTTCTGGGCCTGAAGGTCGCGGCGGTCTCCACCATCACCAATATGGCGGCGGGCCTGTCGGATGAGAAGATCAGCCACGAACACACCAAGGCGATGGCCCCCTTGGGTGCGGCGAAATTGGAACGGGTGCTGCGGCATTTCCTGCGCCATCTCCGATGAGGGCGGCAAGCGTTTGACATCGCGGCCAAAGGGGGCGACTCTTAGGTCTGACCATCATCTCTGAACACCTCGCGGCACATGCAGCTATACCTTCCCATCGCCGAGGTTTCGGTCAATGCATTCCTGCTTTTGGGCATCGGCGGCATCGTGGGCTTTCTGTCGGGCATGTTCGGTGTGGGGGGCGGGTTCCTGATCACGCCCTTGCTGTTCTTTATCGGCATCCCGCCTGCCGTCGCCGTGGCCACGGGGGCCAATCAGGTGGTGGCGTCGTCGGTGTCTGGCGTCTTGGCGCAGATGCGGCGCAAGGCAGTGGATTTCCGCATGGGGACCGTGCTGCTTTTGGGCGGTTTCATCGGCTCCGCCTTTGGCATCTGGGTCTTTGCGCGGCTGACGGCCCTTGGTCAGGTCGATCTGTTCGTCCAACTGTCCTATGTGCTGTTTCTAGGCCTTATTGGCGCAATGATGCTGCAAGAAAGCCTGCGCGCCTGGTTTCGCAGCCGCAAAGGCGTGCCGGTGCGGCGGTCCCATGTGCACACTTGGGTGCATGGCCTGCCGTTCAAGATGAAATTCCGGGCGTCTGGTCTTTACATCTCGGTCCTGCCACCAATGGCCGTGGGGGCATTGGTGGGCTTCCTGGCGGCCATCATGGGGGTTGGTGGCGGCTTTATCATGGTTCCGGCGATGATCTACCTTTTGGGCATGCCCACCAAGGTGGTCGTTGGCACCTCGCTTTTTCAGATCATCTTCGTCACCGCTTTTACAACGCTGATGCATGCGGTGACGAACCAGACCGTCGATATCCTGCTGGCGATGCTCTTGATCGTTGGCGGGGTGATCGGCGCGCAATTTGGCACGCGGGTCGGGGTGCGGCTCAAAGCCGAACAGTTGCGCATCCTGCTGGCGCTTTTGGTGTTGTCGGTTGCGGGCAAGATCGCGCTGGACCTGCTGTTGCAACCGGCCGAGTTGTTCAGCGTCACCCCCGGATTGCTGCCATGAAATGGCTGGCCCTGATCCTGTCGCTGAGCGCCACCCCTGTGGTGGCTGAAGAAAAGATCGTCTCTGGCCTCAGTCAAAACCGGGTGTCGATCACGGCGGATTTTGACGGATCGGAGTTGTTGATTTACGGCGCGGTCAAACGTGAGAGCCCCATCCCATCCAGCAAGCTTGACGTCATCATCACCGTCGAAGGCCCAAGCACGCCGCTGATCATCCGAAAGAAGGACCGGGTCGCAGGCATCTGGATCAACCGCGAACGCGTGCGCATCGATGCAGCCCCTAGCTTTTACGCCGTTGCGACAACCGGCCCTTTGCGGTCAATCTTGTCGGAAACCGATAACCTACGCCACCGCATCACCATCCCCCGCTCCGTCCGGGCCATCGGGTTGACGGGCGAGGCGAGCGGATCAGATGCCTTTGTCGATGCCCTGCTGCGCATCCGCCGCGACAATGGGGCGTATCGGTCGATGCAGGGAGCGGTACAACTGTCCGATGAGACCCTGTTTCGCACCGATATCGTGCTACCCGCCAACCTGACCGAGGGGGAATACAAGGTCCGGCTTTTCCTGACCCGAGACGGGCGGGTTGTCGATCATCAAGACCGGGTGATCTTTGTTCGCAAAGAGGGGTTGGAGCGGTTTTTGTTCAACCTCTCCCGCGAACAGCCTTTGCTTTACGGGCTGCTCGCATTGGCTTTGGCGGGCCTTGCCGGTTGGGGCGCGTCAGAGGCGTTCCGTCTCCTGCGCCGCTGATCCGATCCGGGTGGACAGCGCCGGATAGACTCGCCACATCGTCACACCGCGCGCGGCAAAGAACACCATCAGCGCCGCCCACAGCCCGTGATTGCCAAAGGTGGGGACCAAGACAAGCAATGCCACGGCGTAAGTTCCCGTCGACAGCAGCATGGTCCGCCGCATCTGCGGGGTCAGTGTCGCGCCGATGAAGATACCGTCGTAGATCCAGGCGAAGACGCCGATCACGGGGGCCGCCACGACCCAGATCAGGAACTGCCGCGCCGCAAGGCGGACATCGGGGGCGGTGGTCATCAGGTCGATGATCCATGGCCCCGCCAGCGCGAAAACCGCGGCCAGCAACACGCCCCCGGCGATGCCCCATCCCATCGCCAGCCGCCCGGCACGCCGCGCCTGATCCAGCGCCCGCGCGCCGACGGCTTGGCCCACCAACGTCTCGGCGGCAAAGGCGAAACCGTCCAGCGCGTAAGAGATAATGCCCAGAAACTGCATCAGGACCTGATTGGCGGCCAAGGTCACATCCCCCATCCGCGCGCCCAGAAACACAAAGGTTGTGAAGCTGACCTGCAACAGCACCGACCGGATCATGATATCGCGGTTGACCACCAACATCACCGCCAGCGCCGCTCGGTCCGCCACCCGCGCCATAGCCGCCCGCCAGACCGGCAAGAGGCCATCGCGGCAGAGCCACAGCCCCAAGACCAAGCCCGACCATTCGGCAATCAACGTGGCCCCGGCCACCCCCGGCACACCCCAGCCAAGGCCCAGCACGAACCACAGGTCCAGCGCGATGTTTACCCCGTTGATCCAGAGTTGCAAGAGCAGCACCGCGCGTGTGCGCTCCACCGCGATCAGCCAGCCGGTGACGGCATAGGCCGCGATGGTGGCGGGTGCGCCCCAGATGCGGATGGACAGGTATTGGCGGGCCAACCCCTCCACCTCGGCCCCTGCGGGCGCGATGGCAAAGGCGGCGCGGAAGAGCACGCCTTGCAGCAGGATGAACACCAGCCCCGCCGCAGCCCCGATCATCAGGGCGCGCAGCAATATCGCCCCGCGTTCGGCCAGATCCCCCGCCCCATGCGCCTGCGCCGCAAGGCCAGAGGTGCCCATCCGCAAAAAGCCGAACACCCAGTAAAGCATGACAAGGATCACCGACCCGATCCCCACCGCCCCGATCGGAGCGGCTTGACCCAATTGCCCCACCACGCCCGTATCCACCGCGCCCAACAGCGGCACCGTGGCGTTTGAGATCACGATGGGGGCGGCAATCCGCAGGAGACGGGTGTGGGTCAGGTCGGTCATGATGCGGCCAGACTGGCAGGGAAGCGGCGCGGCGGAAAGGTCCGATATCCCATGCCGCCAACACCACCCGGCACGCGCGTGGAAAGCTTGCATCGAAAGGGATCAGAGGGAGCCGACATCCCTTAAAAGACGACAAACGCTTTGGCGGCGGGCAGGCATCGCTCAGGCCGCGCTTTTCCACTTTTGTGGGGTGATGTAGAGGATGGTGTCATCTGCGCTGACCATCACCTCGCCGTCTTGGATGTTGATCTGCAGCTTCATCGTGCGGTTGGCCAGCTTGGCCAAAGCGTCGGTGTCTTTTTCCGAGAAACTGACCACTTGCAGGTTGTCAAAGCGCGTGGTGCTGCCCTTGATCTTGTCCCACCAAATCTCGGCCGTCCGCCCGCCGTAGGGATAGACCACCACCTTTTCCGCCTTGCTGCACGACTGCCGCATCACCTTTTCGCTGGGCAGGCCCAAGGCCACCCAGACATCCAACTCACCGCTCAGGCTTTTCTGCCAGATGTCGGGCTCGTCATCGGTCGAAAGGCCCTTGGTCATCTCAAGCTTCTCATGGGCGTTCAGCGCAAAGGCGATGATCCGCACCATCAACCGCTCATCCGTCTCCGAGGGATGCTTGGCCACCGTCAGCTTATGGGTCTCGTAATAGTGACGATCCATGTCCGAGACGGACAGCTCAACTTTGTAAATGGTGGCATTCTGCGCCATGAGGTGTCCCAAGTCTGCGGTGAGTGGATGGTGTACTGCAGATGGCGGGGTTGGGGAAGGGGGGCGCAAGTTTCGCCTTGGGGCAGATGATGGAGGAGAGGGAGAGCAAACGCCTTTGCCCCGCTGTGCAGGCGCGGGTCATCCCAAAAGCCACCCGCGTGGACATTAGAAAAGGGCGCTACCACCAAGTCCGCCGCATGTTCGCCGCCGTGGGAAACACGTGGACGGGTTACATTCGCAGGCGGTTGTCGGGTTGACGCAAGACGGTGGTGTGAACCTACAGGCGGGACGGAAGCGGAAGTGGGGAAATGTTTGGGTGGGGTGGACTTGTTAATCGCATAAGGCGGGCCCTACCCTTAAAGCTCTACAAGGTGGTATCATCCGTAGGTGAATCTTTGCTTCGCGCGTCTGTACATGCTTCGGGTCTAAACGCTTACGCTTTCCACCTTTGGTTGCACCCATCTTTATCGCCCAATTGGCCGGAT
>JAIYDR010000021.1 GCA_027487395.1 Rhodobacter sp. | reverse complement strand
CCTGATGCTGCCCGGTGGCACATTTGGCGATTTCTTCCGCCGCGATGACACCGCGCAGGGGATGGCAGATCGCGTCGGCTGTTTCCTGAACAAAGGGTGATCTCCGCAATTTGACGGCGGCGGGAAAGCGACCTACGCTTGAAATCAGACGTGCCGGGATCAGATGCAGATAACGAGCCGGAAAAGGGGTGCGCCGGATATCGGGTGCCCGGAATGGAGTGGACACAGATGGCAGAGGATCTTGCGGAACTGGGACCGGACCGGACGCTGCTTTTGGTCGATGACGACGAAGCCTTCGTCAAACGTCTTGCCAAAGCGATGGAAAAGCGTGGATTTCTTCCCGAAACGGCCGAAAGTGTTGCCGCTGGCAAGGCCATTGCCCTGACTCGCCCGCCCGCCTATGCCGTGGTCGATTTGCGGCTTGAGGATGGCAATGGTCTGGATGTCGTCGAAGCGCTCCGCGAACGGCGGCCCGATTGCCGGATCGTGGTCTTGACGGGCTATGGTGCGATTGCCACGGCGGTGGCAGCGGTCAAGATTGGGGCAACGGATTATCTGTCAAAACCGGCTGATGCCAATGATGTGACCCACGCCTTGCTGTCGCGCGGTGAAAGCCTGCCCACACCGCCAGAAAATCCGATGTCGGCAGATCGCGTGCGGTGGGAACATATCCAGCGCGTCTATGAAATGTGCGACCGCAATGTATCCGAAACAGCGCGCAGGCTTTCGATGCACCGCCGGACATTGCAGCGGATACTTGCAAAACGCAGCCCAAAATAGAAATTGTATTTGCTTGGAACAAAAGCGATGATAAATCGCTTTCACCACAGGTTTGGGACGGGGAATTATAATGGATATAAATCTGAATACGATGTCGCTGAAGGAACTGAAAGACCTTCAGGGGCAGTTGGCCCGCGCTATCTCGTCGTTCGAGGATCGCAAAAGGAAGGAAGCTCTGGCCGAGTTGGAAGACAAGGCGCGGGAGATGGGCTTTTCTCTGGCCGAACTGACTGGCGCGCAAATCCCGCGCAAGCGCGCGCCGGCTGGTGCCAAATACGCCAATCCGGCCAATCGGTCAGAAACCTGGTCGGGCCGCGGTCGCAAGCCGCGTTGGTTTGCCGAAGCCATTGCACAGGGCAAATCGCCGGACGAATTGTCGGTCTGATCGGTTAGGCGGCGTCTTGCAGCCAGTCCGCAAAAGCGCGGGCCGATGGGGAAAGTCGGCCCGGCACGCGGACAAGGAAATAAGCGGGCAGCCGGTCGCGGCTGTCATGCACCACGACGAGACGCCCCGCTGCGACGTCATCCTCCAGTAGCGCCAGACTTTCCACAACCAGACCCAAACCCTGCCGCGCGGCGGCGATGGCCAGTTCTTCGGTCGTCATGTCGGTGCGGCTCAGGTTTTCGGGGACAAGACCCAGACTGCGCAGGTAATTGTCCTGCTCTGGCCAATCCCGTGCCAGCACCCAATCGGCAGAGGCGAGTTCCGCCGTGGTCATCGGCGCGGTCCCCTGCACCACATCGGGCGCCGCGGCCACCGCCAACCGCGCCGAGGCGAGGAAGGTCGCTTCCAGCCCCGGCCATTTGCCATCGCCATAGCGGATTGCCAGATCAATCCCTTCGGCACGCAGGTCCACCAACCGCGCGTCGGGATGCAGCGACACGCCGATATCGGGGTGACGCTCCCAAAAGTCGCGCAGGCGCGGCATCAGCCATTGCGCCGCAAAGCCAGCGGTCAGGGACACCCGCACCGGGCGGTCGGCCTGATCGGCGCGCAGATCGGTGATGGCGCTGGCAATGGTGGCGAAACCGTCGGTCAGGGCCATCGCCAGACGCGCGCCTTCGGGAGTCAGTGCCATCCCGCGCCCCTGCCGTGCCACGAGGCGCAGGTTCAACTCTTCTTCCAGCGCGCGGACCTGCTGGGCGATGGCGGGATGGGTGACATTCAACGCCCGCGCCGCCTGTGTCAGACTGCCATGTTCGGCCACAGCCGCAAAGGCACGCAGGGCAGACAGCGGGGGCAGGGCACGCCAATCGGTTGTCATATGTAAGCCTGGATTACAGTTTGAAAACTATTCCTGAGTCGGAATCGCCTTATGAAAGGCGTATAGGCTCAGCACGGCAAGCAAAAAGGAGTAAGCCCATGTTACAGATTTTCGCACAGGCCCTGTTGTTGGCAGTGCAGCGTCCTGCCCCCATCGGCCCGCACAGTGCCAAGCGTCGGAGTTAAGGCGTGCAGTCGGCCAGCAGTTCCCGATGTCGTGAAACATAGTCTGTCCGCACCTCAGCGGGCGGACGCAATCTGATGTCCAGACCGCGCAACAACAGCGCATCGGGCTTGCCGAACAGCTCATCCGCCTCGGCTCGTGAAAATCCGGCAATTTCCACCGCCTCGGCCCATGCCGACACCCGATCCGCCGCCTTGATCGCGACCTTGATCGGCGCAGGCAAGACTGCGGGCAGGCCAAAGCGCAGATGCACCGCGGCTGTCAGCCGCTCATCCAGTAGCGCATAACCCGGACCCACCGCCGATTTCACCGGGCTGATCATATCGCCGATCACGTACTCTGGCGCGTCGTGCAGCAGCGCCGCCAGACGCCACCGCGCCGCGATGCCGGGATTGGCGCGGGCGAACAGCGTTTCCACCAGCAGCGAATGTTCGGCCACCGAATAGGCGAAATCGCCCCGCGTCTGCCCGTTCCAGCGCGCGACAAAGGCCAGACCGTGGGCGATATCCTCGACCTCGATATCCATCGGGGTTGGGTCCAGTAGGTCCAGCCTGCGGCCTGAAAGCATGCGCTGCCACGCGCGGGGGTGTTTCATGGTGGGTTACTTTGCGCAAGGGACAGGGTCGGACCATAGCCCCCCCCGCCATGCCGGTTCAAGACGAGGAACCTGCGCTTGGACCTTGCATTTCCTTGTTTGCGGGACAAGCGAGGCGCGCCATACTATACGGGCGGTTGGTTTTACCCATTTGGAGAGTGACATGAGCAAGCGCGCCGAACTGGTGGCGAAATATGCCGAAGACCTAAAGACGAAGTGCAAGATGGTGCCTGACCTTGCCCTTTTGGAGAAAGTGACCATCGGTTGCGGACCGGCGATCTATAGCGCGGATGCCGAAACCGTTGCCGCCTCTGACCCCGAAGAACTGGCCCGCATCCGGCAGAACTTCCTGATCAAGAAACTCGGCCTGACGGATGACGAGAAGCTGACTGAAGCGCTGGAGGCTGCGATCGATATCTACGGGCGCTCAGAGCGGAACAAGTACCGCGCGGTTGTCTATTACATGCTGGTGAAGCACTTCCGCCGCGAAACTGTTTACGCCTGATTGCCGAGATGCCCAAAGTTTTAAGGGCATTGGATTTGAGCAACCCATGGTTTCGGTCTATGGTCATCCCTAGGGGCAGGATGCCCGGGACCCTTTGATTTCGAAACACGTGTGGTGCTTGGGGGCACGTGTGGGTGGAAGGAGGGTCCCGTTGTGGGTTCGGGGCCCTCCTGACTTTGGGGGGTCAGACGGCGCTTTCAGAACAGCGTCAGGATCAGCCCCATTACGGTGCAGCCTATGATTGCATAACCGGCGTCGATGATCATCAGCGCCGTTTTGCGCATGGAATAGCCGTAGCACAGCACCAACCAAGGCGAGATCAAGAAGGCTCCGATCCCGAAGCCGCCAATGATCCCCTCAAGGGTCGTATCCAGCGCCGACATTGTGAAGATGTGGCGCATCATGCCCGCCACCAGAAGCGTGCAGATGAAGCCGATGATGAAGGGGCGGGGGCTGTTGTCGCCGCCCATGGGTCGCCCATTGGGGCCAAGGGGCAATCCCGTCGCGGCCAGCCATGGCTTGGCCAGTGCCATGTAATAGACCGCGCCAATGGCATAGCCTCCGACGGTGGCCGCCAGAACTTGCAAAAATCCCATTCGTTCCTCCCGTTGGCTTCCGCCGTCAGGATGCGTCACAAAGATTTATGCGTCTAGTCCGCCCAACCGGCAGATGATCTCCCATTCCGCGGCCATCACGGGCTGAACGGATAAGCGGCTGTTCTTGATCAGCACCATCGCTTCTAGTCCCGGGTGCACTTTGCAGGCATCGAGCGTGACCGGGCGTTTGAACGGGGTTACGGCGCGGACGCAGACACAATCCCAACGTGGATCATCCGTGGTGCTGTCGGGCGCGCTTTCGCGGATCACCTCAAGCACGCCCACCACCGCCTTGCCGATGTTGGAGTGGTAAAAGAACCCGCGATCGCCCACCTTCATGGCCCGCATGTTGTTGCGCGCCTGATAGTTGCGCACGCCGGTCCATTCCTCTCCGGCCGCACCTTTGGCGGCCAGATGGTCCCAGCCAAAGACATCGGGCTCAGATTTCAGCAGCCAATACGCCATCAGCCGATGACCTTTTTCCATTCGCGGATGTCGACGGATTGGAACAGTCCCGCCTTGGCATAGGGGTCGTTCGCCGCCCAATCCTGAGCAGCGGCAAGGTCCGGCACCTGTAGGATCACCAGACTGCCGACCATATCCCCGGTCTCGGACAGGAACGGTCCGGCCATTTCGACGACACCAGAGGCGGTGATATGCTCTAGATGCGCGGGGCGGTTTTCCTGGCGGACATGCAGATGTCCGGGTTTGTCGATGCAGATCAGTGCTGCGCGCATGGGGTCACTCCTGTTTCAATGGGCGCGACAGTAACGCGGTCACCGCGTCGTTCAAGGTGGTCTGCCCTGTGACCAAAGCCGCGACCATGGCGGTGACCGGTAGGTCCAAGCCTTCGCGCGCGGCAAGATCGGTGACGGCGCGGGCAGTCGCCGCGCCTTCGACGGTGATGGTGGGGTCAAACGCCTGCCCCGCCCCCAGCGATTGCCCAAAGCGGAAGTTGCGCGATTGGGTGGATGTGCAGGTCAGCACCAGATCCCCTAGACCTGACAACCCCGCCAGCGTTTCGGCCCTTGCGCCCAGATGCGTGGCCAGACGCACCATTTCCGCATAGCCGCGCGTCATCAGTGCGGCGCGGGCGCTGTCGCCCAAACCCGCCCCGATCACCACACCCGCTGCGATGGCGATGACATTCTTCAGCGCGCCGCCGAGTTCCGCGCCGATGGTATCTTCGGTGCGGTAAAGACGCAGGACGGGGGTGGAAAGCAGGTTTTGCAGGGCTTCGCCTTGTGCCGCATCGGCGCAAGCCAGAGACAACGCTGTGGGCAGGCCGCGCGCGATGTCGGCGGCAAAACTGGGTCCGGTCAGCAGTGCCGGGGTAGAATTGGGGCAGGTGGCGCGGATCACGGCCAAGGGTCCGGTCAGGGTGGACAGGTCTACACCCTTGCAACAAGCGACCAAGGGCTTGCCGTCCAGCATCGCCCCCGACCCCGCCAAAAATCCCCGTAGCGCCTGCATGGGGGTAGAAAGCAGCACCACCTGCGCCGATGCCAGATCGTCCAGCGCATCGGTCACCAGCAGCCCATCGGGCAGGATCACCCCCGGCAAGCGCCGCGCGTTGCTCCGCGTGGTCTGGATCCCTGCGGCCCCGTTACGCGCACAAAGGGTGACGGCGCGCCCATTCCGCGCCAAGGCGACGGCCAAGGCGGTGCCAAAGGCCCCGGCCCCGACGACGCCAATCACGCCTTGGCCCCCTTTTTGCCCGATCCGATCATCGGCGCGGCGGTTTGGTCCAAGGGCCAGCGCGGGCGGGCGCTCAGGTCCATCCCGTCGCGCGCGCCTATGCGAAAGCGTTCGATCCCGGCCCAGGCGATCATCGCCGCGTTGTCGGTACAAAGGCGCAACGGTGGCGCGAGGAACCGCACCCCCTGTGCGGCGCAAACCGTTTCCAACGCCTGACGGATCGCGGTGTTCGCGGCCACTCCGCCAGCCACGGCCAAAGCCGGGGAATCGGGCGCGCGTTCCAGATATACCGCAATCGCGCGGCGGGTCTTTTCGGCCAGAACCGCCGCCACTGCCGCCTGAAACCCGGCGCAGATGTCGCGGCGGTCTTGGACGGTGATGCCGCCTTTCTCCGCGATCAGCGCATCGCGTGCCCGCAGTACGGCGGTTTTCAGGCCTGAAAAGGACAGATCACAACCCGGACGATCCAACAGCGGGCGGGGAAAGGCGAAACGTTTGGGATCACCCTGTTTCGCCTGATCCTCGACACGCGGCCCCCCGGGTTGCGGCAGGGCCAGCAGTTTGGCCACCTTGTCAAACGCCTCACCGGGTGCATCGTCGATGGTCCCGCCGAGGCGGTGAAAGGTCTCTGGCGCATCCGCAATCAGGAATTGGCAATGCCCACCACTGACCAGAAGCATCAGATAGGGAAAGGCCAGCCCATCGGTCAGGCGCGGGGTCAGCGCATGGCCTGCCAGATGGTTGACCCCAATCAGCGGCTTGCCCGATCCGGCGGAAAGCCCCTTGGCCAGCATCACGCCGGACAACACCCCGCCGATCAGCCCCGGCCCTGCGGTGACGGCGATGCCGTCAATGTCGGACAGCGCCAGACCGGCCTGCGCCAAAGCCTGCTCCACACAGCCATCCAACCGCTCGGCATGGGCGCGGGCCGCGATTTCCGGCACCACCCCGCCAAAGGCTGCATGCAGCGCGGTTTGGCCCTCGACGACAGATGACAGGATTTGGGGCAAGGCCCCCTCGACATGGCGCACGACGGAGGCGGCGGTATCGTCGCAGCTTGATTCGATCCCAATGAAGGTCAGCGTTGCCAAGTCTGTTGCCATCCATGTTGCCCAAAGCACGTGCGCCGGGGTAACACCCAAGACATGACCCCGCAATCCCGCGCCATCCCGGTGATCTTGACGCGTCCTGCCGCGCAGGGCGACCGCTTCGCCGCCGATCTGCGCGCACGCTTTGGGGATACGGTTCAGGTGATCCTGTCGCCGCTGATAGCGCCGGTGTTTCCCTCTGTCACGGTGCCGGATGGTGATTTCCGCGCGGTCGTCCTGACCTCGGAAACCGGGGCGCAGGCGGCGGCGCGTTTGCCGGGGGTACCGCGCCGGGCATGGTGTGTGGGGGATCGCACGGCCGCGGCTGCTCAAGCGCTTGGGTTTGAGGCGCAGTCCGCCGCCGGGGATGCGGATGCCTTGGTTGGGGCGATTGTGGCGGCGGGTGAGGCTGGCCGTCTGATCCACCTCCGCGGGCGCGACAGCCGGGGAGAGGTTGCTGCAAGGCTGACCGCCGCAGGCCTGCCACCGCAGAGGTGATCGTTTACGCCCAAGCGGCGCAACCCCTGACCGATGCCGCCCGCGCAGTACTGCAAGCCGATGCCCCCGTGATTGTGCCGCTGTTCTCGCCGCGCAGCGCGCAGCTTTTTGCAGCAACGCAACCCAAGGCCCCGCTCTTTATTGCCGCCCTTAGTCCTGCGGTTGCAGCCGGGTTGGGGGATTTGCGCTGCAAAATGGTCGCTGTGGCCGATCATCCGGACGCCAAAGCCCTGCTTCAAGCACTTGTTCCGCTGATTGCTGCCGCCTGTGCTTGAACCTGTGGGTTCTGGGGGGTTAGGGTGGGACAAGGCAGATGCCGCAGGGCAGCAAGGGGACCGACGATGGCCAGAAAACCGAAAGCCACGGATGACAGCGTCGGATCAACGCCTGCCGCCGATGAGATCGACCGCGACTTGATGGCGATGGTTGAGGCGACGGATCCGGCCAACCAAATCCCAGACCCGGTGCCAGTGGTCATGCAAGACCCGGAGCCCGTGCCGGCGCCTGCCTCAGAACCAGAGCCGCAACCTGTGCCGCAGGCCGAACCCGCACGCTCCGTCGCTCCCTCACCGCCACCAGAGCCGACCCGTTCCAATGGTGGGCTTGTGTTTGGCATGATCCTTGGCGCAGTGATTGCGGCAGGCGCCGGGGTGGGGGTGGTGCGCTTTGCGCCGCAAATGCTGGGCCAAACCGCTGCCGTTTCTACCGTCGCAGCAGACCCCGCCGCCGCGCAGGCATTGGCCGATCTGCAAGCGCAGGTCGCGGCACTTTCTGCCCGACTGGACGGCTTGCCCGCTGCAGATGCCACCTTGCCCGACCGCGTTTCTAAGCTGGAACAGATGAGCCCGCCCGATACCGCTGCGTTGCAAGCCGGTCTGGATGACCTGTCGGCGCGCATCGACGCTTTGCCCACGCCTTCGGTTGCGGCGAGTCCGGCGGTCGCGGCACCATCACCCGAACTTACCGCCGAGTTGCAAGCCTTGCGCGACCAGATGGCCGCGCTGCAAACCGGGACGGCGGCGTCTGACAAGGCGGTTGCCTTGGCGTCCGAGGCCGAACAGCGCCTGACCGAAGCCCGCGATGCCGCTGCCGCCCTGACCGCTGCGACGCAGGCCGCTACCGCCGCCACCCTGCGCCAAGCGGCCCTTGGACGGATCGGTGCAGCGCTGGAAGCCGGGGTTCCCTATGCCACCGCGCTGGCCGACCTTGGGGGTGAGGTTCCGCCCGTTCTGGCCGACCATGCCGCGACCGGCCTGCCTGCGCTGACTGCGCTACAGGCTGCTTTCCCTGATGCCGCGCGCCGGGGGTTAGAGGCCGCGATTACCGCCGATATGGGCGCAAGCTGGACTGAACGAGTAACGAATTTCCTGCGCACCCAGACCGGGGCGCGATCCCTGACCCCGCGTGAGGGCAATGATCCCGACGCCATCCTGTCGCGGGCTGAGGCGGCTTTGGCCAAGGGCGATGTCGCGGCGGCCTTGGCCGAAGTGGCAGCATTGCCCGACCCCGCAAAAGCCGCGATGGCGGATTGGTCGGCGCAGGCGGATCTGCGGCAACAGGCTGTGCAAGCGCTGACCGCGCTTGCCGCCCAAGGGTAAGGGGCGCGCGATGCTGTGGTCCCTGACCAAGGTTCTGATCTTTGTCGCGGTTCTGGCCGGGCTGACGTTGGGCGCGGCCTTTCTGCTGGAAGCCGGTGGCACGGTGCGCATCACCGCCGCGGGGTGGGAGTTGTCGCTTGGTCCGTTGCAACTGCTGATTGGCGTTCTGGTGCTGATCGTGACGCTGTGGTTGGTGATGAAGATTGTCGGTCTGCTGTTGGCCGTGTTGCGCTTTGCCAACGGCGATGAAACCGCGATTTCGCGTTATTTCGACCGCAATCGTGAACGCAAGGGCTATCAGGCCCTGTCCGAAGGGTTGCTGGCCTTGGCGGCGGGCGAGGGACGGCTTGCCTTGGCCCGTGCCCGCAAGGCCGAGTATTATCTGGATGATCCGGCACTGACGACTCTTCTGGTGGCACAAGCGGCCGAGGCCGCAGGCGACACGGACCGCGCCGCCGAGGCGTATAAGGCCATGCTGGCCGCCCCGCATACCCGCTTTGTCGGCATCCGTGGCTTGCTTCAGCAAAAGCTGGCCGAAGGCGACACGGCGACAGCGCTGAAACTGGCGGAAAAGGCGATTGAGCTGCGCCCCAAGCACACCGAGACCCAAGATGTCCTCTTGAAGCTGCAAACCGAACAACGCGATTGGAAGGGCGCGCGGGTCACGCTGGGGGCTAAGCTGAAGGCGGGCACCTTGCCGAAAGACGTCTACCGCCGCCGCGATGCCGTGTTGGCGTTGCAACTGGCGGCGACCGTGCTGGACGAAGACGCCAGCATCGAGGCCCGCGAGGCGGCGATCGAGGCGAACAAGCAATCACCCGACCTGATCCCCGCCGCCGTGATGGCCGCGCGCAGCTATATCAACAAAGACAACGCCAAGAACGCGACGCGGGTGTTGAAAAAGGCGTGGGACGCCAAGCCACATCCCGACCTTGCCGCCGCCTTTGCCGAAATCGTGCCCGATGAAACGCCCGAGGCGCGGATCAAGCGCTTCAAGACGTTGGTGGCAAACCACCCCGATCACGAAGAAACCCGCTTGCTGATGGCGGAGCTTTACATCACCGCCGAAGATTTTCCGGCGGCGCGGCGTTCGCTTGGCGATCTGGCGGAAAAGCACCCGACCCAACGGTCGATTGCCATCATGGCCGCCATTGAACGCGGGCAGGGGGCGGATGACGCTGTGGTGCGCGGCTGGATGGCGCGCGCCTTGACCGCGCCGCGTGGCGCGCGTTGGTGCTGTGATCGCTGTCAGGCGATCCATGCCAAATGGGACCCGATCTGCGAAAACTGTGGTGGGTTTGACACCCTGTCTTGGCGCGAACCGCCCGAAACTTCTGGCCCCAGTGCCACGGGGGCGGAACTCTTGCCCTTGCTGGTCAAGGATCGACCCGCGCCCATGCCAGACCCGGAACCCACCCCCGAACCTGCGCCGGAACCTGAGGTCATTGACCTTGAGGCGATTGTCCGTCGCGGCGGCTGATCCACGCTTTTCGAAGCATCCCGTTCCATGCTGACTGGACAGACCCGTCAGGGCGTGCATTCTGGTGCTCCCTGCAAGGTTGTATGCCGAGCCACGGCGCGGCTGTCAAAATGTCAACAAAAACGGGAGGTTGCTTAAATGGATCGTCGTTCTTTTCTGACCAAGGCCGCAGTTGGTGGTGCCGGTGCTGCCGTTTTGGCGGCACCCGCGCTTGCCCAGAGCGCACCAAAGGTAACGTGGCGTCTGACCTCGTCCTTTCCCAAATCGCTGGACACCATCTATGGCGGGGCGGAGGTGCTGTCAAAATACCTGTCCGAAGCCACCGATGGCAATTTCCAGATTCAGGTCTTTGCCGCGGGTGAACTTGTCCCCGGTCTGCAAGCTGCGGATGAGGTGACGGCAGGCAATATCGAAGCCTGCCATACGGTGGGCTATTACTATTGGGGCAAGGACCCGGCATGGGCTGTGGCAGCGGCGGTGCCGTTCTCGCTGTCAGCGCGGGGGATCAACGCCTGGCACTACCATGGCGGGGGCATTGATCTTTATAACGAATTTCTGGCCCAGCATAACATCGTGGCGCTGCCTGGCGGCAATACTGGCGTGCAAATGGGTGGCTGGTATCGCAAGGAAATCGCCACTGTGGCCGATCTGTCGGGCCTGAAGATGCGGGTTGGTGGCTTTGCGGGCAAGGTGCTGGAAAAACTGGGCGTGGTGCCGCAACAGATTGCGGGCGGCGACATTTATCCCGCCTTGGAAAAGGGCACCATCGACGCCGCCGAATGGGTCGGCCCCTATGACGACGAAAAACTGGGCTTCGTGAAGGTTGCGCCCTATTACTATTACCCCGGCTGGTGGGAAGGTGGCCCGACCGTCCACTTCATGTTCAACAAGGCAAAATACGAAGAACTGACCCCGGCCTATCAGTCGCTCTTGCGGACTGCTGCGCACGCGGCGGATGCCAACATGCTGCAAATGTATGACTTCAAGAACCCGACCGCGATCAAATCGCTGGTGGGGCAGGGCGCGCAATTGCGGCCCTTTACGCCCGAGATCCTTGAAGCCTGTTTCAACGCCGCCAATGAGGTCTATGCCGAGATGGAGGCGACCAATCCCGCCTTTGCCAAGCTGTGGGGATCGATCAAGGCATTCCGGTCCGAGCATTACACCTGGGCGCAGGTGGCGGAATACAATTACGACACGTTCATGATGCTGCAACAGAACGCGGCAAAGCTGTAAATCTGGCCGAAACGCCCCACACCACCCCCGGCAGCCGTCGGGGGTGGTGTCGTTTCCGGACCCGCTTTGCTGATCACATTTGCGCTTGATCCCCGCTGCAAGCACAGCCGCGCCGTGTTTGGCATTCCCACGGCGCGCATTTTCGAATATCCTTTGACAAAACATAAACGTGCGAGGGGCAATGAGCAGATTTCTCCGCGCGTCGATCTTGTTGCTTTTCCTCGCCTCTTGCGGGGGTGGTAACTTTTCGGCGCCCCGTAATCTTGATGACGCCTGTGCCATTCTGAATGAGCGGCCAAAGTATTTCCGGGCGATGAAGGCGGCAGAGCGGCGATGGGGCATCCCGGTGCATGTGCAGATGGCGACGATCCATCAGGAATCAAAGTTCATCGGCAATGCCAGAACCCCGCATCGCTATGCCTTGGGTGTGATTCCAATGGGGCGCCAGTCTTCGGCCTTTGGCTATAGTCAGGCGCTGGATGGCACTTGGGAGGAATACCGCGACGATGCTGGCGGGCGTGGCGCGCGTCGAGATGACATCGGCGATGCGACCGATTTCATGGGCTGGTACATGGACCAAAGCACGCGTGAGCTTGGCATTTCCAAATTCGATGCACAGTCGCAGTATCTGGCCTATCACGAAGGCCGCACCGGATTCCGCAAGCAAAGCTATCTGGGCAAGCCGTGGCTGATCGATGTCTCAGCCCGTGTTGGGGCGCGGGCAGAGATGTATCGCGGTCAGCTGGCAAGCTGCGGCAGGCTGTAAGGGGCGGATTATTCCCGCTGTTGCAGTTCAGCCGTGATGCTGAAGGTTGAAGATGGGAAATCCGCCGTCGCCGTCAGATTGCCAAGGATCACCGTGGTCTGGGAGCCCAGATCATCGGTGATGACCCATTGCCGCAGTTGCAACGGTTGGTCGGTAAACACCAACTCCATCGCGCCATATTCGGGGTGATCCGGGTCTTGCACCGTGACACGGGTGGTTCCGTCCACCTCGGCATGGCCGACGACCATGCGCGCGCGGGTCAGGTCCACAACCGGCGACAGGATCAGGTTCAGCGGCGTGCGACTCAGCGGATATTGCTCGGGCGGTTGGTTCGACTTGGCGTCGAATATTGCCACCTGACCGGCGCTGGCCAGCACAAGCGCGGCCTCGGGCGGGGCATATTCAAACCGCATCCGCCCCGGACGCTTGATCTTGATCGTCCCGGTTGAGATGGAGCCATCCGCATTGATCTGGGTGAATTCTGTCGCCGCTGTGCTCATCCCATTCAGATAGTCACTGATGGTGCTCAACGGGATGATCTCGGCCTGCGCGGGAAGGGCAAGCAGAAGGGCGGCAAACGGGGCGAAAAGCGCAGAGCGTATCATCATGGGGTCACTATAACCCTGCGCGCGCGGCCTTGCACCTGCCTGTTTGCGGCTGTGACGATGGCGTGAAGGCGCGTGATCTTAGCCCTTTGCCGCGTAATCCCGCGCGCCGAACAGGGCAGAGCCCACCCGGACATGGGTGGCCCCGGCGGCGATGGCGGCGGGGAAGTCGCTGCTCATTCCCATCGACAGGCTGTGCAGGCCGTTGCGCGCGGCCATCTCGGCCAGCATGTGGAAATGCGGGGTGGCGTCTTCGCTTTCGGGGGGGATGCACATCAGGCCGACCACCGGCAGGTCACGGCGGCGGCACTCGGTGACAAAGGCATCCAGATCGGTGGGCAGAATGCCGGCCTTTTGAGGTTCCTCCCAGGTGTTGACCTGCACGAACAGATCGGGCGAGGTGCCGCGCGATTGCGCCAGCGCTGCCAGCTTGTCGGCCAGCGACGGGCGGTCCAACGAATGGATGGCGTCGAACAGCTCTACCGCGACTTTGGCCTTGTTGGTTTGCAAGGGGCCAATCATGTGCACCGAGACGGGGCCGAATTGCGCACGCAGGTCGGGCCACTTTCCCTGCGCCTCTTGCACATAGTTTTCACCAAACAGGCGCTGGCCGTCCTGCAATACAGCAACCACACGCTCCAGCGGTTGGACCTTGGACACGGCGATGAGTTGCACCGATCCGGGCGCGCGGTTCGCCGCTGCCTCTGCTTGACGCAGTTTGTCCAGAATTGTTGTCAGTGCCGTGGTCATCATCGCGCCCCGCGTGTCATCCGTGCCAAAGATAGCCTGCGCGGGGCGGGATGCCATCCCTTGATGGCAATAGAAAAGGGGCGGACCCGAAGGTCCGCCCCCGCCCAAGCGCCGAAGCGCGTTGGATCAGAACGAGAAGGTCACGCCCAGATCGGCTTTGGTCAGGCCGTCGTTGTTCACAACGCCGCCAGCCAAAGTCGCGTCGCCGCCCAGTTCATAGGCAGCGCCGATACCCTGGAAGTAGGCGGTGTTGGTGGCCGAGGTTTCTTGCTGACGATAGAAGCCGGTGACCGAGATCGCGTCCATCGCATAGGTGGCCGACAGACCATAGGATTCCGGGTCGAAGCCAACAGCGTTATCACGGGTCATGTAGATCGCTTTCGCGGTCACGCCCGAGAAAGTGGCCGAAGCCAAAACCGAGGTTTGGCTTGCGTCGGTTGCGGTGCCGGGCGTATCCGAGTCTTCGTAGCCGATGGCAACACCGAACGCGTCGGTCTTGTAAGCGGCGCCGACCGAATAGGTGTCAGCAGCGTTGTCCGGCTGGCCGATCGACATATAGCCCGTGAAGCCCGAAACCGAGTAGCTGTACAGAGCGGATTCACGGTCGCCCGAGGTCAGGTAACCGATCTCGTTGTGGTCGCCGTTGCCGGTGTAGCCCACGCCATCCAGGTGTCCGACAGCGATCTGCGCAGCGGAGTCGTTGCCGCCCATGGTCAGCTTGCCGAACGCGCCGGAAATGAAGACCGAACCTTCGGTGCCCGAAGCAGCGGAACCTGCGGCAGCAGTACCATCTGCAGTGCGGCGGTCAGCAGCGTCATGGATGCCGAACGAACCACCGAATTCCAGGCCGCCGTCGGTCGAAGACGACATGTTGACCGAGGCGCGAACGCGCGAGTTGAAGGAGGTTTCTTTGTCGCCGACAGCAGCGGTTTCAACATAGGTGATGCCCATGCGGCCGTTGCCCGACAGGGTAACTTCAGCGGCAGCAAAGCCAGCGGTGCCAACCAGGACGGTGGTGGCGAGAAGAATCTTTTTCATCGTTTTTCCCTCGTTATCTTAGGAACCCATCCCAGGGGAATCCGGGGTGGGGATGACGTGTTCATCCCGCCTTCCGATGGGAAATGCAACTTTCGATAAGTTGACCATCCCAACGATGCCCGCTGTGGTGCAGTCCTGCCACAGTCTTTCGACATAGGTATGGGTTTTGGGTCCGCAAAAGCCGCAATCTTCGGTGTTTGAGGGGATTGAAAACGAAAAAGGGCGGACCCGAAGGTCCGCCCCAACCGCAGCGCCGAAGCGCGTTGGATTTGCCTTAGCGCCGAAGCGCGTCGGATCAGAACGAGAAGGTCACGCCCAGATCGGCACGTGCCAGACCGTCAGCATCGGCGATACCGCCAGCCAAAGTCGCGCCGCCGCCCAGCGAGTAGGATGCGCCCATACCGGTGTAGGTGTCGGTGTTGGTCGCCGAGGTTTCCTGCTGACGGTAGTAAGCGGTCAGCGAAACAGCGTCCATCGCGTAAGTGGCCGACACGCCCATCGACGACGCATCGTATGCGGTCGCTTGGTCTTGGGACATGTAGATGACTTTCGCGGTCAGGCCCGAAACGGTGGCCGAAGCCGAGATCGAGGTCTGGGTCGCGTCAGATGCGGTGCCAGCAGCGTCCGAATCTTCGTAGCCGAAGCCGAAGCCGAAGGCGTCGGTCGAGTAGGCAGCGCCGATCGAGAAGGTGTCAGTGGTGTTGTCCGGCTGACCGATCGAGGCATAGCCGGTGAAGCCCGAAGCCGAGAACGAGATCAGCGCCATTTCCTTGTCGCTGCCGGTCAGGTAGCCGATTTCTTCGCCCGAGCCGGCGCCAGCATAGCCCACGCCAGCCAGTTGGCCGACAGCGTTCTGCGAAGCGGAGTCGGTGCCGCCCATGGTCAGTTTGACGCCCGAGGCCGAAACGTAGACCGAACCTTCGGTGCCCGAAGCAGCAGCGCCGGCGTCATGAATGCCGAACGAACCACCGAATTCGACGCCGCCGTCGGTTGCGCCCGACATCGAAACCGATGCGCGAACGCGCGAGTTGAAGGAGGTTTCTTTGTCGCCAGCAGCAGCGGTCTCTGCGTTGACGATGCCCATGCGGCCGTTGCCCGAAAGGGTCGGTGCATCAGCGAAGGCGAAGCCAGCGGTGCCAACCAGAACGGTGGTGGCGAGAAGAATCTTTTTCATCGTTTTTCCCTCGTTTTCTTAGGAACCCATCCCAGGGGACTCCGGGTTGGGGATGTGTTGTTAATCTTTCTTAAATTATCGGAATGCAACTTTGCCGAAGCAGCGACACCCAAGGACCTGCTTCATGATGCAGTCTTGCCACAGTGCTTGCGCCTCTGCTGCGGCTCGCTGTGGCTTTGGTGCCTGCAAAAGCCCCAACCCCGCCTATCGCCATGGGATTCTCCGAGAATCGTGGGACAGGCCGGGGGACGCCCGCTTTGCGCGCGCGCGGGGTTTGTCCGGTCCCTTTGCCATGCGGCCCGCTGGCGGCCCTTAGGGGGGAAAAGTCTTGGCACGCCTTGGCGGACAGGCTAGACAACGAACAAAGGACGACGGGGGACTGAATGACGCGGCAAACTGCGGCTCGACTGGTGCTGATGACGGGTTTGGCGCTTTCCCTCGCCGGATGCGGAGCCCTTGGTGGTGACAGCGGCCTGTTCCGTCGGAGTGGCGCACCAACACCCGATCAGGTGGAACGCTCTGCCCGCGCGGATGCCCAACGCGCCGCCCTTGCCCGTGCCAGCGGCGAAGACCAGCGCGAAACGATCTTTAGCCTGTTCGAGAACAGCAAAGACCCGAACACGACCGTTGAGGTGAACAAGTACCTCTGGCAAGCCTCGCTCGAAGTGTTGGATTTCTTGCCAGTGGAGTCGGTTGATCCCTTCACCGGCGTGATCACCACAGGCTACGGCACGCCGCCCGGCGGGGGCCGCGCCTATCGTGCGACGATTTATGTGCAAGACCCCGCATTGGACGCGCGGTCGTTGAACGTGGCGCTGCAATCGCGCGGCGGTGGTGCGGTGTCGCTGGAAACCGCGCGTGCGGTGGAAGACGCGATTCTGACCCGCGCGCGGCAATTGCGAATCCGCGATCTGGGTCTTTGACACGTCGCACAGGATGAATGGGGCGCGGTGATCCGCGCTCACTGGACCTTGGCGGTTGCCCTTCCTATAACCACGCGCGCAAGCACACGCCGAGGGGCCAGAGATGTCGCGCTACGAACCCAGCCTTACCGAACCGAAATGGCAAGCCGCCTGGGAGGATGCCGGAACCTTTCTGGCCAAGCGCGATCCATCGAAGCCCAAGTATTATGTGCTTGAGATGTTCCCCTATCCATCGGGGCGCATCCATATGGGCCATGTGCGCAACTACACCATGGGGGATGTGGTTGCCCGCCAGAAAGCCGCCGCAGGCTATTCGGTGCTGCATCCGATGGGCTGGGATGCTTTCGGGATGCCCGCCGAGAATGCCGCGATGGAACGGGGCGGCCATCCCAAGACTTGGACCTATGGCAACATCGCCGACATGCGCGCGCAGATGAAGCCTTTGGGCCTGTCCATCGACTGGTCGCGCGAATTCGCCACCTGCGACCCCGAGTACTACGGCCAGCAACAGGCGATGTTCATCGACATGCTGGAGGCCGGTTTGGTCTATCGCAAGAATGCGGTGGTGAACTGGGACCCGATTGACATGACGGTTCTGGCCAATGAGCAGGTGATCGACGGCAAGGGCTGGCGGTCCGGTGCAGCGGTGGAACGGCGCGAGCTGACGCAGTGGTTCTTCAAGATCTCCGACTACTCCGAGGACTTGTTGAACGCGTTGGACGGTCTGACCGACTGGCCGGAAAAGGTGCGCCTGATGCAGGCGAACTGGATCGG
>JAIYDR010000379.1 GCA_027487395.1 Rhodobacter sp. | reverse complement strand
TTAAGCCCATGACCCGTAACCACGCTGCTTGTGCCTTTGGTGCGCAAGGCAGGTGGCCATTCTCACTCGTTCCGCATGGGGCCAGTGCAAGGCGCCGGACCCATGCCCGAGATGCAACATGAGACAGAGCAACGCGGAAGTTTCCGCTGGTGAATTGCGCCTGATATTCGCGGATGGGTCATCCGTTCCGTTCGCGGTTCGGGAATTGGTCGCAACGATCCGGCATCGAAAGGTCTTGGCGCTGACCTGTCTCTTTGCTGTGCTGCTGGCCCTGCCAGGCGGAGCCGCCTTTTCGGAAGAGGTGCCACTTTGGGCGCGGCTGGTGCTGAACCTCTTTTCCGTGGCGCTCTTTACCGTGCTCTATCCGGCCTTGCTGCAAGAGGCGTTTCGTGCGGCCACCAAACGCGGAATGCGCGTGGTGTACGAACCTTGCATCACCGTCTTCTCTGCCCTCATCACCACTTTGGCCGTTGAGGCGCTGACTGTTTTCCTGATGGGTCAATCGGTTCTGACACGGTGGGATCTGGCTTTGAAACTTGGCTTTGGAGCCGTGTTCTGGGAATTGCACATCACGATGATGCTGTTGTTCATGGGCCCTGCCCTGAAGGAACAAGAGGCGGCACGGGCCAAGGTCGCTGAACCTGTCCCGCAACAACCGACTCTCGTCCGGATCGGGAATATGCAATTTGATCCCGCCAGTTTGCTACGGATCGAGACCGACGACCATTTTCTGATCATCCACACAAGCGGTGCAACAGCGCGCGTCTTGGCCCCGATGTCAGAGGTGCAAAAGCGACTTGAACCCTACGGGTTGCTTGCTCACCGCTGCCACTGGGTCGCCTTCGCCGAGTTGGGCGACATCCGCCGCCAAGGGCGCAGCTTCATCATGCGCACCGCCAGCGGGCATGAGGTTCCCGTCGCCCGCGACCGGCGCAAGGCTGTCGACGAAGCCGCCACAGAAAGAGCCGGGGCATGATCCGCTACAAGTTCCTGTTTGGCCCCAGCATCCCGATCAATGAAACCCGAGTCTGGCACCAAAGCTGGACCACTAAGCAGCGGGTGTTCTTCCTGCTGTTCACCCTGATTGGGGCCATGTTTCATCCTTCGGACCAATTGGCCTCTGCACCCCTGCATCTGCAACTGGTCTTTTGGGGTATTGGCTACGTCATCTTTCTGTTCGTTTACCCTTGCATCCTGTTGACCAGCATGCGCCTGACGTTACAGCTGAACCGGTCAACCCTGTACGTCCATCTGCCGCTGGAACTGACCACGCTGTGTCTGGCCTTGACCATGTATGTCTACGCCAGATGGGTGGGCATCCCGACCCAAGACCTTTGGGACTTGGCGCAGTTCATGGCCTTCATCGTCGCCTTGTTCGAGTTGGGGGCGTTCTTCTACATCGCCTACGCCGACCGCACCATTTTCCCCGAGGTCTATGAGGCCGCAGGACCCGCCCCCGCAAACCGTCCCCCGCGCGAGGTCTTTCTGCGCGGCAGTTCAATCCCGGTCCATCTGGTTGACGTGATCTCGGCTCAGGACAACGGGGTACAGGCCACGGGTCAGGGGCAGTCTGCCTTTATTGATCGCCCCTTTGGTCTTGTGGTGTCTGAATTGCCCGTGGACCTTGGCTTTCAAATCCACCGCTCGCTCTGGGTATCGCGCGATCTGGCGCTGAATTTTGTCAGCGAGGGGCGCAAACATTTCATCCAACTGCCGGATGGCCGCCGCTTTCCCGTCGCCCGGGCGCGGCAGCGCGAGTATCGGAACTGGCTCTCCATGATCCAGAAGGCCCATCAGCGGCGGGCTTAAGCGGCTATTCTTCCGGTTTTAACGCCACCAGTCTGCCGTTGTTTCCGATTGTGAACCAATGGCAGAATTGGAGCGATATTGTCCAAGGCCCGCCACATCCCTGCCACATTCCCGCCACGATTGAACCGCGTACGTTAAAACATCGGATCGCCCCGAAAATCAACGGTAGTGCCGCAGAAACGCGGTGGCGAGGCGGTCAATCGACAGGTGAGGACGGGGACAGATTGTGGCGACAAATCGTGTTCAGATTGAGAATGTTTTGTGCTGGGCCGATGATCCATCAAGTGCACAACTCCAGCCCTTTACACCCGCCTTTGCCCATGGATCAACCGCATGGCAGTGATCCCCGGGACAGCCGGAAATGACAGTCTGACGGGGGGGACTGACCCTGACAGCATCACCGGGCTGGCGGGCAATGACACCCTGCAGGGCGGCGGCGGCAATGACTCCATCGACGGTGGGGTGGGCCATGACCTGATCTATGGCGATCATGCCATCGGGGTGAACCAGACCAACAACGCGTCCGCCAATTGGGTCGAGGTGACCTCCGTCACTCAAACGATCATTGGCACCAATGGGCAGAGCAACATCACCTCGACGGTGACCTCGGACAGTTCGGTGCAGTT
Source organism: Rhodobacter sp. (assembly GCA_027487395.1). Taxonomy (GTDB): domain Bacteria; phylum Pseudomonadota; class Alphaproteobacteria; order Rhodobacterales; family Rhodobacteraceae; genus Paragemmobacter. The sequence continues at coordinate 462 of JAIYDR010000379.1, read as the reverse complement.
CGTCAGTTGGAGCACGGTGACTGCCGGGTTCTGGATCAGCAACGGCGGCATCGCGGAAACGCACACCCACACCATGTCGACACAGGTGGCAGGGGCGATGCTGCGCCTGACCGCCACCGGTGACAACGAACCGATTGCCTTCGTCATTGATGGGGTGACGATCAACCTGAACGACGCGATCACCAGCGGACTTGTCGCGTTCAATAACGGCGGCAGCGGGGAATACATCATTGACTCGCTGGGACGTTTCCTCGGCGCACCCGGAAACATTGGGAATGGCGTCGCCACGCTGACGTTCAATTTCACCTTTACCACGATGCGGCTTGTGTCATCAGCCTCCGCCCCTGTGCAGCAAGGCACAACCTATGAGTTTTTTGTCAACAGCAATCCGCCATCCTTTGTCGGGACGGCGGATTCCCTCTCTGGCGACGTCGGGAATGACACGCTGCTGGGCGGGACCGG
>JAIYDR010000185.1 GCA_027487395.1 Rhodobacter sp. | reverse complement strand
GAACGCGGCACCGCGGCCTATGGTTCGGCGGCTATGACTGGCACGGATACGATCAACGTCTCGGCACAAAAGTCTGGTGTCATTCTGATCGACGGCGGCAGCGATGCCGACACCATCACAGGCGGTGCGGGCACCGTGCTTGCGATTGGTGGCACAGGGGCGGATGTGATCACGGCAGGTGCTGGCAGCGCCACTTTGATCGGCGACTCGACCCTGTTGATTGACCGCAGCCGTGGGTTTGCCTCGATCGATGTGGCCACAGCCGTGGGTGCAGACCGCCTGACGGGCGGGGCCGCCACAGAAGTGATCGTTGGCGACAACCTTGTAACCGATGCCTTTGATGTACAGGCGATCCGTCCGACCACCTTGACTTCAACCGGGGCGGGTGGCGCAGATATCATCGCGGCCAATAACACCGGCGCTGTCATCATCGGCGGCGGTGGAATTGACACGATCACCGCTCCGGGCGCGCGTGTGGTCCTTGGCGATACCGGCACAGTCACTTTGTCTACGGCGGGTGTGCTTTTGCGTGCCGTCAGCGACACGGCAGCAACCGGCGCGGCGGACACCATCCGTCTGCAATCCGGCGGCGGCGTTGTGATCGGCGGTATTGGTGCGGATACCATCTCGGCCGTTGGTGGGGATGATTTCCTGATCGGCGACAACGGCGATGTGACCTTTGCCTCAGGCGTTGTGGACGGGATTACGTCGCTCTTTATCGCCGGGTCCGGCAATGACTCGCTCACGGGCGGCACCGGGCGTGATGTGCTGATCGGCGGCGGTGGCGCGGATACCCTCACCACCGGCGACGGCGAGAACATCGCCATCGGCGACCATGCCATCCTGTCGGGTCTGGCGGCCGCCACTGCGGCGGGCATCTTGATCCCGCGTCAGGGCAGCACCTTCGTGATCCTTGCCACAGCGACCGAGGATGCCTCGGGCGGGGCGGACCGGATCACGGGCGGCATCGGGCGCGACTTGCTTGTGGGCGGTCAGGGCGCTGACACGATCATGGGCGGCGCAGGCGATGATGACATCATCGGCGGTCACTTTGTCGATGTTGCGCGGCAGGATGTTGGCGCGCTGGCCTTGGCCGATGGGGCGAACCTGATCGATTCAGGCGCAGGCGATGACGTGGTGTTGGCGGCGCATGGTCTGATCCAGACCGCGCTGAACAACATCGACGCGCGTCTGTCGAACGGCAGTGCTGCCTCGGCGGATCCCCTAGGCCGGTTGGCGCGCAACATTCGCGCCTACACCGACCCGACCCATACGACCACGCGCTTTGGTGCGAACATCGTCGCGGGCGGTGCGGGCAACGACATGCTGTTCGGTGGGCAGGGCGCTGACCTGGTCTTGGGCGATCTGTCCTTGACTTTGACCTCCACCGGCACGTTTGACACGCGGGTTGGGGCCAACCCATCGGTGCTGACCGGGGCAGATGCCTATGCCTATCTGGTGGCAACACGGACCACGACATGGAACGCCATCCGCACCGCCAGCACCACAGGTGCGGTGTCGCTGATGCAGCGCACCGTAGCGGCGGGCACGGAATGGCTGTTTGCCAGCGTGGCCTCGGCAGATGCGGGGGCAGGTGACATCGTCATCGTGCGTCCGGGCATCGGCGAGGTTCCTGCCACGGCGGGCGACGATTACATTGAAGGCGGCGCAGGCAACGACGTGCTTGTTGGCGGCGCAGGAGCGTCTGACCTGATCGGCGGCAGCTCGCGCACCTTTGGTGGGTTGATCGGCAATTCCACTTCGGCCAGTGCTGCGGCGCGGCAGGCCGGAGCGGATATCATCCTATCCGGCAATGCCAGCTTGACCGCGGCACCCGTCGCTGGATCGGCGCTGGTGTCGGGTAACGCCGACATCTGGAAGATCGTGAACGGCAACCAGTTCGCCACAGCGGGTTCGGTCGATGGCGTCACCCGCGCCATCATCAAACGTGCCATCGAATTGGCTGAAACAGAGCCTGATCCGGCTTCGATTTCGCGGCTGTTCAGCGCGTCCAGGGGCGATTATGTCGTCACCAACCAGGTGGCCGACCGCACCTATGGCGATCAATCCACAAGCCGTCCGGGGCTGAATGGGGCTGGTCAATCGACGGTCATTGCCAAGCGTGAGCTTGATCTCGCGCCGCTGGTCAATGTGATCGAACGCAACGGCCCGCAAATCAGCGCAGTGGGCTTTGCCACGGTCGCAGCGGCCGTTACCCCCTCTGCGGCAAAGGCGGCTTCGGCGACGGCGCTGGGGCAAATGTACCTTTATGACAGTGCTTCAAAGAGCTTCACCGCGCAGAACCCAAGCCGTCGCCCGGTCAGCGCGAATGCCGCTGGGGTGACCGATGTCGCGACGGCGTCGGGCACGGGCTACTTCTATGTCGATGACAGGGGTGGCGTGTTCTTCTACGGCGGTATGGCCACACCGGGTGGTGGCGGTACGGGCGGTGGCGGTACAGGTGGCGGCGGTACGGGCGGTGGCACGGGCGTACCCGTCGACAGCAGCCTGCGCGACATCGGGCGGTCCGGCGTTCTGACCATCACGCCTGCCAATGTCGGCCAACCGGTGCGCGTCGATTTCGGCGTCAAGATCACCAATGCCGTCGTCGTCTTGACCGGCACACAGGCGGGCGGCGAGCCCTACACGTTGCGTGTGACCGACCGGGACGAAAACGGCTTCTGGGTCGAACTGTCGGAGTGGGAGTATCAAGACAACAAGCGCACTGCGTCCGAGACGATCAACTGGGTGGCCATTGAGGCCGGTGTACATCAGCTTGCCGATGGCCGATTGGTCGAAGCGGGCACGGTGATTGCCGATCCGAAAAGCGGTACAGTTGCCTTTGCGGCGAAGTTCACCAACACGCCGGTTGTGTTGACCTCTGTCATGTCGCGCTTCAAGCCTGAAGCGGTGGACAGCAATCCGACCGCCGTGACGTCGGCGGGCGCGGAAATCCGGCTGGAATCCGAAAAGGCCCGCGCTGGCAAGGCAGGCAAGGAATTGGTGGGCTACATCGCCTTCCAGACCGGGACCGGCGTGCAGCGCGTTGCCGATGGTGTGGACAGCACCCGCCGCAGCTTTACCTTGACCGGGACCTTCACCAATGCGGTGGTGCTGGCGGAAGAACAAACCGCCAAGCAAACTGATCCGGGCGTCGTCCAGATCGGCGGCGTGTCGGGCACCAACGTGACGCTGTTCTTCGACGAAGATCAGTCGGCCGGCCTGGATACCGCGCATGGCAAGGAAGACTTGGGCATCGTCGGGCTTGAGGCGGGTGCCGTGCGTGGCGTGCGCAGGTCTGATGCGGCCTTTGTGCCCAAAGCCGTGCTTGACCAACTGGCGGCCACCACCGCGCAGGATGCTCCGGTTGTCGGTGCGGCGGGGACGGTTTCCGTCGCCACCACGATGGTCGGCAAATCCGTGCGGGTGGAGTTCGGCAGCCGCATCGACAACGTTGTCGTGGCGTTGACGGGCATGATGGAAGTGTCGGGCGATCCCTACACCCTGCGCGTGCTGACCCGCGATTCGACCGGCTTCACCTTCATGGTCGATGAATGGGAATACCAAGACAACGTGCGTACCGCGGCAGTCACAGTCCATTGGGTCGCGATCCAGGCAGGGGTCCATACCTTGTCGGATGGCCGTGTGGTCGAGGCGGGCACGATGCTTGCAGATGAAACAAGCGGGGCTGTCACCTTCAAGACCAGCTTCGTCGAGGCACCTGTCGTCATCACTTCTGTCATGTCGGCTATCGACCCGACAGCCGTGGACAGCAGCCCGACCCGCGTCACGCGCACCGGCTTTGATGCCCGCTTGCAGGCAGAGCAGGCGCGCCAAGGCTTCACCCGTGCCAAGGAACTGGTGGGTTACATTGCCTTTGGTGTGGGGCCGAATGTCGAATTCTTGACCACGGCCAGCCACTTCGGCACGGCGGTGGCGTTCGACGACTCGCTGGGCTCACCGGTCGTGATTGCCGATACCCAGACCCTCAAGGACACCGATCCGCAGTCGACGATGATCTGGAACATCGGGCCAAAGGCGGTGAACATGTTCATCTCGGAGGAACAGTCCCTTGAGGCGGATCGCCGGCGTAGCCCGTTGGATACCATCGGTTTGGTCGGCTTTGATGCAGGATTGCTGCGTGGCACACGGTCGGGCGATTCCGTTACCGTCACCACGGCGGAACTGGCCGAGGCCACGACGGCGGGAACGGCGTTGGTCGCAACCCAGACTGCAGTGCTGGGCGCTTCGGGCAAGGTGACCGTGGCCACCACGCAAGTCGGCAAGTCGGTGCGGGTGAACTTCGGGGCCAGCATCACCAATGCCGTGGTGGTCTTGACCGGTACCAGTTCTACCGCCTCCGATCCGTTTACGCTGCGGGTTCTGACCCGCGACGCAACGGGCTTCACCTTCATGCTGGATGAGTGGGAGTATCAAGACAACGCACGGAGCACCTCCGTTACCGTAAACTGGGTCGCGGTTGCGGCTGGTGTCCACCGGATGACCGATGGTCGTTTGGTCGAGGCAGGCACCGTCCTGGCCAGCAACCAAACCGGCAGTGGGACATTCACTGCAGCGTTTGCTGCGGGTCCAGCTGTGTTGACCTCTGTCATGTCCTCGCATGATCCTTCGGCAGTGGATTCCAGCGCGCGGGCTGTGACCGCGACCGGCTTCCAAGTGCGGCTACAATCGGAAGAGTCGCGTGGCGGTACTCCGCGTCCGCAAGAACTGGTGGGCTACATCGCCTTTGGCATTGGCGGCACCGCTGCGCGAACGGTTGAGGTCGGCACTTCCGCCGCCATGACATCGTTCGGGCGCACCTTCACAGATGCGGTGGTGGTGGCCGATACCCAAACCGCGAACGATCTTGACCCGCAATCGGTGATACTGTCGGCGCAGTCCAACACCTCGGCCAACCTCTTGATTGCCGAGGAAAGCTCGATCAGCGCGGATACCAACCGCTCTGCCAACGATACCGTCGCTATGGCGGTGTTCGAGGCAGGCATGCTGCGCGGTCAGCGTCTGGGCACTGCGGCCTTGGTGACCTCGGCACAGCTTGCGGCGGCGGCGAATGCGCCCGCCTTCAAGATGGTGGGCCAATCGGGCAGCGTCACAGTGACAGCGGCACAGGCGGCAGCACCGATCCGGGTGAACTATACCAGCCCGGTGGAAAACGCCGTGATCATGCTGACCGGGTCGCACCAGTCAGGTGATCCCTATGTCCTGCGGGTCGTGTCGCGCGATGCTGATGGCTTCTCCTTCATCATCGAAGAGTGGGAGTATCAGAACCAGTCCCGCGCCAAGCCCGAGACGATCCAGTGGATCGCCATTGCCGCAGGGAAGTACGAACTCGCCGATGGCCGCAGGGTCGAGGTGGGGACCGTCTCGGCAGACCTGACGGCCAAGCCGGTGACCTTTACCGCTGGCTTCACGACGCCGCCGGTGGTGCTGACTTCGGTTATGTCGAACAACGGCACCAAGACGGCCAATGCTTCGCCCTTCTCGGTCACGAGGACCGGGTTCTCAGTCAACCTGCAAGTTGAGAGGGGCCAGACCCAGACCCGTGTGGCAGAAACCGTGGGCTTTATCGCCATGTCGGCGGGCGGTACGGCATCTTCCGGCGTCGCGGCGACGGTGACGGCGGGCAGCACAGCAGTGACGTGGACGCCTCCGGCGGGCTTTGCCTCGATGGTCGCGGTGGCTGGCACTCAGACGCGCAACAACAATACGGATCCGGTGTCGGTCAAGACTCAGGCCGTGGCGGGGTCGGGTGTGAGGCTGCTTTTGGAAAAAGAAGCCTCCAAAGGCGCAGTTCTAAGCATCCCGACCGAAACGATCGGCATCATCGCCTTCCTGCGCGGCGCGATCTACGGGCGCTCACTCTGAGAAAACAGCCCGGCCGGGGTAGACTTTTGGCCGGGTGACGAGAGACAGCTAAGGCCCAGACTGACCGAAAGTCTGGGCCTATAGCCCATTGTCCCGTTGCAGCCCTCCGACGCCATCGGACAAGCAAGGGAAGAAATGCAGTCGGAGTAAGCACATGGAAGCGGCGCCCCAAGATCGGCAGCCGGGACAGTCCTTCTGGGACATGACGCAGCCGTTGGGTGCGGCAGATCGACTGGCCGATTGGCTGGATGGGCTTTTCCATGCGCTCAGCCTTGGTCGTGCCGTGCCTTTGCGATTGTCGCTTGATGGCGTGGGGCAGGGGCCGTTGGTCCATCCCCAAGGTCGCGTCCCGCTGGACGTGACCCTGCGCGCGGCGGCAGAGGCGCAGCGCCATGGCCGTCTGGCGCTGGCCGGCCATATGCCGGGCAGCGGGGTGGCGGCGGGGACCACCTCTTTTGCCGTGCCGATGACGATCCCCGGCCATGGCGCGGCCTTGCTGATGGTCGAGGCTGATATTCCCGACAGCACTGCACTGGACAGTGTGCTGACCACGGTCGCGCTGGCCATGGGTTGGATACATGCCACCCTGTTGCACGCGGGGGCCGAGGCGGCCAAGGCCGAAGATTCTGCGGCGCAATCCGCCTTGCAGGCCATTGTCGCCTTTATCACCCATGGCCGCTTTTCCGAGGCGGCGCGCGCGCTGATGACCGATTTCGCCGGGCGCTATCGCTGTGACCGCGTGGCCTTGGGTCTTTCGCGCGGGTCACGGGTGCGGGTGCAGGCGATTTCCAATACTGGCAGTTTCTCGCGGTCTTTGGGGCTGGCACGCAAATTGCGGGCAGCGATGGAAGAAGCCTTTGATCAGGAACGGGTTCTTCTGTGGCCCCTCCCCGAGGGCATGGTGCCCGAAGGCGGCGCTCCGGATATGATTCTGGACCGGCAGGCCGAATTGGCCACCGGCGATACCGGGCGGTCGGTCCTGACCGTGCCCTTGTTTGACGGGCGGCGGCATCGCGGCGTGATCGTGTTCGAACGCGGCGGCGATGTGGGTTTCACGGTCGATGAGGTGCGGCGTATCGTGGCGCTTTGTGCGCTGCTGACGCCGATCATCATCGAAAAGCGTGACAACAACCGCTGGCTGATCGTGCGCGCCATCGTGGCCTTGCGCGATCTTTTGCAGCGCGCCTTGGGGCGCAGCCATCTGGTGCTGAAAGCCTCGATCCTGGCAGGCGTGCTGTCCGTCGTGGCGCTGTTTGTCATTCAGGCCGACCGCGATGTAGTGGCCGACGCCGTGGTACAGGGGACCGAGGTCCGCACCCTTGCCGCGCCCTTTGCCGGCTTCATCGCCGAAGCCCCGCAGCGCGAAGGCGATCGCATCCGCAAGGGCGATGTCCTGATCCGGCTGGATGATCGGGAACTTGCGCTGGAACTGACCCGCCTGATTGCCCTGCGCGCGCAGACCGAGTTGGAGTTGGACAAGGTCATGTCCGAACGCAACCGGGCCGAGGCGGCGCTGACCACCTCGCGCCTGCGCCAGATCGATGCGCAAATCGCGCTGGCGCAGCAGCAGATCGACCGCAGCCGAATCGAGGCGCCATTTGACGGGTTGGTGACGGCAGGGGACCTGACGCGCAGCATCGGCAAATCGGTGGAACAGGGCGAGCCGTTGTTGATCATCGCGCCCTTGGCGGAATACCGGGTGGATCTTTATGTGTCCGAAGATCAGATTGACCTGATCCGCAATGGGCAGATAGCGGCGCTCAAGGTTACGCCCTTGCCCGAACGCTCTTATGCCGTGACGCTGCGCGATACGATGCCGGTGGCGCGCTATGAGAACAACGCCACCCGCTATCAGGTTGAGGCGCGCTTTACCGGCCCGACCGATGGTTTGGTGCCGGGCATGACCGGTGCGGTGCGGGTTGCGGTGGATCGCCAGTCCTTGGCGCAGTTGTGGTTCGGCCCCTTGGTGGATCGCGCGCGGCTGTGGCTGTGGCGCAATATGGCGCTCTAAGATGGCGACGGCGTTCCTGTCCTCTGACTGGTATCGCGTGGCTGACCTGCGGCTCAGGCGGCAAAGCCATGTGCAGCTGGCGCGCCACGTCTATCGCGGTGAGGTGTGGCATGTGCTGCAAGACCCGCAAAGCGGCAAGATGCACAGGTTGACCGAATCCGCACATGCCTTTTTCGCGCGGTTGGATGGGCAGCGCAGCGTGCAGGACCTGTGGCTGCGGCTGTGCGAGTTGTTCCCCGACCGTCCCCCGTCGCAGAGCGAAATCCTGCAACTTCTGGCGCAATTGCATTCCAGTGATCTGGTGCTTGGCGACCGCTTGCCCAACCTGATCGAGGTGGACCGTCGCGCCCGCGAAGAACACCGCAAGACCCTCTGGGGCTATATCAAGAACCCGCTGTCGCTGCGGGTGCCGCTGTTTGACCCAGAACCTTTCTTGCGCTGGTCCGAACCCGTGGCGCGGGCGGTGTTTTCGCCGCTGGCCGGGGTGTTGTGGCTGGTCTTGATGGTGTCGGCGCTGGCCGCGGCCTTTGTCAACTGGCAGACGCTGGCGTTGCCGCGCTTTGAACAGGTGGCCACGGCATCGAATATCGCCTACCTCGCCGTGGCCTATATCATGGTGAAGGCGCTGCACGAAATGGGCCACGGCTTTGCAGTCAAGCGCTGGGGCGGTGAGGTGCGCGAATGCGGCGTGATGATGCTGGTGTTCTTTCCGGTGCCCTATGTCGATGCCTCGCAGGCCACGTTCTTTCCGTCCAAATGGCAGCGCATGGTGGTCAGCGCGGCGGGGATCGCGGTGGAGCTGGCCGTGGCGGCCGTGGCGTTCTTTGTCTATCTGGCCGCTGATCCGGGGCCTTTGCGGACCTTGGCCTATAACCTGATGCTGATCGGCGGGATTTCGACACTGCTGTTTAACGGCAATCCCTTGTTGCGCTTTGACGGCTATTTCGTCTTTGCCGACTGGATGGAGAGCCCCAATCTGGGCCAGCGCAGCAACCAGTATTTCTGGCATGTGGTCCGTCGCGCGGTCCTGCGCGACCGCGATGCGCCGCCACCGCTGGCCGCGCCGCGCGAAGG
>JAIYDR010000074.1 GCA_027487395.1 Rhodobacter sp. | reverse complement strand
CTCTTCCTCGGTCAAAAGCGGCATCGGCGGCACGCCATCGGGCAGAGTCTGGCCCTTTTTGCTGTCGTAGAGCTTGCCGTTCTTGCCAAGGATCAGCCCGTAGTCCTTGGCATCGGTGATGACCTGTGGCGCCCAGATCACCCCGCCCCCGGCATCGTCGCCACCAAGGATGGCCATGATCATCCCATAATCCGTGCCGACGTTTTCAAAAGCCCGGAAGATGCCGGTCGGGATGTTGAAGATGTCGCCCTCTTCCGCAATGACTTCCCCCGCCGTGCCCCAGCGCCCCCAAAAGAACCGCCAGCGGCCTTTCAGCACAAAGAACACCTCAGCGGTGCGATGGCTGTGAAGGCTGTTGCGGCACCCGGGCGGCTGGCCTGCGGCCCCGATGTTGAAGCCGGGGGTTTCGCGAATATGCACATGCTGGTCGGGGCTTTCCGACACACCACCACCGATGATGGTGAAGTTTTCCTTGCGGTCGGACCCTGGCGTATGGGCGTCAATGAAAGCGGTCTTGCAAGGTTTGAGTTCGCCATAGCGAACGATGCGGGCGTCCATTTCTGCGGGTGTCATAGCTCACCAGTGTGCAGGAGGATCTGTTTCCAGATCGCGGTTTCGTCAATGTGGACATAGTCGCGGCGCAGGCTCCCCCCTTGGCCCCCGAACGGCCCCCATTCCGCGTGGCAGATGCCAAGGATATAGACCTCTGCCCCGGTCGGCGCGCCCCAGGCCCCCCAGCCGGAATGCGTGCCATGCAAGCTCCAGCGCACGGCCGAGCGTGGTGGCATCATCGGGTCTTCGCGGCCGATCACATGGTCGATGGAGAGCGTTGCATCCGGAAAGGCAGAGCGCAGGCTCATCCAGAACCGGTCGGCATCGCCATGGCTGTAGCCCATCTGACCGCCGGGCAGATAAAGGTTGCAGGCCCGGTCATAGACCGCAGGAATGGCGGCCATATCGGCCCTCATGATCCGGGTCAGCAGATCGACATGCTTGGCCCCCCATTCATTGTCATTGCCGCGCCCCTTGTACGGGCCGGGAATATCCGTGGCGGGGGTCATGGGGCGCGGACATTTTTCCGGCCCACCCTCACGCGCGATCTGGTCGCGGGCAAAGTCCTTGGGGTCCCACCCCATCTGGCGCACGATGGCGCCCTGATCACGGATCAGCCATTCGTCGTTGATCTGATCGTTGATGGCATGACAGTCGGCGATGACGCGGTAACGCAACTTCTTGCCGGTGGCTTTCCCATAGGCTCCATCGCCCAAATGCGTGGCCGTGGTCAGGATGCGGTGCGAAGACAGCATCCCCTCTTCCGGCGTGCCGGACCAGATCACATCCTCGGCCAAAAGCGTGCGGTCGGGAAACTCGGCCAAGGTGGCCATGGTCGCCCCGATCACCCCCTTGTTGCCGACAACCACCGAAGCAGGCGCGCGCACCACGATGTCGTCGGAATAGTGGTGATGCAGGACCGAGATATGGCGGTCTTCCCAGATCTCTTTGGTGATCCCGATGATGAAATCGGGGAAGTCGCGGTATTTCGGATCAAATCCTTTCACGGTGCTGTCCTTTCCTTGACCGAACCGCGCTTGATCAGCGGCCCGTCGATACGAATGCGGTTGGGCGCGCTGTCGCCCTCGATCTGGTTCAGAAGAATCTCGACGGTCGCCTCGACCATCCGGCGGACAGGCTGGCGGATCGTGGTCAGGTTGTACGAAGGCCAAGCCGCCATCGGCACATCGTCATAGCCCACGACAGAGACATCCCCGGGGACAGACAACCCCAACTCAAAGCGCAGCGTGTCCATGACGGCAAAGGCCATGTGATCGCTTGAAACAAAGACAGCGTCAGGCTTTTCGCTGCCCGCAAACAAGGTGCGCACCACGTCAGATGCGACGTCGCGGGAATACATCCCGTCGATCATCGCAAAGGGTTCCATCTCCGCATCGCGCAGCCCCTGCCGGAACCCCTCGGCCCGGTCACGGCCTGTCGAGGACCCTTGCCAACCCATCACATGGGCAATGCGACGATGCCCGGTCTCGATCAGATGCCGCGCCGCCCGCCGCCCGCCCGCGATATTGTCCGAGGTGACTTCGGACAACCGGTCATCATCTTGCCCCCGGTTGAACATCACAACCGGGATTCCGGCGGCAGAACATCGCGCGGTCAGGTCGTTTGTCATGGCGACAGAGGCGGTGATGATCCCATCCACCTGATAATCCAGCAAATCCTGCATCACCTCGGGCACACGCTCAGTCGCGTTTTCCGCCATAAAGACCAGAACGTGATAGCCCCGCGTCTGCAAGGCTTGGCTCAAAAGCTCAAGCGCGACCGGATAGAACTGGTTGTCCAGATAGGCCACCACGAGGCCGATCATCCGGGTCCGTCCAGTGATCATCGCGCGCGCCAAGGGGTCGGGCCGATATCCCAGTTGCTGTGCCGCCGCCCGCACCTTTTCAACCGTCGCCTTTGAGGCAGAGGCCCCGTGTGTAAAGACCCGGCTGACGGCGGATTGGCTGACACCAGCCAGTTTGGCCACGTCCATCGCGGTGACTTTGGTGGGTTGTTCGTTCATTCGGCAGTCCAGCCTCCGTCCACGATCAAATGGGTGCCCGTCACCATCGCCGAGGCATCCGAGGCCAGAAACACCACCGGGCCCATCAGGTCTTCGATCTCGCCCACGCGGCCGAGTTTGATCTTCGACAGGATCCAAGCCCGGCGTTCGGGAATCGCAAGCGTCTGCTCGGCCAGCGGGGTGCGAATAAAGGTCGGGCACAGCGTGTTGACACGGATGCCGTGGGACGCCCATTCCAGTGCCATCGCCTTGGTCATGCCTTCCAGCGCATGTTTGGTGGCACAATAGACCGCCCGATCCGGACCACCGACATGGCCCATCTGACTGCTGATATTGATCAGGCTTCCGGTCTTGCCCGCCGCGATCAACCCCCGCGCCACCTCGCGCGTCAGGAAATAAGCGGCGCGCAGGTTCAAGCCCATGGCGGCATCGTAATCGGCAGGCGTCGTCGCCAATGCCGGGGCATGCCGGGCAAGTCCGGCGGAGTTTACCAAAACGTCGTAAGGCGCGCGGGCTGCCAGCGCCGCCGCCG
>JAIYDR010000184.1 GCA_027487395.1 Rhodobacter sp. | reverse complement strand
GCGGCAAAGACCTTGGGCACATAGTCGCGGGTTTCGGCAAAGGGTGGCACGCCGTCATGCTTGGTCACAGCCCCTTCGCCCGCGTTGTAGGCGGCGATCACCATCACCGGATCACGGTCAAAGGTCTTCATCAGCCAATCCAGATAGGCCACCCCGCCCTTGATATTGGCGATAGGGTCCAGCGCGTCTGACACGCCAAAGCGGTCCGCCGTCGCCGGGATCAACTGCATCAATCCCTGCGCGCCTGCAGTGCTGACCGCGTCGACATCACCCGCGCTTTCCGTGGCCATCACGGCCAGCGCCAAAGCGGGCGAGACATCAGTACCCAGCGTCGCAGTCAGAAGGTTCACGCCAAAGCGATCGGCCAAGTCCTGCATGTGTTGCAGGCGGGGAGCGCCCACTACAGCCCCCTCTGGCCCCTGCGACAGGGTCGCCAGCGCCTTTTCAAACCGTCCTGCGACGGACCCGCGCGCGGCAGGGACCACCTCCCAGAACCACGCATAGCGACCGCCGTTGAAGGGGGGCGCGGCGGGGTCTGGGCCTGGACCGGGGGGCGGTTCGGGCAGGCGCTCTTCGACCTTGGGAAGCAGCGCCAGAAGTCGGGCCTGCTCTACCGGGTCAATCTGCACGGTGATGCGCTTGCCGGGCAGCATCTCACCCACCTTGACGCGGCGAAAGGTGAAATCGGTGCTTTGCGCAGAGACGGGTTGGGCCAAAAGCCAGGCAGGCAGCAGGATGGGCAGCAGGGCCAAAACGCGCCATCTGACCCGCATGTCGCGGTGCTGCTTGGACCCTGTGAGTCGGTTCCAGCCACCGATCAAGATTCGTCGCCCCCTTCGCCATCTGACAGTTTACTGCCGCCTTGCATCCACTATCCGCGAATCCGGCAGGCTTTGCCATCGGGGAGGGGTCAGAATTGTGGCAACACCGCCCAAATTGTAGCGTAACGGACAGTCCATATAGCCAAAAGCATTACATACTAAATTTTATTTCATTTATTTTCAATAATTTAACCCAGAATCATCGGCCCATCTGCAGTTTTCCAGAAATGCCCAAACCGCTCCCAACTGCCGCCACGATTCGGGGGCCATATAGCGTCATACCGAACGGCACACGGGACGGAACAGAGGCCAGACCAAACGACGCTGCCGGTAGAAAACGCAACAGAGCAAACACGTACAAAGGACCAAGACCATGCTGAAGAACCTCTTTAAGCGCATCAAGAACGACGAATCCGGCGCTGTGACCGTTGACTGGGTCGTGCTGACCGCCGCCATCGTCGGCCTCGGCGCTGTGGCCTACCCGTTGGTTTCTGACGGTGTGTCGACGAAAGCGACCGCAATCAAGACCAGCCTCGGCACCACCACCACCACGCCCTGATCTCTGACGCGTTTGGCACAACGGCAGACGGTGTAGCGCTGAACCTGCGCGCCTGACGGCGGTTAGCAGTCTGGGTTCCGGCAGTGCCGACCCAAACTCCTAGTCGCCGTTCGCCTGATCTTCAGGCCAGTGGCAGGCGGCTTAGGTATGTGGCGGGGAAAACCTGGCAGCAGGGGGAGTTAACGCGTTGCGAAGTTTGTCCAATCCCCACCCTGACCTAGCGAACGGAGGGAAAGAACGTTGATGTTTAGCAAGTTACGCGCAAGGTTAGGCGGCAGGCTTCGAGCGGAAGATGGCGCAGTTACGGTGGATTGGGTCGTTCTGACGGCGCTGATCATTGCGATGTGCCTCGCATTGGTAGCGCTTATGAACGACGCCTTCACGACAGGCGGCGCTGCGTTCCAGAATTCGATGAGTGCCACACCGTGACACAGATTTACGCCGGGCCGATGGCCCGGCTCTTCCCATTAACGGCCTGAAGGCCAAAGCATAGATAGATGGTGCAAAGATGCGTATGATCTTCGGATTGGTGCTGATCGCAGGCATGGCCCTTGCGGGTTTTGCCGTCTACATGGCGCAAGGCTATATCAACCAGACGGAAAACGCGCTGACCGAGGAACGCGCCTTCCGCGAGATGGTGGGCGATATGGTTCAGGTCTATGTCGCGGCCAAACCGCTGGTCTATGGCCAGCAACTGGCCAAGGAAGACGTCAAATTGATCTATTGGCAGGCCAGTGCTTTGCCTGAAAAGCCCTTCATGACCGAGGAAGAGTTGTTCCCCGCCACGGCCGACAAGCCGCGCTATGTGCTGCGCGCGGTTGATCTGCATGAGCCGATCCTTGCGGCCAAAGTGACGGAACCGGGCCAACCCGCCGGACTGACTGGCCTTCTGGCCCCTGGCATGCGTGCCTTTGCCGTTTCCGTCGATGCGTCCACAGGTGTGTCTGGCTTCGTGCATCCGGGCGATTTCGTCGATATCTATTGGACCACCAGTTCCGGCACCGGCGGCGATGTCACCCGGTTGATCGAAACCCGCGTCAATGTCGTGGCGGTGGACCAACAAGCGGCAGGCGATGACATCGGCGGGGCTGTCGTCGCCCAGACGGTGACCATTCAGGCGATGTCGGAATCCGTGGCCCGTCTGGCACAAGCGCAGGCGACAGGGCGGCTGTCTCTGGCGCTGGTCGGTCAGGGCGAACAGCCGGCGATGAATGCCTCTGACATTTCGGCCGATACCGGGTCATTGATGGGTGAGGTCGCCGCGGTCGAAGAAAAAAGCTGTTCGATCAAGACCCGCAAAGGGTCAGAGGTTGTGGAAATCCCGATCCCCTGCACGAACTGACTCTAAGGCGAGATCCGTTCAACCCAGAAGGGCGCGACCACAAAATCAGGTGGCCGCGCCTTTTGCATGTGCCAAACATAGCCGCCGCCCACCCCTTTGCCTCAACAATACCGTCCAAGGTTTTGATTCTTGCAAAAAAAGGCGGTTTCAGGCATCTTTCGCGCAAGAACGGGCGACAGACCCGGGAAGAGGCATGGTGCGTGGTGCAGGTTATGTGTGATCGAAAGGGCAGGTCATGAGGATTTTGAACCTTGTCGCTTTGGCGACCTTGGGGCTTGCCTTGGCATTTGCGCCTATGGGCCCTGCCAAAGCAGAGGTGCTGCGCGTGATGGAGGGGTCCAGTTCCGAACCCCTCAACGTGCCAATGAACCGCGCGGTGGTGCTGGAAAGCGAAGTGCCGTTCTCGGAGCTTTCCATCGCCAATCCGGGCATTGCTGACATCTCGACCCTGTCAGATCGGTCGATCTATGTGCTGGGCAAAACCCCCGGCCGTACGACGATGACCCTTCTGTCAGCCGAAGGCAAACTGATCGCCAATGTCGAAGTACATGTCACGCCCGACATCGCCGAGTTCAAAGAACGTCTGCAACAGATCCTGCCCGGCGAAAAGATCGAGGTGCGGACCGCCAATGACGGCATCGTGATGTCGGGCATGGTGTCTTCGACCGCGAAACTGGACCGCGCGATGGATCTGGCCAACCGCTATGCGCCCGATCGCGTGTCGAACCTGATGACGGTGGGCGGCACGCAACAGGTGATGCTGAAGGTGCGCTTTGCCGAAATGCAGCGCTCGGTGGCAAAGAACCTGTCCTCATCGATTTCTATGGGTGGCAATACGGGTGATCTGAGCTCCCGCGGGTCGACGGGTACCTTTTTGACAGATGACCCAGAAACCGACTTTCTTGACACCCGCAGCGATGCGAACTCTGCCTTCACGATTGGCATTGCAACCGGATCGTTGCAGTTTTCAGTTTTGCTCGAAGCCCTTGAAACCAAAGGTGTTGTGCGCACCTTGGCCGAACCGAACCTGACCGCGCTGTCGGGCCAAGAGGCAAAGTTTCTGGCTGGCGGCGAATATCCAATCCCCGTCGCCACAGACCAGGGCATCGGCGTCCAATACAAACCGTTTGGCGTGCAGTTGAACTTCATCCCAACCGTGCTGGATGCCGGGATGATCAACCTGCAACTGAAAGCCACGGTGTCGTCGATCGACAGCACGGTCACGCTCAGTTCTGGCGGAGTGAATATCAACGGTCTGCGGGTGCGCGAAACCTCGACCACCGTTGAAATGCGTGACGGCGAAAGTTTTGCGATTGCGGGGCTTTTGCAGGACGATTTCCGCAACCTGAAAGGTCAGATCCCGTGGCTGGGCGATGTGCCGATATTGGGTGCGTTGTTTCGTTCCTCTGAGTATCAGCGTTCGCAAAGCGAGCTTGTGATCATCGTGACCGCGCATCTGGTCAGCCCCACCCATGGTGAGGCGCTGGCCCTACCAACCGACCGCATCCGTCTACCGTCCGAAGGCGAGTTCTTCCTGTTCGGCAAGACCGAAGGTCGCGGCCCAGCGGGCGAGGTGGCCCGACAGGATTACAACGGTTCTTATGGCTATGTGATGGAGTGACGTCATGGCAATTGAACGCCCCGCCATGATGGCACCCAAGACCCTTTCCCTGCTGGGGATTAGCCTTGTTCTGGTCCTATCCGGCTGCGGCGCGGCGGGGTTGCGGATCATCAGCGCAGATGTCGATGCCGGTGATTTCGGCGCGGCCACCATGAACAATTCCTTGGTAATGACGGGCGCACGTGACGCAACCACGGCGTTGCAATCGCGCTTTGCCGGTGAAGTCGAGTCGACCATCACCTTTCCATTCAACTCGGCCACACTCACGCCCGAGGCGCGCAAAGTGCTGGACCGTCAGGCCAATTGGATAAGGCAATTCCCCGAGCTTCGTTTCCGGGTCTATGGCCATACCGATCTGGTTGGGTCTGATCGCTACAACAAATCGCTGGGCAAACGTCGAGCCGAGGCGGTCGTGGCCTATTTCAGCAGTCTTGGCATCAGCCGCAATCGGCTTGAGGCGCTGGTGTCTTACGGCGAAACCCGGCCCGTGGTGCAAACCACCGCCGCCGAAGAACGCAACCGCCGTACCGTGACCGAAGTCTCCGGTTTCTATGAACGCGTTGCAGGCGATATGGACGGCAAATACGGCGAAATCGTCTACCGCAGCTATCTCGAGTCCGCCCAAGCGGTGGAAACCCTGACCGGCATCGGCGACTCTGGAGGCGGAAGCGGTGCCGGAGGCACAGAGGCCGCCGCGCCAGCTGCACCCGGCGGTTGAACCACGCGCCTGCTTGGCCCCGAAGATTGGAAAAAGTCAGCCTGACCCATCCCGACGAATGGGTCAGGCTGCTTTGCAAAAAGACGGCGCCTGTTTCCGTCTGATCCAAAAACCCCAGAAAAACGAGATTTTGGTCCCAAAGTCGCCACCATTGGAGGCCAGTTGTAGCCTCTAAGGGAAACAAAGACGGGGCATCGCACCGTTGGGCGTTCCTGGCCCGGGCGAATCACCTCCCACCGCTCGGGGCCTGTTTTAAAGGGACCTGGACGATGAGTAGCGTGGCAAATCTTCAGCCGGAAGCGGCGACCATCTTAGCCTGTACCGTCTCGCGCGATGTGCAGAACTTCGATCTGCTGATCGATGATATGGAAATTGAACTGGGCGAGGCTTGGGGTGACCTTGGCTTTGCCGAAGCGGCCCAATTTCTGTTGCAACCAGAGGCGGCGGCGCTGGAATTCATCTGCGTCGCAGTTGACGCTATTGACGAGACCAATCTGGACCCGGTGGCCGATATCATTCGCGCCGCCAAAGCCTGCTCGGTCGGAGTGATCCTGATCGCCGACAAGGTGAGCCCGGTTGGCCTGCACCAGTTGCTTCGGCTGGGGGCGGATGATTTCGTGCCTTATCCTTTGCCGGAAGGGGCTTTGCACGACGCCATCCAGCGGGTGCGGGACTCTCGCGCAGCGGTGGCGGCTCCTCCGATCGCACAGGCAGCCCAGCCCGATCCCGATCACATCGCGCCCAGTTTCAAGGCGCGGGGCGACCGCGACGGCGTCATCTTCCCGGTACATGGTATGGCGGGTGGCACGGGGGCATCAACCTTTGCGGCGAACCTTGCTTGGGAATTGGCCGCGGTTGCCAAGACTGACGCACCGCGCGTCTGCATCCTTGATTTCGATTTCCAATATGGCGCGATAGCCACCTGCCTTGACCTGCCGCGCAATGAGATGGTGTTCGAGATTCTGTCCGAAGCCGCCACGGTCGACAGTGACTC
>JAIYDR010000019.1 GCA_027487395.1 Rhodobacter sp. | reverse complement strand
GGCGATCCCGCGCGGTGAGATGCCGAAGTGGCGGTAAAAACGACGATCCTCGGTCGCCACCACGGCATCGTGCAGATAGGGCGAGACGGTGTCAGCGGTGATCATGCCGCCAAAGGTTTCACCGCGCCAGGCAAAGACCTTGTCGTTGCGGTCCAGCATGGTGACTGACCCGCGTGCGCGCGCATCTACCAGATCGGTGACGGGGGTAAGTTTGGCGTAAAAGTAGAAGATCACACAGCCAAGGATCAGCCCGCCCACCACGCTGACCCGCCATGTGACACCCCAGATCACGCGCCAGATCAACGACAGAATGCCAAGGAAAAACCCGATGATGGGGTTGTGGTGGCTCTTGCGGGTTTGACGCCGCGGCGCAGGTTTGCGCGGGCTACCACTGCCCTTGCTGTTGCCGCCCTTGTTGCCGGTGCCACCCGCGGTGGCCTTGGTTGGCCTTGATGCCGAAACACGGCGGTCCGCCACCAGCGGCCCGCGTCCTTTGCCCGAAATTGCCATGTTTGAACTGCCCGTCACGTGCGCGGTGTATTGGAGCAATCTACCCCGCGCTGCATCGAATGTGGAGTGGTCCGGCACGTGATTCGGATGTGTGATGCGATTAAAAATTGATCAATTGTCAAAATAAGTGCAAATTTTGTGCAATCTTTCCCGCAAAACCCCGTTCGGCACTCTCCCTAACCTTGTGAAGTGCCCGAACGGCGCGCCCCTATGCAGAGGACGGACCCAAGCCAAGGGTTCCGGCTATTGGAAGGGGAACGACGTGAAACTGATCATTGCAGCGATCAAGCCGTTCAAGCTGGAGGAGGTCCGCGAAGCGCTGACCGCCATCGGTGTGCGGGGCATGATGGTGACCGAGATCAAGGGCTTCGGCTCGCAGTCCGGACATACGGAAATCTATCGGGGGGCGGAATACGCCGTGAATTTCGTGCCGAAGGTTCGGCTTGAGATTGTCGTCAGTGACAGTCTCGCCGATCAGGTGGTCGAAACGATCCGCGTCACCGCAAAGACCGACAAGATCGGGGACGGCAAGATTTTCGTGCTGGACGTCCAGCAAGCCGTGCGTGTGCGCACCGGCGAAACCAACGACGACGCGCTGTAAGGGCCGCAGGGTAGGGGAAAACGCAAAAGATGAAACAGCTTACAAAACTTTCCGGTCTGGCGGCGCTTGCTGTGCCGTTCTTGGCCGCACTGCCTGCGATGGCACAGGATGCACCGACCGCGCCCTATACCTATACGCCTGTTGTCCATGGTGGCGACGTGGCGTGGATGTCGATTTCGACCATTCTGGTGCTCTTGATGACCGTCCCCGGCCTTGCGCTGTTCTACGGTGGTCTTGTCCGCACCAAGAACATGCTGTCGGTTCTGACGCAGGTCTTTGCGATCACATCGGTCGTCGCGATCATCTGGGTGACCTATGGGTATTCGCTGGCCTTCACAGATGGCGGCGCTTGGAACACCTATGTCGGCGGTTTCTCGAAGGTTTTCTTGTCGGGGGTTGATACCACGACGCTGGTCGCGACCTTCACCAACGGCATTTATCTGCCGGAATACTCTTTCATCGCTTTCCAGATGACCTTTGCCTGCATCACGCCGGCACTGATCGTCGGGGCCTTTGCAGAGCGGATCAAATTCTCGGCCCTGCTCGTCTTCGTCGTGCTTTGGGTGACCTTCATCTACTTCCCGATGGCGCATATGGTCTGGTGGTGGGGTGGTCCTGACTACCTCGCGCAAGAACAAACAGCCAAGCTTATTGCAGAAGCCGCCGGTGACACCGCCGCTGCCGAGGCTGCCGCGGCGAACCTTGCCGCAAACGGACTGATCTGGAACTGGGGGGCCTTGGACTTTGCGGGTGGCACGGTTGTGCACATCAACGCGGGCATTGCGGGTCTGGTGGGCTGTCTGATCGTTGGCCGCCGCGTCGGCTATGGCAAAGAAAACATGACCCCGCACTCGCTGACCATGACGATGATCGGCGCGGCCTTGCTGTGGGTTGGCTGGTTTGGCTTCAACGCGGGTTCAAACCTTGAATCGAACGCGATCACCGCGCTGGCCATCGTCAACACCTTCGTGGCGGCTGCGGCGGCAGGTGTGGCGTGGATGTTCGCCGAATGGCTGCTGCGTGGTCATCCGTCGCTGCTGGGCCTCGTGTCGGGTGTGGTTGCCGGTCTGGTCGCCATTACCCCTGCCGCTGGATTTGCAGGCCCGATGGGATCGATTGTGCTGGGTCTGATTGCCGGTGTCGCCTGTTTCTTCTTTGTGGCCTATGCCAAGAATGCCCTGAAGCTGGACGATACGCTGGACGTGTTTGGCATCCACTGCCTTGGCGGCATCATCGGCGCCATCGCCACTGGCATCCTTGTCAACCCGGCTTTGGGTGGTGCGGGTGTGCCGGACTATCTTTCGGTTCCCGGTACGCTGCAGATCGCACCCTATGACTTTGGTTTCATGGTCACGGCACAGATCAAAGCGGTTCTCTTTACCCTCGCATTCTCGGGCATCGGCTCGGCCATCCTCTTCTACATCGTCAAGGCCACCTTCGGTCTGCGCGTCAAAGAGGAAGTGGAACGCGAAGGTCTGGACGTCGCTGAACACGGTGAGCGCGCCTACAACTACTGAGTTTTCCGGCGGGGGGCCGGAGCGATCCGGCACTTTTCCTTCGACGCCGAAAGGGTCCTCCCCCCGGTTGGCGAAACTGCGATGGCCCGTGCGATCCTCCCCGCACGGGCCTTTTTCTTTGTTCCTCCCCGCAGGGACCAATACGTTTATGCTGGTTGTCTTGGCGTCAGCCGCGCAGTTCGTCGGTGATGCGCACCGGGAGGGATTGGCCTTTCAGCTTGGCGCGATAGATCACCAAACTTTCCGACACGCGCATCACATAGGTGCGGGTTTCGGTAAAGGGGATCATCTCGACCCAATCCACGACATCGACCGATGGGTCACGCGGATCGCCCAAGGTCTTGATCCAGCGCAAGGGACGTCCTGGCCCGGCGTTGTACCCCGAGGCGACAAGCGCGACCGAAGGGCCAAATTTCGCCACCAGTTCCGCCAGATAGCCGCTGCCGATCTGCACGTTATAGGCCGGATCGTTCAAGCGCTTGATATCATAGTTCAAACCCACGCGGGGAGCCACATGTTCGGCGGTCGATGGCAGTACTTGCATCAACCCGCGCGCATCCGCTGATGAGCGTGCCGCCGGGTCAAACTCGCTTTCCCGCCTTGAAATCGCCAGTGCAAAGGCACGGCTCACGGCCAGACCATCGGGCACGAAGTCTGGCACCGGGAAATAGGCGTCGGGAAGAATCACCCCCCGCTCTGCCGCCTGTTTGGCGATCACCACGGCGATGTGCGGTTCATCGATCCGCAGGGCAAGGTCGGCCAGTTGTGCCAGCTCGGTATCTGTCAGGCTTTCGCCCAAGTGCAGGAAAAACCGCTTGGACAGGGTGCGATCCCCCGCCCTGTCCAGCAACAGCGCCGCCTCAAGTACCGAAGATTGCGCAAAGTTTGACCCCTTCCAATCGGCGGGGCGGTTGCTGGTCAGCAAGGACGGATCCAGCGAGAGGCCCAAAGCCTCGGCCGCGAGCAATCCGTAATAGGCGGTCTGGTTCTGCGCCGCCGCTTGCAGCGCTTGCACAGCTGCCGCTTTGTCGCCCGCCGCCAATAAGGCGCGACCTTGCCAATACTGCGCCCGGGCGATGGAGATCGGAGTTGCCACCGCCTGCCCCAAGGCGCGGAAATGCTTCAGCGCGGTCGCCGGATCATCCATCCGCCGCAGCGCGATGAAGCCCGACAGGAACTCCAGATCGGCATAGGTCTGCCCACCCTGCATCTGGTGGCTGGATGCCACGCGATAGGCCAACTTCGGCTTGCCCTCTCGCAAAAGCGCGCGCACCAGAACGGCGCGACGGTCGCCCCAGGCGTCGGGGTCCCCGAGCCCTTGGGCCGAGGTTGAGCGTTCCAAGATCAGCGCCGCCGCGTCATCGGTTCGGTCGCGCCGCAAGCGCCAGTCGAAGCGCTCAAAGGCCAGCCCTGGATCATCCTGCAAGGCTGCTGGCACCCGCTCGATCAGCACATTTACCCCGTCGGCGTCATTGCGCAGCGCCATCCGCGCCTGCGCCAAAGCTGCCCGTCCCGCATCAACGCGGGTGAGCATCCGCCCCGCTTCGGCAAAGCGGCCCTGCCACAGCAGCGCATCCAGCCGCGCGGTATGGGCATCTTTCAGCGCAGGACCGTAAAGCCCAAGCAACTCTGCCTCTTGATCCGCGCCAAAGGACAGGTCAGCCCAAGCGCGAAACGCCTCGGCCTCGGCCTCTGAAGCACGCCCCGTAGCGCGCAGGGCTTTAATGGTGGCTAATGCCCCTTGCGCGGTTTCGGGCAAGCCGGTGCCGAAATAGGCCAAAACACGGGCGGAGTCGGTGGAGCGTGCCACCGCCTCTTCGCCCTTTTCCTTCAACATCGGCAGACCCGGCCAATCTGGGCGGCGGGCCAAGAACGCCTCATACTCGCCCAAGCGCCCTTCGCCCGCGCGCAGGCGATGCCATTCGACGATGTCCCCCGCCACCGATCCGGCGGGCAGGGCGGCACTGGCCGTGCTCCAATCGCCCTGCGCCAAGGCGGCCAAGGCGGCTTTCAGATTGGCCGAGGTGTCGGCCTGCGCGGGCGGCACCACCGCCAACGCAAGGATCATGGACAGGGCCAAAGGCCCAAGCTGCGCCCTAAGGCGTCTTTTGGTTGCTTTATGCTGCTC
>JAIYDR010000400.1 GCA_027487395.1 Rhodobacter sp. | reverse complement strand
AGCTTGCCCTTTGCGTCCGTCAGGGCGGCCAGCATCATCGCGGCTTCTGCCGCCGCTGCTGTGCGGGTCGCCTCAAGGTCCGCCAGCTTGGCCTGCGCATCGGCCAAGGCGGCTTGCGTGGTCGCCGCCTCCGCCTCCGCCTCCGTCGCCGCCGCTGTACGCTCGGCGTCCAGTCCGGTCAGCTTGGCCTGCGCTTCGGTCAGTTGACGGGTCACAGCGGCATAGTCTGCGCGAATTTCGCTTTCTGCCAGTGACAGGTCGGACTTCACCGCCTCAAGATCATCGGCGCGGGCGGTTTGCACGGACAGCCGCGCCGCCAGATCATCCCGTTGCGTCATCAATGCCGCATAGTCTGCCTGTGCGGCCAAAAGCTGCGCCATCAGTTTCTTTGTTGCCGTGTCCGCCTCTGCCGCCGCCCGAGTGGCCGCGGCTTGAGCAGAAGTCAGTGCGACCTCTGCCGTGGTGCGGGCTGTGGTCTGGGCGGACAATTGCGCGGTCAGGTCAGCCAATTGCCCCTCAAGTGCTGTCCGTGCTGCCGTCAGGTCATCGACCTGCGCCACCGCGTCATCTCGGGTCGCCGTTATCTCGTTCAGTTGAAGCGTCAGGTCAGCCAGTTGGCCGTCAAGCGCGGTTTGCGCTGCCGTCAGGTCTGCAACCTGCGCCGCCGATTGATCTCTGGCCCCCGTCATTTCGGCCAGTTGCCCTTCAAGCGCCGTCCGCGCCGTCACCAATGCGGCCACCTCTGCCACTGACTGATCCCGTGCGGCGGTCACATCGCCCAACTGCGCGGTCAACGCGTCAATCTGACCCTGAAGCGCGGTCTGTGCCGCGGCCAACTCTGCAACTTGCGCCACGGATTGTTCGCGGGCGGCGGTCATTTCGGCCAAAGCCTGTGCGTCGGCATCAGCCTTGGCCTGCCATTCAGCGCGCTCTTGCGTCAGGGCGGCGTCTGCCTCGGCCTGTGCGGTTTTCAGGGCGGCCAGGTCACTTGCCAAACGTTGGCCTTCTGCCTCTGCGGCGGCAAGATCATCTTGGGTTTGGGTCAAATAGGCGAGGGTCTCATCGCGTGCAGTGGTCAACTCGGCCACCTGATCGACCGCCGCAAGCAAGGCCGCGTCGCGGGCATCCAGATCGCGGCCCAAGCGCAATGCCTCGGCCTGCGTGGTGTTAAGCTCTGCCGACAAGTCTGACACCGACAGCACCAAGGTCTCTGCCCTATCGGTCAGATCGGCAACCAAGACCGCTTGTTCCGACATCTGCGCTTCTTGTGCGGCGATGGTTTCAGAACGGCGGTCCAGTTCCGCTTGCGCTGCCGCAAGGTTGGCCATTGCCTCATCGGCCTCTGCCTGCAAGGCACTGCGCTGATCGTCCCATTCGGCGGTTTCGCGTGTCAGGTCATCCCGCGCGGCATCGCGCTCCTGTGCGCGGGTGGAGAGTTCTGCTTGCAAGGCCATGAGGTCGGCACGCAACCCTTCGGTATCGGGGGGCATCGGTGTTGCCGTCGCCGCACAAGAGGCCGAGGCCGCATCCCAGACCTGCCCCGCCGCATGACAGGCGCGGATGGCATCTTGTGCCAAGCGTGCCTCATCAGGGGCCATGCCTGCGGGCACCAGATCGAGTGCGGCCCCATCCATCACGAACCACAGCGGCAAAGCCACCCAATCTGCGGCAGGAATGGACGGCAAAACACCCGGGGCGGCGATGACACAAGGCAGCATCCGATCCGCGGCCAGAGCACAAATCTTGTCGCGCTGTGACGCCAGCGCTGTGGCGTCATTTTCGGGCGCGGTGGACAGTATGGACGCAACCGCGCCTATCACATCGCCGCCGAAATCCAGAAACCGCCCCGCGGTGCCGCCTGCCATTTGGGCAAGAACAGTCTCATTCGCGGGGTTCGGTTCCGGCGTGCCCTGCACCAGCAGGATGCCGCGCAGACCAGCCAGCGCCTGCCCTGCCGCGGTCACCCGCGCCAGCGCGTCGGGATCGGTCCCCAGACCCGGCCCGACCAGCACCAGCACCACATGCGCTGCACCATCCCCCGGCTGGATGCCCGAGGCCAAAGACTGCAAGGCATCCGCCAAAGCATCGGTCAAGGTGCCACTGCCGGCCTCTGCCGCTGGCCATTCGGCGCGCAGACCGGCGGCAGGTACGTTGCCCTCGTCGCGCTGCGTGCCGTTGTCATAGATCACTTGGCGCGAGAAGCTGGCGATCTGGCCATCCTCTGCTAGTCCGCGCGACAGGCCTTTCAACGTCTCAAGCGTGAAGTCGCGGGCATAGTCGCTGCCATCCACCAGCACATGCAGCACCACTTCCTTCGGCGCGGCACTGCCGCTCGGGTCCAGCGCCTCAGACATCACAGGCACCCAAGCGCCTGCCATCAAAACTGAATCGCTGATGGTGGTGGGCGCGGTTTCCACGGCAAAGATCGGCAAACCCGTGGCGGGGAATATCCCGCCGGGCTGTTCGGTCAGCGCGGGGCGCAGACTGTCGGCCCCGCCGCCTTGCAGATAAAGCCGCCCGCGCGCCGCACTGTCCCACAAAGGCAGGTCGGGGCGTTCACCCGCATCGCGCCCGGGCGCAGCCATCGCCACCAGACCCGCTTGCCCCATGGGCGGGACGATCAGATCAGCCGCGCTGACCGAAAATCTGGCGCCTGTCGCAACCTGTACCGTCACCACGGTTCCGTCTTCGGCACTGCGCTCCAACACCTCTAACGGTTGACCAAAGGGGACGGCGATCAACTCCCCCGTCGCCAGACCCGTTTCATCCAGCACGGCAAGCGGGCTGAGCCGCGCCAAAGCCACCTCGGCCCGCGCCGAGGCGGTCAGGGCCAATGCGCACAGAAGTGCTGCAAACAGTTGTTTCATTCGATCCATCCCATCACCCCGGGGCGATTGCAGTCTGTGGCCATGGCCGCGAAGGCCGCCGAAAATCCTTTGGCGCTGAACGCCACGCCCACGGGCGACCCGTCAGCCCCCGAGCCTTGAATGATGACCTGCGCGCCGCGCCGGATGGCCACCATCATCGCGTTGGACATAGAGCCATCCGCCAGAGGTTGCGGAATCACAGCGGCAGAGGCGGGCTCGACGATTAGGTTGAACGCATCCTCATCCACCTGCGCGGCAATCGCGGCATCGGCGCGAAAGGGGTTGGGTTTGACCAGATCAATCGCCATGCGACCGCCCGTGTCGGCCCGACCCACGGCGAATTCCATCCGAACGGTGGGACTGGTCCCGGCCACCTCGGTCGCGGTGGTGGCGATGCGGCAGGTATTGTCATCCGCGCTGCGCACCTGCACCCAGTCACCGAATGTGGCGACCAGCACCTCATCACCGACAGGTGCGGGAGCGGCCTTGGGAAGCGGTTCGGCCAGCAAATCTTTCACCGCCTCAGCCGAGAGGTATTCGCCGGTTGGGTGGCCGTTTTCGGTGTTGTATTCCGCGATGAAGCGCCGGTCCGTGACCGTCAGCGCGGCATCGCTGCCGACATCGGTGCCGGGTTCGCCATATCTCGCCGCCAGAACCTGCCGCAGATAAAGACGATCGGCATCGGACAGGGTCAGGGCCGCCTCGGCCTCTCGGTATTCCACCGGGGTTTGCGGCGGTGCGGCAAATCCTGTGGCGCGGCAGGCCAATGTGGCCAGACGCCAGACATCGGTCCCGCGCAAGCCATCATAGCGGGCGCTGGAATAGCCGCCCTTGGCGTCCTTTATGGTGAGATAGAGACTATCCTTGCCCGCCTCTTTTGCCACAAGACCGGACCAGAACGGATCGGCCTGCAACGCCATCGCGTCCAGCCCCTGACGCCCCAAAAACGGCATCCGCGTGCCGTCCCGGATCACGACGGCCTCGACGATATCCTGACCATCCAGACCAAAGGCAAAACCGGGTTTCATCAGATCAGAGGTCAGGAACAGCTTCGGTGGCGCGTTGCCCGTGATGCCCGCCGGTTCCAGCACGATTCGGCAGCGCCCCGCGACAGGGTCAAACTCCACGGCATGGGGCGGCAAGGCCTGCGCGCCCGCTTGCCCACCCGCCAGCAGCGCCATTCCCAATGCGACACTCCGCCAAACCTGCATCTTGCGCCCCACCCTCATTCCAGCCGCCCCGAGAGGGCGAGTTGTCGCTCGCGAGAGCGTTCCTGCTTTGCCAGCTTTGCCCGCCCGCGCTCGGCCCGTCGGGTTTGTCGGCCCTGCAACAGACGCATGCCCTGATGGCACAGGGCAGGCATGCCCGCCCGAAGCGTCAACCGCAGCAAAAACGCCGCCACCGGCCCTTCGGTCAGCAAAAGATCATCCCCCAGACTGAGGATGCGATGCACCGTTCCCGGATCGCCCTGTCGCCCGCACCGCCCGCAGAGTTGGCGGTCAATCCGGCTGTTGCCGTGCAATTCGGTCAGCACCACCTGCAAGCCGCCTGCCATCCGCGCGGCGTTGGACAGGATAATGTCCGTGCCCCGCCCCGCCATGTTGGTGGCTACGGTGATACGCCCCTCCTCTCCAGCGCGCGCCACGATGGCGGCCTCTTCTTCCACATGCTCCGCCGTCAGCAGATCATGCGCCAACCCAAGCGCTTGCAACGCGGCTGAGCAGGCCTGTGACGCCGCCAACGTGCGCGTGCCGATCAGCACAGGCGCCCCCTTGGCCTGCAAACGCGCGGCCAGATCGGCCACCGCCTGCCATTTGGCGTCTATGTCGCGCAAGATGCGCACAGGCTCCCACCGTTTTTGATCCGGCCGCCGCGGCAGAATGCGGCGAACCGACAGGCCGTAAATCTCGGACAATTCGCGTGCTGCCGCCCGCGCCGTTCCAGTCATGCCGCAGATGTGGCGATAGCGCGGGAAGAACCGCTGAAACGTGATCCGCCCCAGCGTGGTGCGGATTTCAGACGGCTCCAGTTCCTCTTTCAACTCGACAAACTGGTGCAGCCCTTCGGACCATTGCCGATCCGGCATCAAGCGGCCCGTGCTTTCGTCGATGATCGCCAAACCCTTTTCGGTCAGCATGTAATCGCGGTCACGTTCCAGCATGTGCAGGGCCACAAGGGCCTGCGCCGCCAGATGGTTTCGCACCGGGGCCACCGCCACCAAGCCCTGCCCGCCCACGGCCAAAGCGGCCAGCCGCTCGCGTCCCTCATCGGTCAGAACCACCCGGCGCAGCGCTTCGGATTTCATGTAATCGCGGGTTTCGCGTAGGGTTTTCGACATTTCCAGCATCTGGCGCAGCGTCAGCGTGTCCAAGCCGCCAAGGATCGCCTCACCCGCCGACAGGATGAAGGGCGTCGCGGCCTGATCGATCAGCACCGAATCTGCCTCATCCACGATCACCGCATCGAGGCCCTGCAGGATCGAAGCTGGCTGTCCCCCCGCCCCCCCACGCAAGGACAACAGCTTGCGCCCAAGGCCGCGCAGATCGGCTGCGGTCGGTCCAGTCTGGTCGCGCAGATAGTCAAAGAGGATGTTTTTCGCCGCCGAGAACACCACATCGGCGCGGTAGATTCCGTGCCGCCCATCTGGCGGGGTCTTGTCATCGATGAAAGACACCGTCAGCCCCAGTTCGGTGAACAATGGGCCAAAGGTTTCGCCATCCCGCGCGGCAAGGTAGTCATTCACCGTCATCACATGCACGCGCCGCCCCGACAGCGCCAGCGTTGCGGCCCCGACGGCGGCGGTCAGGCTTTTGCCCTCTCCGGTCCCCATTTCGGCAATTTCGCCGTTGAAAAGACTGCGGATCACGACGATCTGCACGTCAAAGGGCGTTTTGCCCAAGACCCGCGCCGATGCGGCACACACCTCGGCCAGCACGGGGATCAGCACGGCATCTGCCACCCGCCCCCGCCGGGCCGCGCGGCGCAGGCGCAGCACCTTGTCGCGCAGGCGCTCGGGAAAAAAGGGCTGCCCCTCCAGCGTTGCCAATTCCGCCCGCACCCGCGCGGCAAAGGGATGCTTGCCGCCCCAAGCGCGGCGGAACAGATGGCGCGGGTCCATCTGCGACAGCACCCGCAGAATGCGCGCATCCCAATCGGTAATGCCCAAAGGCTGGCGCTCTGGATATTCCTCGATCTCTGGCAACAGCGTCTGCATCGCTTACCGCCCGAAATAGCGCAGGAAGGTTTGTTCCGCCGCGCGCCAAATCCGGGGACCGATGGGTGACGGATCATGCACAAAGCGCACCCGCGCCCGCGCGCCCCCGGGCACCATCACGCCGGCGTCGCGGTCCACCACCAGAACATAATTCACCACCGGAACCAGACTGACCGGACTTTCCGCATTCGGATCGGTCAGCAGCGACCCGCCGCCCTTAGTGGTGACCGCAAATGACGGCAAAGAGGTCGTCACTTCTGGCGCGCGTTGCAGAATCCGCGCGGGCAAGGTGATATCCTGGCCCAGACGCGGCATCAGATCGATGCGCCGATTGCCCGCATCAACGGGCAAGGCATCGGTCGCCGGGACAGCCACCCGCCAATGCGACGGACCGGGGGCCAGAAGCGTGGCGATGACGGTGCCTTGTTGCACGAATTGCCCCGGCAGGTTTACCGCATCGGGGATATAGACCCGCCCAGCACCGCCCGCCCGCACCGTCAAGCGCGCCTCGCGGGTTTTCAGGTCTTGCAACTTGGCTTCGGCATAGCCGACTTGGGTTTCCCACAACTGTCGGCCGTTGCGATCTGACAAGGGCAGCGCCTCAAGCCGGTCTTGGGCATCCTCACGCTCGGCCTCGGCCAACAGCCGCTCCAGCGACAGCAAAGGATCGCTTAGCACCATCACCGGATCACCGGGCCGCAACTCTTGCCCATCCGACACCAGCACACGGTCGACAAATCCCCGCCCCTGCACGCGCAAAAGGCTGTCTTCGGCGGGGTCCAGCACGGCATCGGCATTGGTCACATGCGGCAGCGGCAAAAGGAACAACGCCCCCAGCAGCACCAGCAAAATCAGCACTGTGCGCAAGATCACCCTCCCCCGGATCAGATCAATCGACGGGTCAATGGCCAGATAGCGCAGACCCTTGCCCAAAGGCAGGATAAAGACGGTGAACAGACTCCAGAGTACCAGCGCTGTGCCAATGATCGGCATCGTCACCGCCAGATAGATCGAGATGAAGAACATCACCGACATGCGATACAAAAACGCCGCCAGCGCATAAACGCAAAGGAACATCCCTTCGCGCGGCGCGGCCAGCGGT
>JAIYDR010000140.1 GCA_027487395.1 Rhodobacter sp. | reverse complement strand
TGTTCACCATGATCGAACGGCGCGACCATCGCCCACCGGTCACCTTCACCACCTTCCGCGCCTCGGACCTTGGCGGCGATACAGCGGGGCTGTTCAAATCCGCCGCGCAATCGGCCTATGACCGATTCCAGCCGCAGGCGATGCTGGTGGGCTCCTCCTGCACGGCAGAGCTGATCCAGGATGATCCGGGCGGCTTGGCCAAGACGATGGGCTTGGATTGCCCGGTCGTGGCGCTGGACCTGCCGTCCTACAGCCGCAAGGAAAACTTCGGCGCGGATGAGACGTTCCTTGCCTTGGTGCGCGCCTTGGCCAAGCCGATGGCACGGACCGAGGCCATCACCTGCAATCTGTTGGGCGCAACCGCGCTGGGGTTCCGTCACCGCGACGATGTGGCCGAGATCACCGCGCTCTTGGCCAAGATGGGCGTCACCGTCAATGTCTGTGCGCCCTTGGGGGCGACGCCGGATGATCTGACTCGTCTGGGACAGGCGCATTTCAACGTGCTTTTGTATCCCGAAACCGGCGAGGGCGCTGCGCGCTATATGGAGCGTGCCTTTGGCCAGCCCTTCACCAAGTGCATCCCGATTGGCGTTGGGGCCACGCGCGAGTTTATCCGCGAAGTGGCCGGCATCACCGGGCTGTCGGCGAAAGTGGATGAGGCCGGCCTGCGACAGCCGTGGTGGTCAGCCTCTGTCGATTCGACCTACCTCACCGGCAAGCGGGTGTTCCTGTTCGGTGACGCCACCCATGTCATCACCGCCGCCCGCATCGCCGCCGAAGAGATCGGCTTCACCGTTGTCGGCATGGGTTGCTACAACCGTGAACAGGCCCGCCCCCTGCGCGCCGCTGCCGCCAAACACGGCGTCGAGCCGCTGATTTCCGATGATTATCTTGAGGTTGAGGCCGCGATTGCCGCCGCAGCACCCGAGTTGATCCTTGGCACCCAGATGGAGCGTCACATCGCCAAGCGCTTGGGCATTCCCTGCGCCGTGATCTCTGCCCCTGTCCATGTGCAAGACTTCCCCGCCCGCTACAGCCCCCAAATGGGGTTTGAGGGCGCGAATGTCATCTTTGACACTTGGATCCATCCGCTGGTCATGGGGCTGGAGGAGCATCTTCTGACCATGTTCCGCGAAGATTTCGAATTCCACGATGCCGCAGGGGCCAGCCATCACGGCGGCAAGGCCATCGCGCGGGTTGAAGACCCTGAAACTGCCCCCGCCGTCGCCGCTCTTGCGGCGGCTGTCGCGGCCTCGGCCCCGGTGGCCCTGCCTGCTCCCGCAACGGTGCCGGTCGTCGCCCCTTCGGGTGAGATTCGCTGGCTGCCCGATGCCGAACGCGAGTTGAAAAAGATCCCCTTCTTTGTGCGCGGCGTGGCCAAGCGCAACACCGAACGCTTTGCCGCAGGCAAAGGCATTGCCGACATCACCGTGGACACCCTTTACGAAGCAAAGGCCCATTATGCGCGGTGATTGGGAAGACCGGGACGTTGGCGAGGGCGCAGGCTACAACGTGGTCATTGTCACGCTGGATGCCCATGCGGCAGGTCCCGTGGCGCGTGCTGCCCCGCGTCTGCAACGTGACTTCCCCGGTCTGAGCATCAGCGTCCATTCTGCGGCCGAATGGGCGGAAAACCCCGAGGCGCTCTGCGCGGCTCGCCAAGCCGTGGATCAGGCCAACCTGATCATCGCAAACCTGTTGTTCATCGAAGAACACCTGACCGCCATCCTGCCTTGGCTGGAAAAGGCACGGAATCGGGCGGATGCTTTTGTCGGCATGGTGGCCGATCCTGCCGTGGTCAAGCTGACGCGTATGGGCGATCTGGACATGTCCAAGCCCGCCTCCGGTCCGATGGCTTTGCTGAAGAAATTGCGCGGGAACAAGAAACCCTCGGCCTCGTCGGGCGAAAAGCAGATGTCGATGCTGCGCCGCCTGCCCAAGATTTTGCGCTTCATCCCCGGCACCTCGCAGGATTTGCGGGCCTGGTTCTTGTCGATGCAATACTGGCTCGGCGGGTCGGATGACAACATCGAGTCGATGATCCGCTATCTGGTGGGCCGCTATGCCAAAGGCCAAAGCTGGAAGCCCGTCCGCGCCGCCGCCCCGGTCGAATATCCCGAAGTGGGGCTCTATCACCCCGCCCTGTCAGGACGAATTGATACCAAACTCTCCGCCCTGCCCCGCCCGGCTGCGGTGAAGGGGACGGTCGGTCTGCTTTTGCTGCGGTCCTATATCCTCGCCTCGGATTGCAACCATTATGATGCCGTGATCGCCGCCTTTGAGGCGCAGGGTCTGGCCGTCATTCCCGCCTTTGCCGGTGGTTTGGATGCCCGTCCTGCCGTGGATGCCTATTTCCGCGATGCGCGGGGGGCGACGGTCGATGCGGTGGTCTCGCTGAGCGGGTTTTCGATGGTGGGGGGGCCTGCCTATAACGACAGCCCTGCCGCCGTGGCTGCGCTGACGGCGCTGGATGTGCCCTATCTGGCCGCCCATCCGTTGGAGTTTCAGACCCTTGGCCAATGGGCCGCCTCAAACGGTGGTCTGGGTCCGGTGGAAACCACGATGTTGGTGGCTTTGCCTGAGATTGATGGGGCCACAAACCCCACCGTCTTTGCAGGTCGGCATGGGCAGGATGGCTGTCAGGGCTGTGCGCATATGTGCGGCGCCACCAAGGAGTCCAAGGCCATGGCACCCTGCCATGAGCGTATCGGCTCATTGGCCGAAAAGACAGCGCGCATGGTGCGCCTGCGTCGTCTGCGCAATGCCGATAAGAAGGTTGGGGTTGTTCTTTTTGGCTTTCCGCCCAATGCCGGGGCGGCGGGCACGGCCGCCTATCTGGGCGTGTTTGAAAGCCTGCACAACACCCTGATCCGCATGAAACAGGACGGCTATACGCTGACCGTGCCGGACACCGTGGATGACCTGCGCGCCGCTGTGCTGAAGGGCAATGCCAGCACCTATGGCCAGCCTGCCAATGTGGCCGCCACAGTCTCGGCCGAGCAAATCGTGCAATTCACCCCTCACCTGAACGAGATTGAGGCCGTCTGGGGCCCCGCACCCGGACGCGTGCAAAGCGATGGGCGCGGCGTCTTCGTGCTGGGCGCGCAATTCGGCAATGTGTTTGTCGGCCTGCAACCCACCTTCGGCTATGAAGGCGACCCGATGCGCCTGCTGTTTGAGCGGGGATTTGCGCCGACCCACGCCTTCGTGCAGTTCTACCAGTGGCTGCGCAACAGCTTTGCCGCCGATGTACTGCTGCATTTCGGCATGCATGGCGCGCTGGAGTTCATGCCCGGCAAGCAGACCGGGATGGGCGCGAAGGATTGGCCGGATCGGCTGATCGGCGAGATGCCGAACATCTATCTTTACGCCGCAAACAACCCCTCTGAGGCGTCCCTCGCCAAACGCCGCTCAAACGCGATCACCATCACGCATTTGACGCCGCCTCTGGCGCAAGCGGGACTGTATAAGGGCTTGGCCGACCTGAAAGACAGTCTGGGCCGCTGGCGGTCAAGCGCTGCGGACGCGCCAGAGCGTGCCGATCTGGCCATTCTGATCGAAGAACAGGCCCGCGCCGTCGATCTCGGCGGTCTGGATACCGATAGCCTTTGGGTCAAACTGCTGGAGACGGAAGGTGCCTTGATCACTGACGGGTTGCATGTCGTGGGCAAGGTTTTGTCCGCAGAGCATCGCGCCGCGATGGTCGCGCTTATGCCAAATGACCCCGAAGCCCGGGCCAAGGCCAACCTGCTCTTGCAAGAAGACAGCGAACTGACCGCCATCTCGCGCGCTTTGGCGGGGCGGTTCATTGCCCCCGTACCAGGCGGCGATTTGATCCGCAGCCCGGAAATTCTGCCCACGGGCCGCAATATCCATGCCTTTGACCCCTTCCGCATGCCCACCGCCTTTGCCCTTTTGGATGGTGCGGCGCAGGCGGAACGGTTGATCGCGGCCCATCATGCACTGCCGCGCACGGTGGCCTTGGTGCTGTGGGGGTCGGACAACATCAAATCCGATGGCGGTCCGATTGCGCAAGCACTGGCGCTGATGGGGGCCAAGCCGCGCTTTGACCATTACGGACGCCTCTGTGGCGCGGACCTGATGTCGCTGGCCGAGTTGGGCCGTCCGCGCATCGACGTGGTGATGACGCTGTCGGGCATCTTCCGCGACCTTCTGCCCTTGCAAACCCGCATGCTGGCCGAAGCCGCCTATAAAGCCGCGATGGCGGAAGAGCCTTTGGCGCAGAACTTTGTGCGCGCCCATGCGCTGGCCTATGCCGAGCAGATGGGTGTGGACATGGAAACCGCCTCGCTTCGGGTGTTTTCCAACGCCGAAGGGGCCTATGGCTCCAACGTCAACGTGCTGGTCGGGTCTTCGGCCTTTGGCGAGGAAGACGAGCTTGCCGACGCCTACGAGTCGCGCAAATCCTTTGCTTACGGCCTGAACGGCAAGCCCGTGAAGAACGCGGCCCTGCTGCAAAAGGCACTGAAGGACGTCGATCTGGCCTATCAGAACCTTGAGTCCGTGGAACTGGGCGTCACTTCGGTTGACCACTATTTCGACACGCTGGGTGGCATCGCCCGCGCGGTGAAACGCGCGCGCGGCGGCACGGAAACCCCGGTCTATATCGGCGACCAGACCCGTGGCGCAGGCCAGGTTCGCACGCTGAAAGACCAGATCGCGCTGGAAACCCGCTCGCGCAGCCTGAACCCGAAGTTCTACGAAGGCTTGCTGCGCCACGGCGCCGAAGGCGTGCGCCAGATCGAATCCCATGTAACCAACACGCTGGGCTGGTCAGCCACCACAGCGCAGGTCGATCCTTGGGTCTATCAGCGCCTGTCCGAGACCTTTGTGCTGGACGAGACGATGCGCCGCCGACTGGCCAGCCTGAACCCCGAGGCCAGCAACCGCATGGCGCAGAAACTGCTGGAAGCCTCGGACCGCAATTACTGGCAACCCGATCCCGAAACGCTGGCGGCGCTGCAACGCGCGGCGGATGAGCTTGAGGATCGGCTGGAAGGGATCGCGGCAGAATGATGGGCCGGATCGCCAGTGACATCGCCCGCAGCGGGGGGCCAGCCCCCCGCACCCCCGGGATATTTGGAAAAAGAAGAAGGGGATTGGCTCCCCTGAAATGGAGGCACCATGAGTCCGCGTGACGAGATTCCTCTGCTGAGAGGACAAGATGGCGAAGGATCGGTGCAGGTGCATCAGGACGCCGCGCTGAAGATTGATGGGGCCAAGGTCTTCTCGGTCTATGGCAAGGGGGGGATCGGGAAATCGACCACCTCATCGAACCTGTCGGCGGCGTTTTCCATGATGGGAAAGCGCGTGTTGCAGATCGGCTGTGACCCCAAGCACGACAGCACCTTTACCCTGACCGGGCGCTTGCAGCCGACCGTGATTGATATCCTCAAGGACGTGGATTTCCATTC
This sequence comes from Rhodobacter sp., assembly GCA_027487395.1. Lineage (GTDB taxonomy): Bacteria > Pseudomonadota > Alphaproteobacteria > Rhodobacterales > Rhodobacteraceae > Paragemmobacter. Next base: position 2,467 of record JAIYDR010000140.1, on the reverse strand, counting down.
CGAGGAGTTGCGGGCCGAGGATTACGTCACCACCGGCTTCAACGGCGTGATGTGCGTCGAGGCGGGCGGTCCCCCGGCGGGAACCGGTTGCGGCGGCTATGTCGTGGGTCAGACGGTGAAATTGCTGAAGCAGCATCACCTCTTGGAAGACACCGATGTGGTGATCTTTGACGTGCTGGGCGATGTGGTCTGCGGTGGCTTTGCCGCCCCTTTGCAGCACGCCGACCGCGCGGTGATCGTCACCGCCAATGACTTTGACAGCATCTATGCGATGAACCGCATCATCGCGGCGGTGCAGGCGAAGTCGGGCAATTACAAGGTGCGCCTTGCGGGCTGCATCGCCAACCGCAGCCATGCCACCGATGAGGTGGACCGCTACTGCGCCCGCGTTGGCTTTAACCGTCTGGCCCATATGCCCGACATCGACGCCATCCGCCGCTCACGCCTGAAGAAAAAGACGCTGTTCGAGATGGATGACAGCGAGGATGTGGTGATGGCACGCGCCGAATACATGCGCCTTGCCGACCGGCTGTGGAAATCGGTGGAAGAGCCGGGATCGACCCCGCTGCCGCTGCCGGACCGCGAAATCTTTGAACTTCTGGGGTTTGATTGATGCAAGATTACGCCCTGACCCGCGACCGGGTGGAACAGTACTTCGACCGCACCGCCACCAAAGCCTGGGAGCAACTCACCCAGTCCGAGGTGAAGGTCAGCCGCATCCGCCAGACCGTGCGCGAAGGCCGCGACCGGATGCGCGCGCTGATGCTGTCGCGCCTGCCCGAAGAGATGACCGGCCTGCGCGTCTTGGATGCGGGATGTGGCACCGGGGCGATGACGGCAGAGTTGGCACGGCGCGGGGCAGAAGTGGTGGCTGTCGATATCTCGCCGCAACTGGTGGATATCGCGCGCCAACGCCTGCCCGCCGCCCTGCATCCACAGGTGCAGTTCCATGCCGGCGACATGACCGATCCGGCGCTGGGTCGGTTTGATTTCGTGATGGCGATGGACAGTCTGATCTATTACCGCGCCGCCGATATCGGGGCGATCCTGAGCAACCTTGGTCAGCGCACCAAGGGGGGTGTGATCTTCACAGTGGCGCCGCGCACGCCCTTTCTGATGACCTTCTGGACCTTGGGCAAAGCGTTTCCGCGCAGCGACCGGTCCCCGGTCATGATCCCGCATGCGGTGACGGAACTTCGCCGTCATGCGCCGGGGGTGCTGCGATCGGTGTCGCGGGTGTCGCGCGGCTTCTACATCAGCGAATGCCTGGAGTATCGCCCGTGATCTTTCTGCGCCGCAAACATGTTCAGGCGATGGGGGCGGCTTGGATGCCCTTTGCCGATGCGGCGTCAGAAGGCTTGCCCTTGGCGCAGCTCATGCGGCTGTCGCTGTTCCAAATCTCAGTCGGGATGGCAACGGTGCTGCTTTTGGGCACGCTGAACCGGGTGATGATCGTTGAATTGTCCGTCTCTGCGCTGGTCGTTGCGGCCTTGATTGCTTTGCCGGTTCTGGTGGCGCCGTTCCGCGCGCTGTTGGGCCATCGGTCGGACACGCATCGCAGCGCGATTGGCTGGAAGCGCGTGCCCTATCTGTGGTTCGGCAGCCTGTGGCAGATGGGTGGCCTTGCCGTGATGCCCTTTGCGCTGATCGTGCTGTCGGGCGATCAGGTACATGGTCCGGCCTGGGCGGGAGAGGTGCTGGCGGCGCTGGCCTTCCTGATGACCGGACTGGGCATGCATATGACCCAGACGGCGGGCTTGGCGCTGGCCGCTGACCGAGCAACGGACGAGACGCGGCCGCGCGTCGTCGCGCTCCTTTACATCATGTATCTGGTGGGCATGGGAATTTCGGCGCTGATCGTCGGCTGGCTTTTGCGCGATTATGACCCGATCACCTTGGTCCGTGTGGTGCAGGGCTGCGGTGCCATGACGATGGTGTTGAACATCCTTGCCTTGTGGAAGCAGGAAAAGGTCCGCCCGATGACGGCCGCTGAACGCGCCGAACCCCGCCCCGCCTTTGGCGCGGCATGGGCGCGGCTGGCGGCAGAGCCGGGTGTGCTGCGCCTGCTGGCGGTGGTGGCCGTGGGCACACTGGCCTTCAACATGCAGGATGTGCTGTTGGAACCTTACGGCGGGCAGGTCTTGGGCCTGTCGGTTGGTCAAACAACGCTCTTGACCGCGACATGGAGCCTGGGTGCCCTGCTCGGGTTTCTCTGGTCGGCGCGGGACTTGGCGGCGGGGGCGGATGTCTACCGTCTGATCGGGCGCGGGGCGTTAATCGGCGTCGGGGCCTTCTCGGCGGTGATCTTTGCCGGGCCGCTGGATTCGGCGGTTCTGTTCCCCCTTGGCGCGGCGGGGATCGGGCTTGGTGGTGGCACCTTTGGCATCGCCACTTTGACCGCTGCGATGACCCTGCCATCCCGCGCAGCATCGGGCCTGGCTCTGGGGGCTTGGGGCGCGGCGCAGGC
>JAIYDR010000121.1 GCA_027487395.1 Rhodobacter sp. | reverse complement strand
GGTAACAGAAGTGCCGTAAACCGAAGGCGACAGTCATTCACCTAGGGCGACATGAAACGTCCAGCAAAACAAGGGGAAACAGTAGCCCCGCCGATGCTTGGTTTACCGCGTTCAACGTGGTGCTACAGTGCGGTTTTTGAATGGCATTCAAGAGGTCGGGAGTTCGATCCTCCCTGGCTCCACCAATTTCAAAAAAGGCGAACTTGGCCGTAAGCCCGTGATTGTGCATTGCTTGCAGAGTCAAATTGCGGGCATTTTGAAGCGGTGCGGTGGAACCTGCCGCATGTATCCATTCATGAAACGCCCCTGCCTTTCTGTCGAACCACGACCGACTGCATGGTCGCGGTTTTGAACCGCTGGCGGCGCGGCGGTCCATTCGTTTCTGGCCGTGTTTTGACGATAACCGCGTGGGGTTTTTGCGGCAGGGCCGCGTAAGCTGGCCGCTCGATCCGTCGAATCTCTGCAGTCTTGTGTCCCCACGCATGCGCGGCGAAGTCCCAAAGCCAAAAGCACCTTCGAATATCCAAAAGTATATATCGACTTTAGGCCCAAGAAAACAGACGGTGGAAAATTACTGCAACCGCCTTTTGTTTCTGTCCAACGGACGTCAAGCCAAAACGCAAAGAATCCAATTGCTAAAACCATCGTGGACGGGGCCGCACGACCCATATCTGTCGCTTGAGAGTTCTAGACTGTGGAGAGTAAACTCCAGGCAATCACCCCAATGCTCATGCAAGGCACAGAAAAATGACACCGCAAGAGCGTTTTGATGAACTGGTTGCTCTCTATGGGCAAAGGCAGTTTGGCGAAATGGTGCTTAAGGCAGAACAGTTGGCGTCTGAGTTTCCAACTGCCTTTGCCGTTTGGAATCTGTTCGCCGCTGGGCACAGCGCGCTTGGGAATTTGTCCGAAGCAGAGTTTGGGTTTCGGAAATCGGTGGAGTTGAATCCCGAGTATCCTGAAGGTTTCTATAACCTTGGGATCACTCTGCACGATCAGCGTCGCTTTGATGATGCAGTCACGGCCTATCAGCGCGCAATTGCGCTTTATCCTGACTATGCTTTGGCCCATTTTAATCTAGGCAATTCCTTGCGTGAGCAGGGTAAATTTGACGAAGCGCTTCCTGCATTTGAACAGGCTGCAAGGCTTAACCCCGCCCATGCAGAGGCGCTGAATAATGCCGGCATTGTGCTTTGGGCAATGAATCAATTTGGCGCAGCAGTATCCGCCTATCGTTCCGCCATTGAAATCAGGCCCTCCTATGCCGAAGCATTCAACAATATGGGCACCGCCCTGCAAGAACTGGGGCGGCTGAAGGACGCGATAGCTGCGTATCAGCGGGCGATAGACCTTGATCCGAACTATGCGGTTGCCGAAGCGCATAAGATTTATGCACAGCAAATGGTCTGCGACTTTGGCGTTTCTGCACGATTGCAAGAGGCGTCATCCCGACTCGGCATAGCCACCAAGGCGACCTCACCCTTCGCATCGCTGTCTTGGGAGGATGACCCCAAAAATCAGCGTCTTCGGGCCATTACCTGGGCGAACGAACTTTGTGCGGCATTCCCTGGATCACACGTGCCCTTAAATCCTCGCAAGGCAGGAAAACTGAGGGTTGGCCTCTTTAGCGCGGATATTCGGTTGCACCCCATGATGCAATGTATTGCCGGCCTGCTGCGGCACCATGACCGCAATGCTATGGAGTTTTTCGTTTACAGCTTTTATCGTGGAAAAGCAGACGGTTGGCGCGAAAAGGTTTCGGCGCAGGTTGAAACCTTCATCGACGCTAGTTCCTTAAGTGACCAAATGTTGATCGACTGCGCTGTTTCACATGGCCTTGATATTGCAATCGACCTCACTGGTTATACGGCCTTTTCCAGATCCGCGATTTTTCAGTCGCGGTTGGCCCCGATCCAGATCAACTTCCTTGGATTTCCTGGCACGATGGGCGCCGAGTTCATGGATTATATGGTTGCGGACGAGGTCGTCGTTCCAGAAGACCAGCGCAGGCATTATTCGGAGAAGATCATTTACCTTCCGCATAGCTATTTTCCAATTGACTACGCCCACAACGATTCAGCCAGTGAAACGAGCCGCATGGATCACGGCTTGCCCGAGGGTGCAGTGGTGCTTTGCTGCTTTAACAACAGCTACAAGATCAGTGCGCGAGAGTTTCAGATATGGATGCGCATTCTTTCGCAGGTTGACGGAAGTGTTTTATGGGTATTGAAAGCGAATGAATGGGCCGAAGCAAATCTGCGTCAAGCGGCAATCGCGCATGGCATAGACGCGCAGCGTTTGATTTTTGCTGAAAAGGTTGACGTTCCGCGCCACTTGGAACGGCAAAGACATGCTGACATCTTCGTTGATACCTTCAACTATAATGCGCACACGACAGCCTGTGATGCGCTTTGGGGCGGGCTTCCAGTTGTGACCAAACTGGGAAAACAATTCCCTGCCCGTGTTGCGGCCAGTGTTTTGATGGCACTGGGGCTGCCTGAATTGGTAACCACGACCGAAGAAGATTATGAAGCCTTGATCCTGAAGCTGGCGACGGACTCAGAAAGTCGTGCGGATCTAAAGCAAAAAATCGCAAAGCACCGCGCGATCTATCCTTTGTTCGATGCGGTGCGTTACACGCGCAATTTTGAAAAAGGACTGCGCGCGGTTCACAATCTGCACCTTCAAGGTCAAGCCCCGCGCGACGTCAGGATCAGCGAGCAGACAGAATAGACTTGGTCCGGCACTCTGTTTTCGGGGAATCCATTCGTTTCTGACATTTCTTTTGGCTGCACGTCCTCTCTCATGGTCGCTGGTGGCGCTGTAATCCTTGGGGTCAGCCCGCCCTTGATCTGACGTAAAGGGACGTGCAACGGATTTCCAAAAGAAAAGGGCCACCTTTCGGCAGCCCCCATCCATTCGAATCGTCCTGCGCCCTCAAGCGTGGATCGCGCCGTCGCCGCAGGCGAGTGCGGCCTCACGCACGGCCTCAGAGTAGGTCGGATGCGCGTGGCACGTCAGGGCCAAATCCTGTGCCGAGGCGCCGAATTCCATCGCCACGCAAATCTCGTGGATCAAATCGCCCGCCATCGGCCCGATGATATGTGCGCCCAGAATCCGGTCGGTGGCTTTGTCGGCCAGGATCTTCACGAAGCCGTCGCCCTGGAACACCGCCTTGGCGCGACCATTGCCCATGAAGCTGAACTTGCCGACCTTGTAGGCGCGGCCTTCCTCTTTCAACTGCTCTTCGGTCTTGCCGACTGAGGCGACCTCGGGCGTGGTATAGATCACGCCGGGGATGACGCCGTAATTCACATGGCCGGATTTGCCGGCGAGGATTTCGGCCAGCGCCATGCCCTCATCTTCCGCCTTATGGGCCAGCATTGGGCCAGTGATCGCATCGCCGATGGCATAGACGCCCTTCACGCTGGTGCCATAATGGCCATCAGTTTTGATCTGCCCGCGCGGCAGCATCTCAACCCCCAGCGACTCAAGCCCCAAGCCTGCTGTATAGGGGCGGCGGCCTGTTGCGACGAGCACGGTATCAGCGGCCAAAGACGCCTCGCTGTCATCTTTGCGCAGTTTGTAGCGGACGGTCGCGATCCCGCCAGCCACATCCACACCCTGCACGGCAGCGCCCGTGACAAACTTCAGCCCCTGCTTGGACAGGATGCGCTGGAAGGTCTTGGCCACCTCGGCATCCATCCCCGGCGTGATGGCGTCCAGATATTCGACCACCGTTACTTCAGACCCCAGACGGGCATAGACCGAGCCCATTTCCAGCCCGATCACACCCGCACCGATGACCACCAGCTTTTGTGGGATACGGTCCAACTCCAGCGCCCCGGTGGAGGTGACGACGATCTTTTCATCCACCGCCACGCCGGGCAATGCGGACGACTCAGACCCCGTGGCGATCACGATGGATTTGGCGGAATGCACCTCATCGCCCACTTGCACCTGACCGGCAGCGGGGATGGTGCCCCAGCCCTTCAGCCATGTGACCTTATTCTTCTTGAACAGGAATTCGATGCCCTTGGTGTTCTGGCCGATCACATCGGATTTATAGGCTAGCATTTTGGCCCAATCGACGGTGGGCGCAGGCCCCATCAGACCCATTTTCTGAAAGTTCTCATGCGCTTCGTGCAGGTGATGCGTCGCGTTCAGCAGGGCTTTCGAGGGGATGCACCCCACGTTCAGGCAGGTTCCGCCCAGTGACTCGCGTCCTTCGACCACGGCGGTTTTCAGGCCCAGTTGCGCGCAGCGGATGGCGCAGACGTAGCCGCCGGGGCCACCGCCGATGATGATGACGTCGAATTCAGCCATGAGAGGTCTCCTTGGATGCGGGCCGCGCCGGCCCATTTGGCGGCGCGGGGAATCGGAATCAGATCAGAGCGGCGATCAGCATTGCCAACGTGGCAAACCAGCTTACCGCCCAGATGACAGAACGCCACGGCACCAGGCCAAAGGCATAGGCAGGCACATATAACACCCGCGCTGCCAGATAGGTCCAAGCGCAGGCGGCGGTGAAGGCGTTGGCTTGGCCAGACAGCGTGACGACCACAACGGCAAGAGTGAACAGGATCAACCCTTCAAAGTGGTTGTTCAATGCCCGCTGCATCCGCCCGGTCAGGGTGGAAACGGAGCGTTCGGGGGCCTTGTCGCGCGGTGACATGGTGTAGCGCGTGCCCAGTTCCAGATTGGCGGGCACGGCATAAAGGATGAATTGCCCCATCTGTACCAGCGCGGCGAGCGTGAGGGCGGTCAATTCCGGCGTCATCAGATCACTCCCATCAAGGATTACAACAAAGGCAATTTGGCTTTGGCGTCTACAAAGTAATCAAAGCACGCGGCCTCTGCGGTCGCAACTCCGGGCAAGGCGCGCAATCCGGCCATCCGCGCCAATGTCGCGGGCCAGTGGCGCAGGATGGAGGTGTTCTTTCCCTCGTTGCGGTTTGCACGGCGGTACCAATGGCCATCCAGCGCGTATTTGCCGCCCTGATCGGCATGCCACCCCCGCCCGCGATGATCGCGCAAACGGAAGCAATCGGTGGAACGGATGGCATAGTGGTTGATGCAGGCTGCCCTTGGCCGCCAGACCCGGTCGGCGGGGTGAAAGCGGATGTGGTGGTCACCATGCAACGCGGCATTTTGCAGCCGAAAGCCCATGGCGTTGCAGACCCGCGGATTGTCGATGCGCGGATGGATTGGCATGTGGTCCGTCGCAGCCTTAAACTGGCGGAAGCGGTAGATCGACTTGTGGCTGATCGTCTCGGGGTCCGGCGCAATCTCGCAACGCAAGAACTTGGGCAGGGTGGCCCCCGGCCAATCCTGATGCCCGGCATCGCCGAACAGCCGCCACGGCAGCGCGATCACATCGCCCTTGCCCGCCACCGCCAGCAGGTCCGCGATATGGCCCCTGCCATGGCCGATGTTCAGGAATTCGTCCGCGTCGATGTGGCAGAGCCACTCAGCCTCCGTCCCGGCCAGATGCGCAAAGGCCAGCGCAAGTCCGCTTTGCTGCGCGTGGCCGCTGGGGGGGACAGCGTTGCGGATATGGGTCAACGCGCCGCCCTCGGCCAAGCGGTCCAGCAGCAGGTCACTGCCATCGCTGCAATCGTTGGAGCAGATCACGATCCGCTCAAACCCGATGGCCTGATGATAAGCCAGCCATTCCAGCAGAAACATCCCCTCATCCCGCATGCAGGACACCAAAGCCGCAGGCTCTGGCGTGACAGGGGAAGGGGGGGCGGTTTCGGTCATTCTATCCGCAATGCAGCGCGGTCATTCGGTGGGGCAATCACCGCCCCACCGTAGGGTGCGCAGTCGCTGCGCACCTTTCGCTGGTCCTTACAAATCCATCAACAACCGACGCGGATCCTCCAGCGCCTCTTTGACGCGCACGAGGAAGGTCACCGCCCCCTTGCCGTCAACGATGCGGTGATCGTAGCTCAGCGCCAGATACATCATCGGGCGGATCACGATCTGGCCGTTCACCACCACCGGGCGGTCTTGGATCTTGTGCATCCCGAGGATACCCGATTGCGGCGGGTTCAGGATGGGCGAGGACATCAGCGACCCGTACACCCCCCCGTTCGAGATGGTGAAGGACCCGCCCTGCATTTCGGCCATGCTCAGCTTGCCATCGCGCGCGCGCAAACCCAGTTCGGCGATCTTCTTCTCGATCTGGGCAAAGCCCATCTGATCGGCATCGCGCACCACGGGAACGACCAGACCAGAGGGCGTGCCCACGGCCACGCCCATATGGACATAGTTTTTGTAGATCACATCGGTGCCGTCGATTTCGGCATTCACCTCGGGCACTTCTTTCAGCGCATGGGTGCAGGCCTTGACGAAGAAGGACATGAAGCCAAGCTTGACGCCGTGCTTTTTCTCGAACGCGTCCTTGTAGGTGTTGCGCAGGTCCATGATGCCGGACATGTCCACCTCATTGTAGGTGGTCAACATCGCAGCGGTGTTCTGCGCGTCCTTCAGGCGGCGGGCGATGGTCTGGCGCAGACGGGTCATCTTGACCCGTTCTTCGCGCGCGGCGTCATCCGCAGCGACGGGCCCACGCGGCACAGCCACCTGAGCAGCCACTGGGGCAGCGGCGGGCGCGGGTGCAGCGGCAGTGGCCACGGCGCGGGCCACGTCTTCCTTCATCACACGGCCATCGCGTCCGGTGCCTTGCACTTGATCGGCAGAAAGACCCGCCTCGGCCATTGCCTTCTTGGCGGCGGGGGCGTCTTCGACATCCTTGGCCACCGGGTTGGGCGCGACGACAGGGGCCGCCGCCTTTGCAGGCGCAGGGGCAGCCGCCGCTGCGCCTTCAGTCACGATGGCAAGGCGCGCATTGGCGGCCACGGTCGTCCCTTCGGGCGCGATGATTTCGGCGAGCACACCCGACACGGGCGAGGGCACTTCGACCGACACTTTGTCCGTCTCAAGCTCACACAGCATCTCATCTTGTTTCACGAAATCGCCCGGCTTTTTGAACCAGGTCGAAACGGTGGCCTCGGACACGCTTTCGCCAAGGGCGGGCACCATAACATCGGTCATCTTGGTCTCTCCTGCGCCTGTCCCGGCGCGACTTTTTCGGTTCCATGTCGCCGGACGGGCCTTGCCGTCCAGCGGTTATCCCTTGGCTTACTTGCCCAATGCGTCGTTTATCAGTGCTTCCTGCTCGGCCTTGTGGCGCGAGGCCAGGCCCGTGGCGGGGGAGGCACTGGCGGAACGGCCGGCATAGGTGGGTCGGCTTTGCTTGGCCCCGATCTTGGTCAGCACCCATTCAAGGTTGGGCTCAACAAAGGTCCAGCCGCCTTGGTTCTTGGGTTCTTCTTGGCACCAGACAATCTCTGCCCCCTTGAAGCGTTCCAACTCCTTGACCATCGACATGGCCGGGAAGGGATAGAACTGTTCCAAACGCAAGAGATAGACATTGTCCAAGGCCCGCTTGTCGCGTTCGGCCAGCAGGTCATAGTAAACCTTGCCCGAGCAGATCACGACGCGCTTGATCTCGGCATCGGGGCGCAGGGTCAGGTCGGAATGACCTTTCTGCGCATCATCCCAAAGCACGCGGTGGAAGGTCGATCCGGTGGTGAAATCTGCCGCATCGCTGATGCACATCGGGTGGCGCAGCAAGGACTTCGGCGTCATCAGCACCAGGGGCTTGCGGAAGCCCCGGTGAATCTGCCGCCGCAGAATGTGGAAATAGTTCGACGGGGTCGAGCAGTTGGCGACAATCCAGTTATCTTCCGCCGAGTTTTGCAGAAAGCGTTCCAGACGCGCGGAGGAATGCTCCGGCCCCTGACCTTCAAACCCATGCGGCAGCAGCATCACCAGACCCGACATCCGCAGCCATTTGCGCTCGCCCGAGTTGATGAACTGGTCAAACATGATTTGCGCGCCATTGGCGAAATCGCCAAACTGCGCTTCCCAGAGGGTCAGGGTGTTGGGTTCGGCCAGTGAATAGCCGTATTCAAAGCCCAAGACCGCATATTCCGACAGCATGGAGTCGATGACTTCGTACTTCGCCTGCCCCGCGCGGATGTGGTTCAAGGGGTAGTGGCGTTCCTCGGTCGATTGATCGACAAATGCCGAATGGCGCTGGCTGAAAGTGCCGCGCGTGCAATCCTGACCGGACAGACGCACGGGGAAGCCTTCGGTTGCCAAACTCCCAAAAGCCAAAGCCTCAGCCGTGGCCCAATCAAAACCCTTGCCGGTCTCAAACATCTGCTTTTTCGCGTCGAGTTGGCGCGCGACGGTCTTGTGGATGTCAAAGCCTTCGGGAATGCGGGTCAGGGCGGCGCCCACCTCTTGCATCACCTGCGGTTTGATCGCGGTGTCGCCGGGTTGGTAATCCTCGCCCTCACGCTCCAGCCCCGACCAACGGCCATCCAGCCAGTCGGCCTTGTTGGGCTTGAAGTTCTTGCCGATCTCGAACTCCTCGTTCAGGCGGGCCTGAAACGCGGCTTTCATATCCTCGATCTCGCCTTCGGGGATCAGACCGTCCTTGACCAGACGTTCGGTGTAAAGCTGAAGCGTGGTTTTCTGCTTTTTGATGCGGGTGTACATCGCCGGGTTGGTGAACATCGGCTCATCGCCTTCGTTGTGACCAAAGCGGCGGTAGCAGATGATATCCAGCACCACATCCTTGTGGAACTTCTGGCGGAATTCGGTGGCGACGCGGGCGGCATGAACGACCGCTTCCGGGTCATCGCCGTTGACGTGGAAAATCGGCGCTTCCACCATCAGGGCGATATCGGTCGGATAGGGCGAAGAACGGCTGTAGGACGGCGCAGTGGTAAACCCGATCTGGTTGTTCACCACGATATGCATCGTGCCGCCGGTGCGATGGCCTTTCAACCCCGATAGGCCAAAGCATTCCGCCACAACGCCTTGCCCGGCAAAGGCCGCATCGCCGTGCAGCAAGATGGGCATCACCGCCGTGCGGTCCACGCGGTCATTCAACTGGTCCTGCTTGGCGCGGACCTTACCCAAGACAACCGGGTTCACCGCCTCAAGATGGCTGGGGTTCGCGGTCAGCGACAGGTGAACCGTGTTGCTGTCAAAGGTCCGGTCGCTGGAGGCCCCAAGGTGATACTTCACATCCCCCGATCCATCGACATCTTCGGGCTTATAGGACCCGCCTTGGAATTCGTGGAATATCGCGCGGTAGGGCTTGGCCATCACATTGGCCAGCACGTTCAGACGGCCCCGATGCGGCATGCCGATGACGATTTCCTTGACCCCCAGCGCACCGCCGCGCTTGATGATCTGCTCCATCGCCGGGATCAGCGCCTCGCCGCCGTCCAGACCGAAACGCTTGGTTCCCATGTACTTGACATGCAGGAACTTCTCATACCCTTCCGCCTCAACCAGTTTGTTCAGGATCGCCTTGCGCCCTTCGCGGGTGAAGGCGATTTCCTTGCCATAGCCTTCGATGCGTTCCTTCAGCCAACCCGCCTGTTCCGGGTCCGAGATATGCATGTATTGCAGCGCAAAGGTGCCGCAATAGGTGCGCTTCACGATCTCCATGATCTGGCGCATCGAGGCCATTTCCAGCCCCAGCACCTTATCGAGGAAGATGGGCCGATCCATGTCGGCTTCGGTGAAGCCATAGGACCGCGCGTCCAATTCCGGGTGTACGGTCTGGTCGCGCATTTGCAGCGGATCGACATCGGCGATCAGGTGGCCCCGGATCCGGTAAGCGCGGATCAGCATCAGCGCGCGCACGGAATCCAGCACCGCACGTTGCAATTGCGCGTCGGTTAGGCTCACGCCCTTTTCTTCGGCCTTGGCCACGATCTTCGCGGCCGCCGCCTTGCCTTCCTTGGCAGGCGCGGCAGGCCATTCGCCCGTCATCGCCGCCGTCATGTCATCCGTGGGCGAGGGCGGCCAATCGGTGCGCGCCCAAGACGGGCCGCTTGCCGCGCGTTTGGCCTCCAACTCGCTGTCGCCCAAACTGCGGAACAACTCCGCCCATGCCGCATCGACCGAGGCGGGGTCAGTGGCATAACGGGCCTGCAACTGGTCAATGTAATCGGCATTCGCGCCATCCAGAAAGGCCGAAGCGCGGAACTGGTCGTTGGGGCTGTGTTCGGTCATGGTCTCGTGTCCTCGCGAGGGGGGCAGCTTATCTGGGGTATGACGCAGGAAAATGGCAGAGGCGGTCGGGAAAGCGTGACGCCCCCAAATGCCGAAAGCCCACCGGATCGGCGCGGAGGGCTGTGGCGCAGTGGCTTGGTCATCTCATCCTCCCTCTGGCGCGGCAGGTCTGCCCACCGCACCGGTCTAAAGACGGCCTATTGGCCGAAAATCGCCACACGCAAGGCGGGGTTGGATTCGGCTTGATGCAACGACGCAAAAGCCGTCACCGCCAAAAGGCCAATCAGCGCGATGAAAGTGGCGATGACAGTTTTGGTGCGCAGGTCCATGTCGATCTCTTCCATCGTGCCCATCCTTATCTGCCCATGGCTTTCAAAACGGCTTCGCCCAGTGTTGCCGGGCTGTCGGCCACCACGATCCCGGCGGACAGCATCGCCTCGATCTTGGATTGCGCGTCACCCTTGCCGCCAGCCACGATGGCCCCGGCATGGCCCATGCGGCGGCCGGGGGGGGCCGTGCGGCCTGCGATGAAGCCGGCGGTCGGCTTCCAACGGCCACGCTTTTTCTCATCGGCGAGGAACTGCGCCGCGTCTTCTTCGGCAGCGCCGCCGATTTCACCGCTCATGATGATCGATTCCGTCTCTGGGTCCGCAAGGAACATTTCCAACACATCAATATGTTCGGTGCCCTTGATCGGGTCACCGCCGATGCCCACGGCCGAGGACTGGCCCAGACCGATATCCGTGGTCTGCTTCACCGCCTCATAGGTCAGCGTGCCGGACCGCGACACCACACCCACGGTGCCGCGCTTGAAGATCGACCCCGGCATGATGCCGATCTTGCAGGCGTCGGGCGTCATGACGCCGGGGCAATTAGGCCCGATCAGACGCGATTTGGAATTCAACAGCGCGCGCTTGACCTTCATCATGTCCAGCACCGGGATGCCTTCGGTGATGCAGACGATCAACTCGATCTCGGCATCGATCGCCTCAAGGATCGAGTCAGCGGCGAACGGCGGCGGCACATAGATGACCGAGGCGTTGGCCCCCGTCCGCTCTCGCGCCTCATGGACGCTATCAAACACCGGCAGGTTCAGGTGGGTGGTGCCGCCCTTGCCGGGGGTCACACCACCGACCATCTTGGTGCCATAGGCGATGGCCTGTTCAGAGTGAAAAGTGCCTTGGCTGCCGGTAAAGCCTTGGCAGATCACCTTGGTGTTTTCGTTGACGAGTACGGCCATGTTCGGCGTTCCTTCGGGTTGTCGTCTCAGGGTGCAGGCCGGTCACGCCGGCCCGCCGTTCATTCGAAATTGAAGCGCACCGCGCTGTTGTCTTTTGCGCCGCAGACCGGGTCTTGACCGCCCGAGGTGATGGTGGCCGACCCGAACCCGGCAAAGGTCAGCATGGTGCAGCCCATGTCGTCCTTGTCGAAGTCGTAATCGTACTCCGCCACCACCTCTTGCAGGATCATCGCCGAGTCCTCGCTGGACAGGGTCATGCTTTCCGCATGGCAAAAGCTGCCGTCGGTCGCGATGAAGCCAAAGGTTTCTGACCCGTCGCCCTTGTAGAAGTTGACGAGGCCCTGTTCGGCATCCGCTTCGACCGTCCAGCCCTGCGACTTGGCCGCACCGGCGAGCATCTCGGGTTCCCCATCGAAACACAGCGCCAGCGCGGTTTTCATGTCCGCGCTTGCATCCGCCAAGGCGGACACCGGGGCCAAAGCCAACAGGATCACCGGAACAGCACAGCGCAGCATCGGATCAGCCCTTCACCGCCTTGACGATCTTCTGCGCCGCGTCTGACAGGTTGTCGGCGGCGATGACGTTCAGGCCGGATTCGTTGATGATCTTCTTGCCCAACTCGACGTTGGTGCCTTCCAGACGGACCACCAGCGGCACTTGCAGGCCGACTTCCTTGACCGCGACCAGCACGCCTTCGGCGATGATGTCGCAGCGCATGATGCCGCCGAAGATGTTGACCAAGATGCCTTTGACGTTCGGGTCAGAGGTGATGATCTTGAACGCCTCGGTCACCTTTTCCTTGGTGGCGCCGCCGCCGACATCAAGGAAGTTGGCCGGTTCCGCGCCATAGAGCTTGATGATGTCCATCGTGGCCATCGCAAGGCCCGCGCCGTTCACCATGCAGCCGATTTCGCCATCCAGCGCGATATAGTTCAGATCGAACTTCGACGCTGCCAGTTCTTTCGGGTCTTCTTCCGACTCATCGCGCAGCGCGGCGATATCGGCGTGGCGATACATCGCGTTGCCATCAAAGCCCATCTTGGCGTCAAGGCATTTCAGGTTGCCATTGGTCATTACGACCAGCGGGTTGATCTCCAGCATGTCCATGTCTTTTTCCATGAACAGGCGGTACAGGTTCTTCACCAGCGCCACGCATTGCTTGACCTGATTGCCCTGCAATCCCAGCGCAAAGGCCACGCGGCGGCCGTGGAAATCCGAATAGCCCGAGGCCGGATCAACGCTGAAGGACACGATCTTTTCGGGCGTG
>JAIYDR010000045.1 GCA_027487395.1 Rhodobacter sp. | reverse complement strand
GATCTTCGACGACGCGCGCCATGCCCTCGGCAATCGCCTGCACGCCGCCCATGGCGTAATGCACGCCAAAGGCTTTTTCCAAATGGCTGACAAGGATATACATCGATGTGACATTGAACGGATCGCCGCCGATGAACAGCGGATGAAAGGACAGCGCAAAGCGCAAATGCTCATCGCGCACCCGGGCGGCGGCATGGCCATAGACCGAGCGGTCCGCACGCAGGGCAGCAAAGCGCGGCAGCACCTTGATGGTGTCCCACAGCTTGTCCATCGGGCGCCGGCCAAGGCCTTCGTAGCCAAAGCTGTAGCGCGCCTCGCTGTCTTTCAGAAAGCGGTTGTAGCCTTTGACATCGCGCGGGCTGACACGCGCCACCTCGGCCTGCATCGCGGCATCATCTTGGCGGGCGGTAAAGGTCTGGCCATCGGCAAAGCGAATCTCATAGAACGGGTCCATCGGGACCAGTTTCACATCGCGGTCGAAATCGCGTCCACAAGTGGCCCAGAGATCGCGCAGCGCCTGCGGCACGGTGACGATGGTGGGGCCAAGGTCAAAGCGGTGGCCGCCCTGCGTGATCGACGAGCCGCGCCCACCCGGGCGGTCCAGCCGGTCCAGCACGGTGACCTGCCATCCTTTGGCCCCCAGCCGCATCGCGGCCGCAAGGCCACCAAGCCCTGCGCCAATGACGATGGCCTTGCCTGCGCCGGTGTTTGCGTCTGACTGCGAATGTTCCATGAGTCAGACGATAAACTGTCCATTTTAATTTACAACCCTCTGCATAAATCCCATGAAAATGCGCGGTTCAGCGGTTTTTTCGCTTTTCTGACCCTGCACAAGGTGTAACATCTGGTTTACACCTGCAATCCAAAAGGGCCAATGCAGCCCGAAGGAGCCTGCCATTTCGACCGTCACGCTCAGTCTTTTCCGCTTTGCCGGTCGCCTTGACCGGCTGTGGGTGATTGGGCAGATGGCCTTTGCGCGGCCCCGACTGCGGCGCGAACCTGATTTGCGATTCGTCAAGCTCTGCGGATCGGGCACAGGCGAAGGCTTCACCCCGCGCCCCAACTGGCAGGTCTGGGCGATCCTTGCGGTCTGGCCGTCAGAGGCCAGCGCCCGCCGTGCGATTGCCGAAAGCCCGGTCTGGCGCGGTTGGCGCAAACGTGCCGCCGAGTCTTGGACGCTGTTTTTGGACCCCACCACCGCGCGGGGCAGTTGGTCCGGCGTCAATCCCTTTCTGCCCGATGGCGCACCATCCCGGCACGGCCCCGGCGAGCCCGTGGTTGCCCTGACCCGCGCGACCTTGCGTCCGCGACATATGGCCGGATTCTGGGGCCGGGTGCCGGGGATTTCCCATGCCATCGGCGACAATGCCGATGTTGCGTTCAAGATCGGCATCGGTGAGGTGCCGTTTTTGCATCAGGTCACCTTCTCGGTCTGGCCGGATGCCCCGACGCTGTCAGCTTTTGCCCATGCCGATGGCCCGCATGCCCGCGCCGTGCGCGCCGTTCGGGCAGAAGGCTGGTTTGCCGAAGAACTTTATGCCCGCTTTCGACTGTTGGGCACCGAAGGATCATGGGAGGGTGGCAATCCCTTGTCCTCTCTCATCTCTGCTCCCGAAAGGACCGCCGCATGAGCCTCTCTGCCGTTCCCCTGATGCGCCCTCAGCCTGACCTTGCCCGCCGCCGCGCGCCTTTTCCGTTTTCGGCCATCGTCGGGCAAGAGGATATGAAACTGGCGCTGGTGCTGACGGCCGTCGACCCGGGAATCGGCGGGGTTCTGGTGTTCGGCGATCGTGGTACCGGCAAATCCACCGCCGTGCGGGCCTTGGCGGCACTGCTGCCCGAGATTGAGGCGGTCGAAGGCTGCCCTGTCAACTCCGCCCGTCTGGAGCAATGCCCCGATTGGTCCGGCATCACCTCTGCCCCCCTGATCCGCAAACCCACCCCCGTGGTCGATCTGCCCTTGGGCGTCAGCGAGGATCGGGTGATCGGGGCCTTGGACATCGAACGCGCCATCGGACGCGGGGAAAAAGCCTTTGAGCCGGGACTTCTGGCCCGCGCCAACCGCGGATATCTTTACATCGACGAAGTGAACCTGCTGGAGGATCACATTGTCGATCTGCTTTTGGACGTCGCCCAATCGGGTGAGAATGTGGTGGAACGCGATGGTCTCTCGATCCGCCACGCCGCCCGCTTTGTTCTGGTGGGATCGGGCAACCCAGAAGAGGGCGATTTGCGCCCGCAACTGCTGGACCGCTTTGGCCTGTCGGTCGAGGTGACCTCACCCCGCGACATCGACACCCGCGTGCAGGTGATCCTGCGCCGCGATGCCTATGACACCGCCCCTGATGCCTTCTTGGCCGACTGGCAGCCGAAAGATGCCGAACTGCGCGAGACGATCCTTGCCGCCCGCGCCGCCCTGCCCAATGTCACCACCCCGGTCACCGCGCTGCATGATTGCGCCGCCCTGTGCATCGCCTTAGGCTCAGACGGGTTGCGCGGGGAATTGACGCTGCTGCGCGCCGCGCGTGCCTTGGCCGCGACCGAAGGCGCGATTGTGCTGCACCGCAGCCACCTGCGCCGGGTGGCGGCGATGGCATTGGGCCACCGGCTGCGCCGCGATCCGCTGGACGAGGCCGGATCGACCGTCCGCGTGGCGCGCACCGTCGCTGAAATCCTGCCCTGAGATGGAGGAAGGCTTCCTCAAGTCAGCACTTGCCGTGCTGGCGGTGGACCCGGTTGCGGTGGGGGGCCTTTGGCTGCGCGCGCGCGCCAGTCCTTACCGCCAACGCCTGCTGGAGTCGTTGTCGCTTTTGCCCCTGCCGCTGCCCCTG
>JAIYDR010000311.1 GCA_027487395.1 Rhodobacter sp. | reverse complement strand
GATGGGTCGGATGCTCTGCGTGTGAGGAAAAAGAACGACCCCCCGGCACAGGGCGCCATCAGGGGGCAACAAACGCGCGGTGAGCCGCGCCGGAGCATGGGGCAGGATATGGCAGGACAAGTATTCGCGCGTGTTGCGCTGGCTGGGCTGGCGGCAGTTGCCTTGGCAGGCTGTCAGATGGGGGGCAGCGGCGCGGCGCAGGATGGCACCACAACAGCAGCCAAAGCGACCACGACATCGACCAAATTGGTGGACCGCGATATCGAAGCGCCTGAGGTGTTCAACGTCGCCGAAGGCGCACTCTGGGACGGACGTCCTTCTCTCGGCGGGGTTTGGGTGGCCTCTGAAAAAGCGACCGACCCGGAACGCGTGATCCTGCGCAATCCGGCAAATGGCAAATTCGTCATCGGGGCCCTGTTCAAGCGCGAGGCGTTCAATCCCGGCCCGCCGCTGCAAATCTCCTCCGATGCGGCCGCAGCGCTGGGTCTGGTTGCCGGCCAACCGGCAACGATCAGTGTGACCGCCCTGCGGCGTGAAGAAATCGCCGTTGTGGCCCCCGATGCCACGCGTCCGATCCTTGATGCCAATGAGGCAGTGGCCACAAGCACGTTGGACGACACATCCGCTGCTGCCGTCGCCGGGGCCGCCATCAACAAGGCCGAAGCGGCCAAGACTGCGGCCTCGGCCCCGACGCCAGTGGTTCCCAATGCCCCTGCCGCGATTGCTGCCACCCCGCTTGCTGCGGCTCCGGCAGCGGGGAAACCCGCCGCTGTTGCCGCTGCCCCTGCCCCGGCCCCTGTTGCAGCCAATGGCGGGGCAAGGGCGCAGATCGGCATCTTCTCGATCGAGGCCAATGCGCAACGCGCCGTAGATCAGTTGAAAACGGCGGGCATCGCCGCGACGATCCGCGAGGGTGAGGCCAAGGGCAAAGCCTATTGGAGCGTGACCGCCTCGGGCACAGGTGCCGCCAAGGCGTTTCTCGATAAGGTGAAGGGTTTGGGCTTTGCGGATGCCTACCTTCTGTCTCGCTGATAGGCTAACAGGCCAATAGGAATCAACGAAAGGACAGAACCGATGCACCATCAACTGCGCCGCCTTTTGGTTCTGACCTTTGGCATGATGCTGGCCGCCCTGCCTGCCCGCGCTTTTGAGACGCGCGCGACGGCGGCTTGGGTCTATGACATGACGACCCAGACCGTGCTGATGGACAAGAATGCCGATATGCCGTTGCCGCCGGCCTCGATGTCAAAGATCATGACCATCAACATGCTGTTTGAAGCGCTGCGCGATGGGCGCGTGACGATGGACACCACCTTTGCGGTCTCATCCCGCGCGACAGAGATGACCCGTCGTGGTGGATCGACGATGTATCTGCAAGAAAACGACCGCCCTACTGTAAAAGATCTGATCTACGGGATGATCGTCAACTCGGGCAATGATGCCTGCGTCGTGGTGGCGGAAGGGCTGTCGGGCACCGAAGAGGCTTTTGCCGAGCAAATGACCGAACGCGGCAAGGCTCTGGGGCTGACGCAGTCGATCTTCCGCAATTCCTCAGGCTGGCCAGATCCGGTGCAGCGCATGTCGATGCGCGATCTGGGCATCATCGGCAAACGCCTGATCCAAGAGTTCCCCGAGTATTACCCGATCTTCGCGGAGACACAGTACAACTACAAGGACCGCGCCCCTGCCAATGCCAACAACCGCAACCCGCTGTTGAAGATCGCGGCGGCGGATTGGAAGGCGGATGGCCTGAAGACCGGCCACACCGCTGAGGCGGGCTATGGTCTGGTCGGCTCTGCCCTGATGGGGGATCGGCGGGTGATTTTCGCGATTTCCGGTCTGGCCTCTGACAAGGACCGCGCCGAGGAATCCGAGGCGATCGTCAACTGGGCCTTCCGGCAATTCACCCAAAAGACCGTGGCCAAGGCCGAGACGCGCATCGCCACCGCCGAGGTCTGGATGGGCGCCGAGGCCAAGGTGGGTCTGGTCGCCGCACAGGATGTAAGCCTTTTGGTGCCCGCACAGGTGCAAGACGGCGTGACGGCGGAAGTGATCTATACTGGTCCGCTGACCGCCCCGATTGCCAAGGGCACGCAAGTGGCGGAATTGATCGTGCATGTGCCGGACTTGCCCGATGCACGCATTCCGCTGGTCGCCGAAACCGATGTGCCGCGCGGCGGCTTTGGGACCCGGCTGTCCACGGCAGCGGCGCGGCTGTGGCAGGTCTATGTCGCCCCGTTGGCTGGCGGGTCAGAAGACGCCGCCGCCCCTGCGTCGTGATGGGCGCGCGCGGGATATTCCTGTCGTTTGAAGGCATTGACGGTTCGGGCAAATCCACCCAAGCCCGCCGTCTGGCGGAAACCTTGCGCGCGCGTGGCCACACGGTCACCCTGACGCGCGAACCCGGTGGCAGTCCGGGGGCCGAGGATATCCGCCGTCTGGTCCTGACGGGTGATCCCGACCGCTGGTCGCCGGAAACCGAAATCCTGCTCTTCACCGCCGCGCGGCGCGATCATCTGGAAAAGACCATCCGCCCCGCTTTGGCACGGGGAGAGATCGTGATCACGGACCGTTTCGCCGATTCCACCCGCATGTATCAGGGCCTGCGCGCCCCGGCCCTGCGCGACACGGTGGACCGCCTGCACGCGCTGATGATCGGGACAGAGCCTGACCTGACCTTGCTGGTGGACATTGACCCCGCCATCGGCCTGGCCCGCGCGCAGGCCCGCGCGGGCGATGAAATGCGGTTTGAGGATATGGGATTGGCCACACAGGCACAGATGCGGGCGGGTTTCCTTGACCTTGCCGCACGCACCCCGCGGATTGCCGTGATCGACGGCGCGCGGGATGTGGATGCCGTGGCCGCCGATATCCTGACCACTGTTCTGGCGCGGATTGGCTGAGCATGGCCGCTGATCCCGATATCCCTGAGCCCGACCGCATCGAAGGTGCCCCCCACCCGCGCGAGACGGTCCAAGTTTACGGCCATCGGGCGGCAGAGGCCGAATTTCTGCGCGCCTTCACCTCGGGCCGCTTGCATCACGGCTGGCTGATCACCGGCCCGCGCGGTGTGGGCAAGGCGACGCTGGCGTGGAAACTGGCGCGGTTTCTGCTGGCCACCCCGATGGAGGATGGCGGGCTGTTCGGCGCTCCGCCGCCGCCAACCTCGCTGGACATCCCGGCCGATCATCCTGTCGCACGGCATATGCGGGCGCTGGCGGAGCCCCGGCTGTTCCTTGTGCGGCGGGGGTTGAATGACAAGGAAACCGGCCTGTCGGCAGTGATCCGGGTGGATGAGGTGCGGGAGTTGAAGAACTTCCTCAACCTCTCTGCCGTCGATGGCGGGCGGCGGGCAGTCATCGTCGATTGCGCCGATGAAATGAACCCGAACGCCGCCAATGCAGTTCTGAAGATTCTGGAAGAACCCCCCAAGAATGTGACGTTTTTCCTGATCTCGCATCAGCCGTTCCGCCTGTTGCCCACCATCCGCTCGCGCTGCCGCGAATTGCGCCTGACGCCGCTGTCGCCTGCTGACCTCGCCGATGCCTTGATACAGGCATCTGGCGAAACCGACCCCGAAGAGGCTGCCGCTTTGGCCGAACTCGCCGGTGGGTCGGTGGGTGAGGCGTTTCGCCTGACCAACCTCGACGGGTTGCCGCTTTACGGGCAGTTGGTGGCGCTGCTGGGCACCCTGCCCCGACTGGACCGCGCCCGCGCGCTGTCCATCGCGGAAAGTGCCGCGGGCAAGGCCGGGGAGGCGCGGTTTGATCTGGTGGTCACGCTGATCGACCTGTTCCTTGCGCGCCTCGCCCGTGCCGCCGCCTTGCGCCAACTCCCGATTGAGGCAGCAAAGGGCGAGGCCGATCTGATCACCCGCCTGTCGTCCCACCCGATGGCGGCGCAGTCTTGGGCGGAACTGGCGCAATCCCTGTCGCAACGGGCACGGCGTGGCAAGGCGGTCAACCTTGACCCTGCCGCCCTTCTCATGGATATGGTGCTGAAGCTTGAAGAGACGGCGGGATCGCTCGCCCACAGGTGAGCAATGACCCCCACTCTGCCCGAGATTGTTGACAGCCATTGCCATCTGGATTTCCCGGATTTCACCGGCGAATTGCCCGAACTGCTGGCCCGCGCGCGCGCCGCTGGCGTCACCCGTATGGTGACGATCTGCACCCGCTTGCGCAACGAACCCAGCGTTCGCGCGATTTCCGAAGCGCATGAGGGCGTGTTCTACGCCGCAGGCACCCACCCGATGAGCGCAGCGGAAGAGCCGATGGCGACGGTGGACCAGCTGATCGCCTTGGCGCGGCATCCGAAATTCGTGGGCATCGGCGAGTCGGGCTTGGATTACCACTACACGGCGGACAGCGCTGAGGTGCAGAAGGTTTCCCTTCGCCTGCACATCACTGCCGCGCAGGAAACCGGATTGCCGCTGATCATCCACGCCCGCGCGGCGGATGAGGATATGGCCGCGATCCTGACCGAAGGCTTGAAGGAACGGCCCTATGCTTGCGTGATGCATTGCTTTTCTTCCGGTGCCGCTCTGGCCCAGGCAGCGCTTGACCTTGGGTTTTACCTGTCCATGTCCGGCATCGCGACCTTTCCCAAATCGCAAGAGCTGCGCGACATCTTCGCCGCCGCCCCGGTGGACCGCATCCTTTTGGAAACCGATAGCCCTTACCTCGCCCCGATCCCGCATCGCGGCAAACGCAATGAACCCGCCTATACCGCCTTTACTGCCAAAACCGGCGCAGGCCTGTATGGCATGACCGAGGTGGAGTTTGCCGCCCAGACCAGCGCCAATTTTGATCGCCTGTTCACCAAGGCCGCGCGGCGGGCAAAGGCCGCATGATGGACCACTTGCGCTTTACCATCCTTGGCTGCGGATCATCGGGTGGCGTGCCGCGCATCGGCAATGATTGGGGCGATTGCGACCCCCAAAACCCGAAGAACCGCCGCCGCCGCTGTTCCATGCTGATCGAACGGATCACCGATGCGGGCTGCACGACCGTCCTGATCGACACCAGCCCCGACATGCGCGAGCAACTCCTCGACGCGCAGGTGGGCCATGTCGATGCGGTGGTCTATACGCATTCGCACGCCGACCACGTCCACGGCATCGACGATCTGCGCCAGATTGTCTTTAACCTGCGCCGCCGCCTGCCCGTCTGGGCCGATGGGCCGACACAAGAGGCGTTGGTCTCGCGCTTTGGCTATGCCTTTGTCCAGCCCGAAGGATCGCCTTATCCGCCGATCCTTGATCTGCACACGATCCGAGGCCCGGTGACGATCACCGGTGCAGGGGGCGAGGTGACGCTCACCCCCTTTACCGCCGATCACGGCAGTATGGAGGCTTTGGGCTTTCGCATCGGCCCCCTCGCCTATCTGCCCGATGCCGTTGCGATCCCGGCGGAAAGCTGGCCGCATCTGGAAGGCCTGGACTGCTGGATCGTCGATGCCCTGCGCCGCAAACCGCATCCGACCCATGCGCATCTTGCGATGACGTTGGAGTGGATCGCCCGCGCTGCGCCGATGCGTGCGGTACTGACGAATATGCACGTCGATCTTGACCACGACACGCTGTGTTCCGAATTGCCCGACCATATCCGGCCCGCCTTTGACGGCATGCAGGTTACCTACGACTTGACGACCTAAGCCGATGGAAGCCCTGCTCGAGGTCATTCTGCCGGTCTTTGTCGTCATCGGCTTTGGCTATGTCGCGCGGCGGGTGAAGCTGTTTGACGATACGGTGATCGACGGCATCATGCGCTATGCGCAGAACTTTGCCGCCCCTGTGTTGCTGTTTACCTCGATCATCAAGCTGGACCTTGCCGCCGCCTTTCAACCGGCGCTTCTGCTGGCCTTCTATGCCTCGGCCTTTGTCAGTTTCTTCATCGCCTTCTTCGCCGCGCATCTGGCCTTTGACCGGCCCTTGACCGATTCCGTTGCCATCGGCTTTGTCGCGTTATTTTCCAACTCGTTGCTGTTGGGCGTGCCGATCACCGAGCGCGCCTATGGACCCGAGGCTTTGGCGGGCAATTTCGCCATCATCGCCATGCACTCCCCGCTGTTTTACGGCTTTGGCATCGCGCTGATGGAATGGGCCAAGGCGCGTGGCCAAGGCATGGCGCGCGGGGCTTTGGTGCTTCAGATCGGTCGCACGATCCTAACGCAGCCTTTGGTGTTCGGCATCACCTGCGGCTTTGCGGTCAAGCTGACGGGTGTGCCCTTGCCAGGGTCTTTGCTGTCCGGGGTGCAGATGGTGGCGACAACGGCGATCCCGACGGCGCTGTTTGGTCTGGGCGGGGTCTTGGTGCGCTATCGCCCGGACGGGGATTTTCGTATCATCGCGGTGCTGTGCGGCTGTTCGCTGCTGATCCATCCGGGACTGACCTACCTTTTGGGGCGCTTTGTGCTGGACCTGCCGGTGTCTGGGCTGCGCTCTGCCGTGATGACGGCGGCGATGGCGCCGGGGGTGAATGCCTTTGTCTTTGCCAACTTCTACGGCGTGGGAAAGCGGGTCGCGGCCTCAACCGTGCTGATCGCCACGGCGCTGAGCATCGGCACGATCTGGGGCTGGCTGCATATCCTGCCGTGAGGGGTGACAGAGGACCGACAGGGAAACGTCCAGTGGACGTTTCCGACGGTCCGATTGCGGCTGAGGCAACGAAGCCGCAAGGGGGGATCAGCAGTCCTGACGCTGTGGGCACGGGGTGCGCGCGACCGGGTGGGCGCGTTTACGCGCCCGCCAAAGGGCGGGCGGGCGCGGCCCGTGCTGGGGCAGCACGGGCGTGCTTGGGTCTGGCGTAGCGATACGCGCGGGTCACTTGCCCCGCGCGACTGCTCCCTCACGGCAGGATATGCAGCCAACTCCAGATCGTGCCGATGCTCAGCGCCGTGGCGATCAG
>JAIYDR010000149.1 GCA_027487395.1 Rhodobacter sp. | reverse complement strand
GACACGCTGCTGGGTGCGGGCGGCGAAGACGTGCTTTATGGCGGGGCCGGGGATGATGTCCTTGCGGTCTCGGACTTGGATTTTGCGCGGGTCGATGGTGGCAATGGCGCAGATACGCTGCGGCTGATTGGCACTGGCCTCACCCTTGATCTCGATGCTTTGGACAACACCTCGCTCTCGTCGATTGAAGTTGTGGACCTGAACGGCGGCGGTAACAGGCTGCGGATATCGCCGGTGGAATTGTTCCGCCTGGCCGAAGGCACCAACACGTTGCGCGTGCTGGGTAGCTCAGCAGATGCGGTCACGTTGACGGGCAGCATTTGGACCCGTGATGCCGACCTGACCGAGGGCAGCACGACCTTTGCCGTTTACACCCAAGGCAATGCGCGGCTTGAGGTGGCAGCCGATGTCGCCGTGTCTGGTAAACTGCCGTTACCGGCGACTGAGCTCTCTGATGTCGCGGCGGGCACTGGCGGTTTTGTCATCAACGGCGTGTCGGCGGGTGACGAGTCTGGTTGGTCTGTCAGCGCGGCGGGCGATGTGGATGGCGACGGGCTTGACGACCTGATCATCGGGGCCAAGGGCGCTAACCCGAATGGCTCCGGCTCTGGTGCCAGCTATGTGGTGTTCGGCAAGACCGATGGGGCCAAGGTAGAGCTGTCGGACATCGAGGCTGGGATTGGCGGCTTTGTCCTCAATGGTGTGTCAGAAAATGATCAATCTGGCTACTCTGTTAGCTCTGCGGGCGATGTGAACGGCGACGGGTTTGACGACCTGATCGTTGGGGCCCGGTCCGATGACCCGAACGGCGATATATCCGGCGCCAGCTTTGTGGTGTTTGGCAAGTCCGATGGGACCAAGGTCGAGCTGTCAGATATTGAATCGGGCATCGGCGGCTTTGTGATCAACGGCGCTTCGGCGGATGATCTCTCTGGCGTTTCTGTCAGCTCTGCGGGCGATGTGAACGGCGACGGCTTTGACGACCTGATTATCGGGGCCGTAAACGACGACCCGAACGGCACCGGTTCCGGCGCCAGTTTTGTGGTCTTCGGCAAGACGGATGGGGCGGTGGTCGAGTTGTCAGATGTCGAGGCGGGCATCGGCGGTTTCGTGATCAACGGTGTGTCGGCGGGGGATCGGTCGGGAGGCTCTGTCAGTTCAGCAGGCGATGTGAACGGCGACGGCTTTGACGATCTGATCATCGGGGCCGGGAGCAACGACCAAAGCGGCAGCAACTCCGGTGCGAGCTTTGTGGTGTTCGGCAAGGCCGATAGGACGACGGTCGAACTGTCTGATGTCGAGGCTGGGATCGGCGGCTTTGTCGTCAACGGTGTGTCCGCGGGTGACTACTCTGGCTCTTCTGTCAGCGCGGCAGGCGATGTGAACGGCGACGGGCTTGCCGACCTGATCGTCGGGGCGGCTGGTGACGACCCGAACGGCAGCTACTCTGGCGCAAGCTTTGTGGTGTTCGGCAAGACCGATGGGACGGCAGTCGAACTGTCGAATGTTGAGGCGGGTATCGGCGGCTTTGTCATCAACGGTGTGTCGGAGAATGACTTTTCTGGCTTTCCCGTCAGATCGGCGGGCGATGTGGACGGCGACGGGCTGGACGACCTCATCTTGGGAGCCAATGGCGACGACCCGAACGGCAGCGACTCTGGTGCCAGCTTTGTGGTGTTTGGCAAGGCCGATGGGATCAAGGTCGAGTTGTCAGATATCGAAGCGGGCAGGGGCGGTTTCGTCATCAACGGTGTGTCGGGGGGTGACAAAACTGGCCGCTTTGTCAGCGCGGCGGGCGATGTGAACGGCGACGGGTTTGATGACCTGATCGTGGGAGCCTATGGCGACGACCCGAACGGCATCGACTCCGGTGCCAGCTTTGTGGTGTTTGGTGGCGATTTCAGCGGGGCCGTGACCGAGGTCGGCACCCAAGGCGATGACATGCTGATGGGTTCATCTGCCGTTGACGTCCTCGTTGCCGGCACTGGCAACGACACGCTGATTGGTGCGGGTGGTGCGGATGTGCTCTATGGCGGGGCCGGGGATGATTTCCTTGAGATCTCGGACCTGACCTTTGCGCGGATCGATGGCGGTTCCGGGCTGGATACGCTGCGCCTGACGGGCTCTGGGATCAACCTTGATCTTGGGGCTTTGGACAACACCTCTGCCAATTCGATTGAGATTATTGACCTCAATGGTGGCGGAAACACCCTGACGATTTCGCCATTGGAATTGTTCCGCCTTACCCAAGGCTATAACGCGGTCCTCGTGCTAGGCAGCGCGGCCGATGCAGTGACGCTGGCGGGTGGCTATTGGAGGCGAGAGGGCACTCTGACCGAAGATGGCGCCGACTATGTCGTCTACTCCAGGGGCAATGCACGCCTTTGGGTGGCAGCCGATGTTGCCGTGTTTGGTAACCTGGCGGGGCCGGCCATTGAGCTGTCTGATATCGAAGCCGGGAACGGCGGCTTTGTCATCAACGGTGTGTCCGGGAATGACTATTCTGGCCGCGTTGTCCGCTCGGCAGGCGATGTGAACGCCGACGGTCTGGACGACCTGATCATCGGGGCCAAGGGCGATGACCCGAATGGCGACGACTCCGGCGCTGCCTTTGTGGTGTTCGGCAAGTCCGATGGGTCCAAGGTAGAACTGTCGGACATCGAGGCCGGGAACGGCGGCTTTGTCATCAATGGCGTGTCGCAAGGCGATCAGGCCAGTTATTCTGTCAGCTCGGCGGGCGATGTGAACGGCGACGGGTTTGATGACCTGCTTGTCGGGGCCAGAGGCGATGACCCCAACGGCAGTTACTCGGGTGCCGGCTTTGTGGTGTT
>JAIYDR010000089.1 GCA_027487395.1 Rhodobacter sp. | reverse complement strand
TCTGTTCTCCTCGTCTTTGGGATCAGCAGACGTCAGATCGTAGCTTCCGTCACTGTCCGATTTTCGGGGAGCAGCTCAGGGCATCTTCAACGAATGGCAAGAGTGTTGAAGAACTCTGGACGGAATCTGAAACCTTCGGATTTCAGACCGCGCTGTTTCGGAACCGCGCGAAAGACGGTTTCGGGCCGGTCGGTGGCTCTTTTTGAACGATTTCGATCGCTGAACTAGCTTGGCGGCGATAGGGCCCGCTGATGCCTTGGCCGCGGTGTTGACGTCTTTACGCGTCCTTTACGGGTCCAAGCCAGTTCCCGCATAGCGCCCTTATGCGTCAAGGCGGCATCCTTGGGGTCCAACCACCCGGAGTTACCCCATGCTTGACGTCCTTTACCTGATCCTCGGCCTCGCAGCCTTTGCGGCTTTTGTCCTTGGAATCCGTGCCGCCGAGCGGCTGTGAGGGCTGCATCATGTTCGACCTGATCCTGGGGCTCGCCGTTGCAGCGGGCCTGTTCGTCTATCTTGGCGCAGCCCTGCTGCGGCCGGACCGGTTCTAAGGGCGCCGCATCATGACCTTGCTCTCCTATCTTCTGTACTTCACCGCGCTTGTCGGCCTGGCGTGGATGCTCGCGATATGGATGGCGCGCGTCTATGCAGGGAACCTTCCGTCGCCGCTTCTGCGGACAGAGGCTGCGCTGTTGCGCCTCAGCGGGGCTGTGCCCGACAAAGGCATGGGCTGGCGCGCCTATGCGCTGGCTGTTCTGGCCTTCAACGCCGTTGGCTTCGTCGTCCTTTACGCACTCCTGCGCGCGCAAGGCGCACTGCCGCTGAACCCGGACGGCATCGGCGGCATGGCCCCAGACCTTGCCTTCAACACCGCTGTCAGCTTTGTCACCAACACCAACTGGCAAGCCTATTCGGGCGAGGCGCAGCTGAGCTACCTGAGCCAAATGGCCGGGCTGACGGTGCAGAACTTCGTCAGCGCGGGCACCGGCATGGCGGTGGGCGTGGCCGTGATCCGGGGGTTTGTCGCAGCCAAGGGGGCAACGCTTGGCAGTTTTTGGATTGATCTGACCCGGTCGGTTCTGTGGATTTTGCTTCCCCTGTCGGTGGTTTTGGCGCTGTTCCTGGCAGGCCAAGGCGTGCCGCAGACGCTTCAAGGGGCAGTCGTGGCAACGGGCGTCGAGGGGGGCGAACAGGTCATCGCCCGTGGCCCCGCCGCAGCGCAGATCGCCATCAAGCAGTTGGGCACCAACGGCGGCGGCTTCTTTGGCGTGAACTCGGCCCATCCGTTCGAGAACCCGACGATCGCGTCGAACATGGCGCAAAGCCTGTCGATCCTGCTGATCCCAGTCGCCTTCTGCTTCCTCTTCGGTCGCATGGCCGGGGATCGGCGTCAGGGATGGGCGATCTTTGCCGCCATGGCGGTGATGTTCGTCGCGGGGTTGGCGGTGATCCATGCCTACGAAGTTGCAGGAAATCCCGCGCTCGGCCTCGGCACGAATATGGAAGGCAAGGAGCAGCGCTTTGGCGCAGCGCTCTCAGCGCTTTGGGCGGCCTCGACGACCGCCGCGTCCAACGGATCGGTCAACGCGATGCATGACAGCTTCATGCCGCTCTCGGGCCTTGTGATGATGGTCTTCATGCAGATCGGTGAAGTCGTTTTCGGTGGCGTCGGTGCCGGGCTTTACGGGATGCTTCTTTACGTCGTCCTCGCCGTGTTCTTGGCGGGACTTATGGTGGGCCGCACGCCCGAATACCTTGGCCGCAAGATCGAAGGGCGTGAGGTGACGCTGGCGGTGCTGGCCTTCCTGTCGATGCCCTTGGGCATCCTCGTGGGCGGGGCCGTCGCGGCCACAGTGCCCGCAGCCCTTGCGGCGGTGCAAGAACCGGGACCGCATGGGATGAGCGAGATCCTCTACGCCTATTCCTCGGCCACCGGGAACAACGGCAGCGCCTTCGGCGGTTGGGGCGCGGCATTGCCTTGGCACACGACGGCGCTGGGGGTCATCATGCTCTTGGGCCGTTATGCGATCATCATTCCGATGCTGGCCATCGCCGGGTCGATGATCCGCAAGCCGCAGTCCCCTATCACCGCAGGCACCTTTCCGACGCATGGGCCGCTGTTCGTGACGCTGCTCATCCTCACTGTGCTGATCCTTGGCCCGCTGACTTTCTTCCCCATCCTCGCCCTTGGCCCCATCGCGGAAGAAACCGCGCGGCTGGCTGGGCAAAGATTCTGAGGCACCAGATGTCGAAACAAGCGAAAGCGGCCGACATGAGCGGCCTTTACCCCGCTGCGATCCGCGCGAGCATCACAAAGCTTGATCTCCGCGCCCTGTGGCGCAATCCGGTGATGTTCGTTACCGCCGTTGTGGCCGCGATGACCACCGTGCTGGGTTTGCGCGATTTCGTCACCGGCGTTGCGGGCGCAGGCACAAGTCTGCATATCGCGGCTTGGCTGTGGCTTTGTGTGATCTTTGCCAACTTCGCTGAAGCCTTGGCCGAGGGGCGTGGCAAGGCGCGCGCCGACACGCTGCGCGCGACCAAGTCGGAAACCAAGGTGCGCGTGTTGGCCGACGCCAGCGACGATCCGGCCAAGGGGACGGAAACACTGTCCACGGCGCTGCGGGCGGGTCAGTTCGTCCATGTCGCGGCAGGGGAGATCATTCCCGCCGATGGCGAGGCTGTGCGCGGCGTGGCTTCGGTCAATGAAAGCGCCATAACGGGCGAATCTGCCCCCGTGATCCGCGAAGCGGGCGGGGACCGGTCCTCGGTTACGGGCGGCACCACGGTCGTCTCTGACTGGCTGGTGATGCGGGTGACAGCGGAACCCGGGAAAAGCTTCCTCGACCGGATGATCGCGCTGGTCGAAGGGGCTGAACGGCAAAAGACACCAAACGAGATCGCGCTGAACATCCTGCTCGTAGGCCTGACGCTGATCTTCCTGTTCGTTGTCGTCACCTTGCCTGCCTTTGCCAGCTATTCTGGCACGACCATTCCAGTGATCGTGCTGGGCGCATTGTTTGTGACGCTGATCCCCACCACCATCGGGGGCTTGTTATCAGCCATCGGCATCGCAGGCATGGACAGGTTGGTGAAAGCGAATGTCATCGCCAAGTCGGGCCGCGCGGTCGAGGCTGCGGGGGATGTGGATACGCTCTTGCTGGACAAGACCGGCACCATCACCTTCGGCAATCGCATGGCCGATGCGCTGATCCCTGCGCCGGGGGTGGACATGGCGCGTCTGGCCGAGGCGGCGGCGCTGGCGTCCCTCGCCGATGAGACGCCCGAAGGCAAATCCATCGTCGACAAGGCGCGCGAGGTTCTAGGATCGATCCCCGCTATGCCCAAAGGTGCGGAAGCGGTCGCCTTTACGGCACAGACGCGGCTTTCCGGGTTGGACCTTGAGGGTGGCCGCAGCTTCCGCAAGGGGGCCACAGACGCCGTGATCCGGCTGACAGGCAAGACCCCTCCGCAAGCGCTGGCCGCGCAAGTCGATTCCATCGCGCGGTCAGGCGGCACGCCGCTTTTGGTGGCTGAGGGGACGGATATCCTTGGTGCGGTCCACCTCAAGGACATCGTCAAGCCCGGCGTGCGCGAGCGGTTCGCGGAACTCCGCGCCATGGGCATCCGCACGGTGATGATCACCGGCGACAACCCCCTCACCGCCGCTGCCATCGCCGCCGAGGCGGGGGTGGACGAC
>JAIYDR010000231.1 GCA_027487395.1 Rhodobacter sp. | reverse complement strand
CGGTGGGAGCCGGCCTTTGCCGGGGCACTGACGGTGGACTATTTCGCCAGCCGTGATCTTTCGGGTCCTGTCATGCACAGCGAAACCGTCTTGGGCGGCATGGCGTTCTGGATTCCGCCGGTGGGCGGCGGCAAGGTCGATCCAAGCGCATTCTCGGCCCGGATGAGTGGCACGTTCACGCCGGAAACCTCGGGTCTGCATCGCGTGGGGATTGTCGCCACAGGCCCTGTGCGGGTGCTGGTCGATGGCAAGCCGGTTGCCGAAGTCTGGACCACTTGGGCCAAGGGCCGCACCTTCTTTGAGGAAGGCTGTGACGAGGTGGTGGGAGAGGTCAGCCTTGAGGCGGGCCGTAGCCATGCGATCACGGTCGAATATTCGGCCAAGCAGGGCGATAACCTGACCTTCTCGGCGTTCCGTCTTGGCATAGGCCGCCCGATGGGCGACGCCGAAATTGCCGAGGCGGCGCGGGTGGCGGCCTCGGCTGAGACGGCCATCGTCTTTGTCGGGCGGTCGGGGGAGTGGGATACCGAAGGGTCGGACCTTGAGGGCATCCGCCTGCCGGGGCGGCAGGATGAATTGGTGGCGGCGGTGCTGGCGGCCAATCCGCGCACGGTGGTGGTGCTTCAAACCGGTGGGCCGGTGGAAATGCCATGGATGAAGGATGCTCCCGCGATCCTGCAAGCCTGGTATCCGGGCCAGGAATGCGGCAATGCCATCGCCGATGTCCTGTTTGGCGACCAGGAACCCGGTGGGCGGTTGCCCCAGACCTTCCCCGAACGGTGGGAGGATAACCCCACCCGCAGCCAAGACCCGGAGGTCTATCCCGGACTGAACGGCCATGTCCGATATGAGGAAAAGCTGAACATCGGCTATCGCCATTATGACCGCGTGGGGCATGTGCCGATGTTCCCCTTTGGCCATGGCCTTGGCTATACCGCCTTCCAGATGTTTGGGGCCACGGTTGAACAGTCCGGCGAAGGCGCGCGTCTTCGGGTCAGCCTGCGCAACACCGGCACACGGGCCGGGGCAACGGTGGTGCAGGTCTATATCAGCGATGACGAAGCGTCAGTTGAGCGTCCGAAGCGCGAGTTGAAGGCGTTTTCCAAAGTCCGGGCCGAGGCGGGGGCAGAGGTGACGATAACCCTCGACCTGCCGCCCCGCGCCTTTATGTTTTGCGATGTGGACAAGGGCTGTTGGCGGCGCGAGGCCGGGTCATTCACCCTGTCGCTGGGTTTCTCTGCCACCGATATCCGCGCGACCTTGCCGCTGGAGTTTGCGATGGGCGCGACGGAAGCCTATTGATCACGCTTCAAATCGTGTCGCGCCCCGTCGGTGTTCATCGACGGGTTGCGACAGGATCACCGCCTGATGCGCGCGCTGTTCGCAGCCCGCGCGCGGGCAGATGCGGCAGTTGATCCCCACAGGAGTCATCCGCGCGCCGGTGACGCTGAAGGCCTCTGCATAACCGATGTCGGGGGCGTGTTCGATGGCGCAGCCCATAGCCACGGCAAGGCGGTTGTCCTGTGCATGGCGCGCCCAACTGGGCCGGTCCACAGTGCGCGAGAACACAAAGAACTGTGACCGATCCGGCATTTCCACAAATTGCGGCACGATCCGCCCCGGCGTGCGGAAACTGGTGTGCACATCCAGACGCGGACAGGCCCCGCCATGTTCGGCCAGATGAAAGCCGGTGGCGTTGAAGCGTTTGGTGACGTTGCCGCCCTTGTCGATGCGCAGAAAGAAGAACGGCACGCCCTGCGCGCCATCGCGTTGCAGGGTGGTGGCGCGGTGGCACGCCTGTTCAAAGCTGACGCCAAAGCGGGTGGCCATATGGTCAAAGTCGTACTTCGTCGCCCGCGCCTCGGCCAGATAGGCGTCATAGGGCATCAGGACGGCGGCGGCGAAGTAATTGGCCAATTCCACCCGCAACCGCGCCACGCCGCGCGGATCGGTGATGCCGGACCGCGCCGCGAGCATGTCGAGCAAAGGGCGCTGTTCCAAAAGCCCGCACATATGGACAAGCTGGAAGATGCGGTTGGTGTGGTCCAATGCCTCGGACAGCAGGATTTCGCCGCGGGCTTCGTCATATTGGCGCAGGGTGCCGGGGAGGTCTTCGACGCGGACCAGACGCACGCGCACGCCGACCTGGTCGCGCAGGCGCTGCTTGAGGGCGGGGTAAATCTCATCCGATTCGATGGCCGCACCGCGCCAGAACCCTTCGGCAGCGGTTTCCAATTCGCGGAAATGATTGCGGTGGCGGCGGAATTCATTGTGGACCGCCGCCTCGGGCGTTGACAAAATCTGTGGAGTGTCACCGGCGGAGACGGCCAAAAGCTGATCCGTCGCTGCCTGATAGGCACTGTGCAGGCGCAGAAACGACGCCGCGAGCCCCGGCGAATGCACCAAAGCCGCGCGCAACTGGGTCAAGTCAGGGCGCAGGTCGGAGAACAACGGGTCCTGCATCACCGCGCGCAGATCGGCCAATTGGCTGGTGCCGTCATCATCGGCAATGTCGCGCCAATCGACGCCGTAAACCTCAAACACCCGCAGCATCACGGCCACGGACACCGAGCGTTCGTTGTTTTCCAACAGGTTGACATAAGAGCCGCTGATCCCCAGCGCCCGCGCCATCTGTTGCTGCGTCTCGCCACGTTCCAGCCTGAGGCGGCGGAGATGGGGCCCGATGAAGGTTTTCTGCATACCGTCGCACACAAATCTGGGTTGGTTAAGTTTACAATATTACAGAAATAGCCGTTTGTAAATTCTCGCATTCACAGCGCAACCCGCTTTTACTTTGCACAAATCGTAAGCAGTGCCATCTGTCCCCCAACCCCGAGGGAGGACACAATGAAAACCGGCATCCAGCATCTTTACATTCCCGGCCCAACCAACGTTCCCGAAGCCGTGCGTCAAGCGATGATGGTGCCCATGCAGGACCACCGCGCGTCGGATTTCGGCGATCTGGGATTGGGCCTGTTTCGCGACCTCAAGCCACTGTTCAAGACTGAAGCCGGGAAAGTGATGATTTTCCCAGGTTCGGGCACCGCCGCTTGGGAAGCCGCAATCACCAACACCCTGAACCCCGGCGACCGCGTGCTGATGGCGCGGCATGGCCAGTTCAGCCATCTGTGGATCGAGATGGCAAAGCGTCTCGGTCTGGATGTGCAGGTGGTTGACCTTGCTTGGGGGGCTGGCACGCCGACGAATGAATTCGCCCGTATCCTTGGCAATGACCGCCATGGTGAGATCAAGGCTGTGTTCGTCACGCATAACGAAACCGCAACCGGCGTGACGTCGGACGTCGCCTTGGTGCGGCGGGCGATGGATGATTGCTTCCACGATGCGCTTTTGTTCGTGGATGGCGTGTCGTCGATCGGGTCGATCGATTTCCGTATGGACGAATGGGGCGTGGACCTTGCCGTGACCGGCAGCCAAAAGGGCCTGATGCTGCCGCCGGGTCTGGGCATCCTCGGCGTTAGCCCCAAGGCGATTGCCGCCTCGGAATCGAACCGCATGCCGCGCGCCTATCATGACTTCGCCGATATGATGCGGATGAATGAGACCGGCTATTTCCCCTATACCCCGCCGATTGCCCTGCTGCATGGCTTGCGCCGCGCCTTGGATCGGATGATGGCCGAAGGCTATGAAAACGTCTTTGCCCGTCATCATCGCTTGGCCAAAGGCGTGCGCGCTGCAGTGCAGGCCTGGGGTCTGGACATGGGCGCAGAACATCCGTCGCTGTACTCCGACACCGTGACTGCCATCCGCACGCCGCAGGGCGTCGATGCGCGTGAGGTCATCAAGATCGCCTATGACCGCTACAGCTGCTCGCTTGGCTCTGGCCTTGGGCCGCTGGCGGGCAAGGTGTTCCGCATCGGCCACTTGGGCGACCTGAATGAGGGCATGTGCATGACCGCG
>JAIYDR010000360.1 GCA_027487395.1 Rhodobacter sp. | reverse complement strand
CCCCGAAGGCGGCGCTTATGGCCATGGCCGGACGATGGGGCATGACCATGGCCCGCACGGCTTTGGCCAGCACCACGGCGCGACTGAGGATCCGGCATGACGCCGGGGCTTTTGTCGCTTGTGCAATGGCTCTCCCCGGCCTTTCCGACCGGCGGCTATGCCTATTCGCATGGGCTGGAGCAGGTGATCCATGACGGTAAGGTCAAATCTGGCACAGACCTGACCGCGTGGCTGTCCGCGATCCTGCGGCATGGGGCAGGGCGGCAGGATGCCATCTTGCTGGCCTGTGCCTTGAGTGAGGGCGCGGATGCGGACGCCTTGGCCGATCTGGCCCATGCACTCGCCCCCAGTGCCGAACGCTGGCGCGAGACGATGGAGCAGGGGGGGGCCTTGGCAAAGGCCGTGTCGGTGGTGACAGGTCGTGACATCCCCGCACTTCCCTTACCCGTGGCGCTGGGTGTGGCAGCAGCACCTTTGGGCCTGCCGCCAACGCAAGTCATTGCGCTTTACCTGCATGCTTTCGCATCAAACCTGACCTCTGCCGCAGTGCGCTTTGTGCCTTTGGGCCAGAATGCCGGGCAACAGGCGCTGGCCGCCCTGCATCCGCTGATTGAAGCCTTGGCGGCGGACTGCACCACGGCGACGACAGACGACATCACCTCTGCCGCGCTTGCCGCTGATCTGGCGGCGATGCGGCATGAATCCATGGATGTAAGGATTTTCAAGACATGACACATGGCAATGGTCCCCTGCGCGTCGGCATCGGCGGACCGGTGGGGGTGGGGAAGACCACACTGACCGAACATCTCTGCCGCGCCTTGGCGCATCGCTGCTCGATGGCGGTGATCACCAATGACATCTACACGCGCGAGGATGCCGAATACCTGATGCGCGCCCAAGTGCTGCCGGTGGACCGTATCCGGGGGGTCGAGACCGGGGGTTGCCCCCATACAGCGATCCGCGAGGATGCCTCGATCAACCTTGCCGCTGTGGCCGATCTGCGCGGGGCCTTCCCGGACCTTGACCTGATTCTGATCGAATCGGGTGGCGACAATCTGGCCGCGACCTATTCGCCGGAACTGGCGGATATCACCATCTATGTTATCGATACCGCCGCCGGTCAGGACATCCCGCGCAAGCGTGGGCCGGGAGTAACGCGGTCGGATTTGTTGGTCGTCAACAAAACCGACCTTGCGCCTTATGTCGGCGTCGATATCGCGCTGTTGGAGTCCGACACCCAACGCGCCCGCGGCACCCGCCCCTATGTCATGGCGCGGCTGCGGCAGGGACAGGGGATCGACGCCATCGTGGCCTTCCTGGAACGCGAGGGCGGGTTGGTGCTCTCCGCCGCCTGACCACTGCCGACATCGCTGTTATGCCAAAGGCGAAGTCCCAGGGGCTTCGCCTTTTTGCTATGCCGTCACTGCGGATTGGTCGATGCCCGATTCCG
Organism: Rhodobacter sp.; assembly: GCA_027487395.1. Lineage (GTDB taxonomy): Bacteria > Pseudomonadota > Alphaproteobacteria > Rhodobacterales > Rhodobacteraceae > Paragemmobacter. The sequence continues at coordinate 3,345 of JAIYDR010000360.1, read as the reverse complement.
ACCCTTTGGCGCATGCTTTCGCCACATTCCTGTCCGATTTCCGGGTATCACCGCTGCGCTGCGGCAAGAAAAATCGGCAGATGCAGATTTTTTGCACAAACTTCGGGCAAAAGCGCCGAACGATGACTCGCACGTTAAGGGTTCGCCGCCTCACACGTTGCCGCGATCCTCAGGGAATAGTCTTTTCACGGATGCAGGGCCCTAGTGGCCGTGTCTGAAATGGATGTGCGGCAGGGACATGATGTGGAAGTCCGGCCCCCGCCGCACGAGGTGCAACCTGAGTTGCCAGTCAAAGATAGTCAGCCTTCCGCGCAAAGGGAAGGCCGCTTTCGGCTGGCCTCGAAAGAGGAAAGTTCCGCATGAACGGGATGAAGGGGATGCTGCTGGGCGGGGCCATTGGTCTTGCCGCAATGACGGGCGCTGCTATGGCGCAGGAGGAGACGATCAAGGTCGGCGTCCTCCACTCGTTGTCAGGTACGATGGCGATTTCGGAGACCACGCTGAAGGACACCGTCCTGATGATGATCGACGAACAGAACAAGAAGGGCGGCCTTCTGGGCAAAAAGCTGGAAGCTGTCGTCGTGGACCCGGCCTCGGACTGGCCGCTGTTTGCCGAAAAAGCCCGCGAATTGCTGACCGTGTCGGATGTTGACGTGATGTTCGGCTGCTGGACCTCGGTCAGCCGCAAATCCGTGCTGCCGGTGATCGAAGAACTGAACGGCTTGCTGTTCTACCCGGTACAGTATGAGGGCGAAGAGTCCTCAAAGAACGTGTTCTACACCGGTGCCGCGCCGAACCAGCAGGCCATCCCAGCGGTGGATTACTACCTGGAAGAACTGGGCGTCGAGAAATTCGCGCTTCTGGGCACCGACTATGTCTATCCGCGCACAACGAACAACATCCTCGAATCTTACCTGATCTCCAAGGGGATCGCCAAGGAAGACATCTTCGTCAACTACACCCCCTTTGGCCATTCTGACTGGTCCAAGATCGTTTCTGACGTCGTCGCATTGGGCGCAGATGGCAAAAAAGTCGGTGTGATCTCGACCATCAACGGCGATGCCAACATCGGCTTCTACAAAGAACTCGCTGCCGCTGGCGTGACCGCCGACACGTTGCCCGTCGTCGCCTTTTCGGTCGGCGAAGAGGAATTGGCGGGTCTGGACACCTCGAACCTCGTCGGCCATCTGGCGGCATGGAACTACTTCCAATCCGCCGACACACCGGAAAATGCCGAGTTCATCAAGACCTGGCATGCCTTCATCGGCAATGACACCCGCACCACCAATGACCCGATGGAAGCCACCTATATCGGCTTCAAGATGTGGGCGCAGGCGGTTGAAAAGGCTGGCACGACCGATGTCGATGCGGTCCGCACCGCGATGTATGGCCAAGAGGTGACCAACCTGACCGGCGGCAAGGCGGTCATGCTGCCGAACCATCACCTGACCAAGCCGGTGCTGATCGGTGAAATTCAGGCTGACGGCCAGTTTGACATCATCAGCCAGACCGAGCCTGTGGCTGGCGACGCCTGGACCGACTTCCTGCCGGAATCGGCAGTGCTTGACTCCGATTGGCCGGGTCTGGGCTGCGGTATGTACAATACCGAAACCAAGACCTGCGTTCAGTTGACGTCTAACTACTGAACCTGACGCGGCTCTCCGGTCCCGTGATCCGCGGGCACCGTCATCAAGGGGGTCGGGCTTTTCCGGCCCCCGCTTTCTGACCAACGGGACGACATGCGCGCGCTTCTTCTCACTCTCGCCGCTTTGATTTTGATGGCCTTTCCGGCGCTGGCCCAGCAAAGCGTGGCCGATATCCTTGCCGCGAACCGCGATCAGATCGAAAAACCCTCGCGCCAGACCATCGGCCCGGTGATTGATCAACTTGCCGCCAGCGGTGACCCCGCCGCCGCCGCCATCCTGACGGCATGGGAGGCAAAAAAGCTGGGGCTGCGCGACAGCGACGGTGCGTTCTTCATCATCGAAAAGACGGATGATGGCTGGATCCTGACTGCGCCTGATGGCAGCCCTGCGGGGACAGCGCCAAAAGGCGACATAAAGGAACTCAAACCCAACGCCGGGGTGCGCGGGTTGATCGCCACCGCCTTGGTGCAATTCACCCTCTCTGACCCCGATCCCGCAAAACGGGGGGCTGCGCTTGAGTCTATCGCCAAAGACCCCAAGCCCGATGCGCTGATCCCGTTGCGCGCCGCCCTTGAAAGCGAAACCGATCCCGACCTGAAGGCCCAAAAAGAGCGGCTGGAGCGGCTGCTGACCCTGCGCTTTGATCCCGACAGCGCGGCCCGCGTCGCCGCCATCGACAGTTTCGGCTCTGAGTTGGGCCTCGATTTGCGCGCCGCGCTGAACCCGCTGGTCGCCACCACCCGCATCGCCTTTGCCGGGGAACTACCTGAGGGCAGCAATCTTGCGCGCACATTAGCGCCGGGGTCGGACCTGACCGAGGTTGAGGCTTATGATCTGCTGGTCGCCGCCAACATGGCCCCCGCCCGCCTGACGGCGGAAGAGGCGCGCAAGGCGCTGGTGGCCAATCTCAAGGATGGCATGGTGGGCGGGGTGGCGCTTGCCGATCTGAACACCCAAAGCGCCCGTGACACCGCCTATACCGCGCTGGAAACCGCCGGGATCGTCCCCGCCGCCGCCACGGATGCCGAGGTGACCGCCGCCGTCGCTGCCCACGGCTTTGCAGAGGTTTATGCCGAGCCTGACGCCGCCGTCACCTCTGCCGCTGGCGCCGCCTTGGCGGGCATTGCGGTCAAGGTGGGCACCATGCAGGCGGCAGACCTTGCGCTGGATGCGGTTTCGCTGGCCTCAATCTACTTCCTTGCCGCGATCGGGCTTGCCATCACCTTCGGCGTGATGCGCGTCATCAACATGGCGCATGGCGAGTTCATCATGATGGGCGCCTACACTGGCTATGTCGTCCAGCAGTTCATCCCCAACCATACGGTGTCCATTCTGGTGGCGCTGCCCTTGGCCTTTGCCGTCACCTTCGCCGCTGGCGTGGCGATGGAGCGGTTGGTGATCCGCCACCTTTACAAACGCCCGCTGGAAACCCTGCTTGCGACCTTCGGTATTTCCATCGCGTTGCAACAGATCGCCAAGAACGTCTTTGGCACGCAGGCCCGCCCACTGACCGCGCCGTCCTGGCTGGATGGGGCGCTGACCTTCAACGATGTGGTGTCGATCAGTTATATCCGCATCGCCATCTTCGTGCTGGCGCTGGTGTTCCTTCTGTTCTTCCTGTGGCTGATGAAGCGCACCCGCCTTGGCCTTGAAGTCCGCGCCGTCACACAAAACCCGTCGATGGCCGCCAGCATGCGGT
>JAIYDR010000279.1 GCA_027487395.1 Rhodobacter sp. | reverse complement strand
TGGCGAAATCTGCCCTGTCGACCAGCCAACAAGCCGAAGAACTGGCGGCTTCAGCGGCGGAAATGCAGGCGACCACGGAAAGCATGCTGGCCGAGGTGGGGCGCTATCGTCTTCGCCGGCGCAGCCAAAAAGCGGCCGTGACGATTCCGGGACTGGACCTTGACGGTTTGCCTGCCGAGTTGATGGCGCAAATTCAAGCGATGATCGCGCGCCAGATGACCCCATCCGCTGGTGGCACCGTCAACCAGACCGACCGCGACTCGCGTGGGTACGCGAATTTCTGAACAAACGGATGGGAACGCAGCAGCCCGAACCGATCATAGGAGAGTGACGATGCCTTACAATGTGATGATTGTGGACGACGCGGCGATGATGCGGCTGTACATCGCTAGCTTTATCAAGACTTTGCCTGATTTCAAGGTGGTGGCGCAGGCTGCCAACGGACAAGAGGCGCTCGACAAGCTGGCGGCCATGCCGAACGTGGACTTGATCCTTTTGGACATTGAAATGCCTGTGATGGACGGGTTGGAATTTCTGCGCCACGCCAAGCTGAAGACACGGGCGAAAATCTGCATGCTGTCTTCGGTCGCCGTGTCGGGGTCGCCGCATGCCGCCAAGGCGCGCGAGTTGGGCGCTGATGGCGTGGTGGCCAAGCCATCAGGCACCGTGTCGCATGATCTTGAGGAAAAGACCGGCGACGAGTTGGCGCGCACCATGCGCACCTTGGTCGCGGCCTGATCTTTGGTTGCTGCACCCTAGGGCGTTGGCCGGTTTCGGCCTGCACCTGCAATCCTCTCGGCAAGGTTCGAGGTCGTAATGTCTGACGAAATGGACGAAATCTGGGCGCTTTACGCTGACGATGGCGCGCAAGCACTCGATGCAATGGAAGTCGCGCTCGAAGCGCTGGGAATTGGTCCTGCTGCGGCGACCGATCCCAATGTCGCGGCGTTCTTTCGGGCTGTCCATACTTTCAAAGGCAATTCGAGGGTTCTGGGTCTTGCAGTGGTGGAAAGCCGCGCCCATTACGCCGAAGATCTGATTGGCCTTGTACGCGATCAAGGCGTGCCATGGGACGAAGAAATCCGCGACATCCTTTTGGTCGCGGCCGATGTTTTGCGGGTGATGCTGGAAGAAACCGCAGCCACCCGCGCCGATGTGGACCCGGCCGCTTCAGAGCCGTTGATGCATTTGCTGAAGGACAAGATTGCCCGCTGCACGGGCGGGACGCCCGAAGCGGAGACGGCAAAGGCAGCACCCGTGGCTGCGCCGCAACCAGAGCCCGAGTCGGCCGCCGAACCCCGCAAGGCCAAGGCGCGCAGGGCCGAAGAACCACCTCCAAAGCCCACGCCAGACCCTGTCGCCCAACCCATGCCCGAAGCTAAGGCTGCTCCCGTAGCTGCTCCGACAGACCCGAAACCTGCGCCGAAAAAGCCATCTGATGCCCCGCGTCTGGCCGATGATCCAACCTATCGCGCCATCTTTCAGGGCATGGCAAAGGATTGCCTGACCAAGCTGGGTCAGGCGATGGCTGGCCTTGCGGCCGATCCCGATGCAGCGCGGTCTCTGGCACGACGAGAGGCCGACGGGCTTTCCCACGCTGCGCGGCAGATGGGGCTGGAGGATTGGGAAGAGGCGCTGAACACCTATCTTGCCGATACCGATGGCGGTATCGAAGCGATGGCGCAGCTTGTTCTGCGTCTTGAAGAATTGAGCGATGATCTGGCAGGGACATCGCGCGGCGGTTCGGTGGCGCAAGGTGCCGAGGAGGTCAGCTTCTTTGACGCGCTGCGCGATCCGTTGGACCGGATCGCCCGCTACGGCACCGATTTCGCTTGTGGTGAGCCCCCCGCTGCCGATGACGTTGCCGCTGCTGTCGCAGCGGTGAAGGCGGCGTCCGAACCACAGGGCTTTGTGCGTGTCGTTGAAGCGGCCGATCAACTCCTTGAAGCGTCTTCGTCGGTCGCCTTTCGCAATGCCGAACTGCGCCTTTATGAAGAGCTTGGCGCGGTCGAGGCGATCATGCCAGAGGCCGCCCGTGCCGCCGGACTTAGTCCGCGCGGATTGGTGCAAGTCTGGTGCGCGGAGCATGTCTTTGACACCTTGGGCGCGCTGGAACACAACCTCAATCGCCTACGTGATCCCAAGACCGAGGATCGCGACGAGGAATTCCGTGCTTTTGACCGGCTGATGCGATTGGTCCGTCACGCCTGCGCGCATTACGAGATTGAAACGGCAGGGCAATTGGCACTGACGCTGGTGGATCTGTTTTCGCGCACCCATGTTTCGGGCAAAGCACCGGATGCCATTCTTAATCACATCGCGCGCGGGTTCATCGACACCATCGAACTGGTATTTGATGCGCTGCATCAAGGTGAAGCGCCCGACACGGCCAGTCTGGACAAACTGTTTGAAGAAGCGGCGACGGTTGCCTTCGTTAAAGAGGGGCTTGTCACTGCCAGCGCCATCGAACGACGGTTGGGTCTGCCCAAGGAATTTCACCGTGTGCTATCGCCAGAAAGTGTACGCACCGCCGGAGATGCTTTGGAGCAAGGGCAGCAATTCTATGTCCTGCGCACCGATATCAACACTGACGAACAGTTGGCGGAAAAGTTCATCGACTGGCTGTCCTCTGGTCAGGCAAAATCCATAACAAACGTCACGGTCTTTGAAGGCCAGAACACGCTGTTCGACTTTCTGATTGCCACGCCGTTGGATGAACCGAGCCTGTCCGAGGTTCTGGCGCGTTTGGACCCAAGCCTGCGCAAACTGGTGTTGTTGCGCCATTTGAAGCCGATGCGTGACGCAGCATCCCTTGCGAATGACGCTGGGCACGATGCCGATGCGGCGGCTGGTCTGCTCGCCCAACCGGGTGTCACGGCCGAGATGTTGGAATCGTTGGGCGAAATTGCGGCATCGCAGTCTATGGTCAGCCACATGCTGACCGAATTGGCGGAGGCTGATCTGGTGGACAGCGTCGATGCGCTGCTCCGGACGGCCAATGGCGATATGCGTCGGGTGCGGGCACAAGCGCGCATGTTACTCTCTGACTTCACGGCCCGACTGCAAGAGGTGGCGCAGATGGAGTCGCAACTGGTCAGCCAGTTGGCGCAGTTGCAGGAAGAGACCGTCGAAATCCGATCGCGCCGGATCGACTCCGTTCTGCGTCCGTTGGAAACCTTTGTGCAGACTTATTCCCGCCGCAATCGGCGCGAGACGCGGTTTTCGCATACGGGGGGGGAGATCTCGCTGGACATCACCTTACTGGACCACCTGCGAAAGCTCTTGCGCAGCCTGGTGATGCTGCGGCTGGAGCAAGGCGACGAGGGTCCCTCCCTCATCCATGTCACCTTTCAGCGCGACGAAGAGCGTGTGTTGGCGGTGTTTGAAGATGATGGCGGCGCTTTGGACAGCGCCACGGCTTTGCACGACATCCAAGAGGGCTTGCACAAAGTGGGCGGCGACATTCGTCGCGTCGCGCTACCCAGCAAGGGGATGCGCTTCCACATCTCAATTCCACTGGCGATGGTGGTGATGGAGGCCATGGTCGTCGGTGTGGAAGGGGTGCGCTACGTCATGCCGGTAGAAGCCATCCGCATGATCCTGCAACCCGAAAACGATGTCCGAATCCGTGTTTCCGCTGCCGAGGGCCGCGAGATGCTGCGGATCGCCGAAAACGAACTGGTCATCGTCGCGCCTTTGGGCGGCGCCCGGAAGGGGGTCGCGCGGGTCGAGGGGCGGCGGCGCGGTGTGTATGTCGTGTTGGGCACCCAAGGCCGCAGCGTCGCCGTGCCAGTGGATGAATTGATCGGTCAGCAACTGGTGCTCTTGCGGCCGTTGCGGGGGGTCTTGTCGCGAATCGAAAACATGACCGGCATCGCTTTGTTGGCCGGTGGTGATGTCGGCATGGTGGTTTCGGCCAACATGCTTTGCGCTGCCAACGGCTTTGGGGTCGGGATAGGTGGGGGAAGTCCATCCCTCCGCATGTAAGTGCGCCATACCGCGTATAGGGCGGTTTAGCGCATCGGTATCGGCATCCCTCAGCGCAGTTGCATCCATACCGGGATGCGGATCATCAAGGTTTCAGGGTCAGGTTGCAAGGCCCCGCCCGGAACCTGTGAGGGGGTCAATGGCCCTCGGTTGAGTGGAGATGATGACGATGCAGATGCAAACGATCGCAGTGGGTGCCAAGGCAGAGGTGGCCGCAACGCTTTCGTCAACTCCTTTCCCGGCATTGCTTCCTTCACAGGAATCCGGAGCGGCGGTATTGACCGTTGCCGTGCTGTCAGAAACAGTTCCCGAATGGCTGTGCGCTATGGCGGGTTTGGGCCTGCGTCTGTCGTGTGTGGGCAGGAATGGCGCGCAGCTTTTGCCGCAGGACCAGCCTGATGTGCTGGTCATCGACACGCCGTTCGCTCTGTCTGAACGTCGGTTGGCGTTGCTTTTGACGCAGCTGCGCTGGGGGCGGCCCGACCTGGTGGTGGTGGTGGCGGACGGCATGGTTGGCCAAACATACGGCTTTGCGCACGACCTGAATTTTGACCCCTCGCTCGGGTCAGTTCATGCCGGGGACGCGCTGGCTGTGGCACTCACCCTCTTGTCGCGCAGGCGGGCCGGTTCCAGCGCGCCGCGAAAAAAGACGCTGTTCGTGCCTTTGCTGCGCCGCCCTTCGCTGCGCCGGACCCGTCTGTTTGACTGATCTGCTCGGTGGGCCTTCCCCTGAAATCATCTAACATTTTTTTGGAATGGGTCGTTTTCCCTCTCACAACCGGATGAGACATTCCCTGAGTGAAAAGGAGCGGCGGATGACCTTTCTTGGTGCCAGAGCGCAATACCGGCGGGCAGATGCGGGTGATATCACCGTGACCGAAGACCCACATGGGATCATCCTTGTCACCCTGCGGGAACTGGAGCGTTCGCTTCGCGCGCTGGCGGCGGCCCATCCAGGTCCCTATCCGTCCAGCCATGTGAACCGCGCTTTCACCGCGATCTATATCCTGCAATCCAGCCTTGATTTCGACAAGGGCGGCGAGATTGCCGTAAACCTGTTCCGGGTTTACGAATACTGCCGCTTGCGCGTGGCCGAGGCATTCCGCCGCGAACCCTCCCCGCGTCTGGCCGATGCTGCCGAACACATCGCCGGCCTGCTGGCGTCTTGGCAACAGATTGGTGCCAAGGCGTGATGATCGAGGCTCCCGCCGATACTGTGCTGGCTGGGCTTGCGCGTTTGGGCGACCGGCTTGAATTCGCGGCAGCGGCGGGTGTCGATGCGGTTGAGCTTGAGCCGCTGAGCAAAGAAATTGACCGGCTCGCCCGTGGGATTGATCCAGAGGCACTGACGCCAGGGCAGCGTGGCGTGGTGGCAGAGGTCAGCGCTCAGGTAAACCGCATCCTGTCGCTTTTGACGGATCGTCAGGCGCGCGATATGGCACAGGATCGTGCCGCGCAAAGCCGGGACAGCCGCGTGCGCCAAGCCTATGGTGCAGGCCGCTGACCGGTAAAAGCGCCGCAGGAGAGGTGGCCTGCAGCGCGAGATGCTGAAATAACGAACAAGAATTCAGATTTGCGTCACATCCGGCGCCAGGACCCGACGGCGTGTGATTGCATTGCGTTTGGCCAGCGGTTCCAGCATGGCCAGAAACGACACCAGCCGCCGACGCTTTGGCAGACCCGCCGGATCAAAAGTCACGCATTCGATGCGCAATTCATCCCAGCGTGGCGCAGGATTGGGGCCGGGTTGGATCATCGGTTCGGGCATCGCGCGCTCCTGTGTCGGGATCTGCGCTCTTGGCAGCAAGACCCGTGCCAGCCCGCATCACCGCGCGATGAATTTTGTTAGCAGCACTTCCTTGATCGGGGTCGGGTCCTCGGTTGTACCCAACATCTCGTTGACTTGTGCCAGTAAGGCTACCGGCAGATCGGCGCGGAAGGCAGCAAGGTCGGCCGAACGTTCCGCCTGCGTTTGGGCGGCTGCCAGCAAGGCGGCCTGCACTTCGGATTGGCGCGATTTGGCAACCTCTTGCAACGCCATAAGGTCCATGGGCGGGCCCTCCAGATAAAAGCTGACCGCGGCAAAGACCATCGTTCGGTCAGGCCGGGTGATATAGATATCTTCGGGAAAGGGAAAATAGGCCTTCATCATCTCTTCGGGTGAGGCCTCGACCGGTTCCACCACGGTTTGCGATGGTGCCTCATGGTGCAGGCTGATCACCAAACCTGCGCCAAAAGCACCGGCCACGGCCAGAAAGGCCGCCACAGTCAGGATCACGGACGGACGAGGCTCGGCGATGGACATGGGGGGACTCGGTTTGAATGCCAGATCATCATAACCGCATCGCATCGCCGCCGCAGCCTGTCCGGGTGGTTGGGGCGCAGCCCTCGGAACGGGTTTCGCCGTTGGTATCCGGTGGGGGGTGCTAAACTACAGCGCAATTCGGTCGTCCTGACGTTCGAACTCCGCATTGAGCGCGGAGCGACGATCTATCGGGCAAAGGACGGCACACGGCATGAAGGAAAGGATGTCCCGGGCGCTTGTCCCTGTCATCTCGCGCTTGCCGGCACTGACCCGCCCGCGGGCAGAGCCGGAACTGCCGAAAGCCCAGCCCGTGCAGGATTTCGATCTGGTGCAGCAGGAAACCCACCTGCGCAATCGCTCGCAGGTGGAGCGTTTTTTGCCCGATATTCTGGGCAGGGCTTTGGCGCGCATCTGGATCGATCCCATGTTCCGTGATCGGTTCTCAAGCGATCCCAAGCGCACCTTGGCGGATTATGGCGTGCATTTGCCCGAGACGATCCACATCGATTTCGTGACCGAAGGCAGCCTTCGTCCGCAGGTCGTGGTGATGGAACAGACCCGGCCTGACGCGCCGCGCCGTCGGTTGCTCTATCTGCAACTGGTGATGATGGCCGGGAAATGAACTGTCTTCCCCTTACCCTCGTGCTGTTTGTGACGGGCTTTGCCGTCAGCGCCTTTGCGGCGGAAGAAGAGGCGCTGTCCGTCGCCGCCAAGGCCATCCACGAGGGGCGCGCAGCAGAGGCAGCGGTGCTTTACCGGGATATGGCCGAAGAGGGCGATGGTGCCGCACAGTATAACCTTGCGCTGCTGTATCTGACAGGGCGCGGCGTGCCGCAAAGTCACCGGGACGCGCTGTTTTGGGCGTGGCGCGCGCGGCTGTCCGGTATGGCTGAAGCCCCGTCGTTGATTGCCCGCATGTCTGAGGTGACCACTCCTGACCTGCGCGGTGAACTGGCAGCCCGCCTGATTGACGCGCTGCAACCCCGCATCGACATGGGCGAGGGGCGTGCAATGCTGGAACTGGCAGCCGTTTATCTCGAGGTACTGCCCGAACCTGACCTGACCCAAGGGCTTGTCTGGCAAGCGCTTGCCGCTGCGCTTGAGGTGCCGGGTGCCGACGAGGCGCGCGACACCACTGGCGCGCGCCTGACCGCGGACGACCGCCTGACCGCCGAGTCCGAGGCCGTCAAGACATTGTCTGACCTTTGTGGCAAGGGGCTGAAGGGTCAGGCCATCTGCGACGTGATGTTCTGACAGCCGTCAGCGCGTCGATTTTGGCCAGTATTGCCGCGCGGCCGCCAGTGCGAATTGCAGTGCCAGGCCTCCACCGATGAACAGCGCATCCGGCACCACCCCATGTGGCGCGACATGGCGCACACCCTGCAAGCCGATGCACAAGACAGACCCAAGCGCGAACACTGGCAAAGCCTGCCGGCCCAAAAGCGCGAACGGGGCGGCAAGGTAATGCGCGCAGGCGCGGCGCAAGGCGGGGAAGGTGGACAGGAAATAGGCCAGCGCAAGGATATGGATCAGGCGCGGCCCGGACAGGAAGGTCTTGTCAAAGGCCAAAATGTTCCATGGCAGATGGAAGGTTTCCTTCAGCCACCAGAAGCTTTGGCCCATCCCTTTGCTGACTGGGGAAAACAGCGCTGCGGTGCAGGCAAAGATCAAGACGGCCCCAGTCAGCACCTGCAACCACGGGCGCACAGCGACCAGACGGCGGTTGTCCTTCATCGCCACGCCGATCAGCAGGCCGGTGACAAAGACCACCTGCCACGTCAGCGGATTGAAGAACCATGTGCCACTGTTGGGATAATTCGGCAGACCCAGACGAAGCCAGCCCGCCGCGAACCATAGCGCCACCGATGCCGCCCAAAGCCGCATGGGCCAACGCCACGCCAGCCACAGCAGCAAAGGCGCGCAGAACAGTAAGACCAGATAAAGCGGCAGGATGTTCACATAGCCGAACTGGTGGCCGAGGATCGGAATCCCGATCAGCGTGCCCAAAGGATCGCGCCAGAGCGAGGTCGTGTTGTTTTCAAACAGGATCTCAGAATTGCCCAGAAACTTGGCCACCGCCGCTGCTGCTGCCAATGCCGCCATGGTGGTCAGGATATGGACCAGATACAGCGTCCAGACCCGCTTCCACACCCGCGCCAGCCCCTGCCACAGCCGCATCGGGGCGCGGAAATCGACGGAATAGGCCAGGCCCGCAGCGATGCCAGACATCAGCACAAAGCCTTCGGCGGCATCGGAAAAGCCGAAATTGCGCGAGGTGAACTTTTCCAACACGTTGCCTGGAACGTGGTTGATAAAGATCATCACAAGGCAAATCCCCCGGAACACATCCAGCCTGGGATCGCGGGTCTTGCGGGTAGGGACCGGGTCTTGCACCGGGATGGCCATTTGGGGCCGGGAAGCGTCAGGCATTCATCACCGCAGAGCCGGGCAGGTCGGGTTCGACAGGGGTCTCCTTGCCTTGCCAACGGGTCAGGATCAAGTGCTGCGTCTTCATCACGCTGGACGGCTGGCGCTCGGCCGGGGTCTGGAACAAGCGGCTTTGGCTTTGCCGCGACGACCAAGAGATAATCACCGGGGCCAGCACCAAGGGCAGTGCCACTGGCAAGAGCCACGGCACCAGCGCTGGCGCGAACCAATTGGCCAGACCCAGCCCAACCACCCCGTTTGTTACCATCCAGTGGCTGGCAGCCCAAGCCTGCGCCAAGGTCAGACTGCCATCGCCGCGCGTTTGGGCGGGCCATCCGCCATCCGCGCCTCGCAGCACCTGCAAGACGGACCGAGACTGAAACATCAGGAAAATCGGCGCGGTGATCGACGAGAACACCAGTTCCACGAGCGTCGATTGCAGCGCCCGCGCCTTGCCTGCAAATCCCTGCGCCCGCCCACTGCGGGCCGCGTCGATCACGATCAGGATCTTTGGCACGAACAACAGGCCAACCACCCCCACCGCCAGCCCCAGCGCTTTGGATGCCTGCGACACGGGCAGCACCGGAAAGGGCCAGTCCTTGATCGGGAAATAGTCAATGGGCGCGGCAAACAGGGGCGCAAGGATCGACGCGCCAAGGAAGGCCAGCCAGAACACCGGCGCGATATAGGCAAGGATGCCTTGCAGGAACACAAACCGGCTCCACAGCCGAAGACCTGGGGCCAGCAGCAAGCGGGAATGTTGCAGATTGCCCTGACACCAGCGCCGGTCACGTTTGGCATGATCAACGATGTTCTCGGGGCCTTCCTCGAAGCTTCCCTGAATGTCATCATCGACCCGCACGGTCCATCCGGCACGCGCCAGCAGAGCGGCCTCGACATAGTCATGGCTCAGGATATGGCCGCCAAAGGGGGGCTTGCCTGACAGCGCGGGCATCCCGCAGCTTTCGGCAAAGGCACGAACACGGACGATGGCATTATGGCCCCAGAACGGGCCTGTCTTGCCTTGCATCATCGCCAGACCGCGCGCGAAAATCGGCGAATAAAACGCCCCGGCGAATTGCATCACCCGGCCAAAGCGGGATTTGGCATGGATGATGACGGGCAGGGTTTGCAGCAAGCCCAGATCGGGGGCTGCTTCCATACGGCGGACCAGTTCCACCATCGTCTCGCCTTCCATCAGGCTGTCGGCGTCAAGGATGATGGCAAAGGGATAGGCGGCACCCGAGGTCTTGATGAAATCCTCGATGTTCCCGGCCTTGCGCCCTTTGTTACTCTGGCGGCGGCGGTAGAATATCCGCCCGTCTGCCCCGGTTTCTGCCAGAAGACGCAGGAACCAATGCCGCTCTTTCGCGGCGATGCGATCATCGCGGGTGTCGGACAAGATGGCGAAGTCGAACAGATCGCCAAAACCCGTGCGGCGAAGCGAGGCCTCCATCGCCGCGATGCGCGCGAAGGTGGCGACCGGGTCTTCGTTATAGACCGGGACAAGGATCGCGGTACGGGTGGTGATCGGCCCGGCGGTGCGCGCATGCAGCGGTGGGCGGGTGGTCAGCCCCGCAATCGCCTGCGCCGCGCCCCAAGCCAGCCAGAAGGTTGAGGCAAAGATCAAGGCCGAACGCAGGACATCGATGATGTCCAAGCCATCCGACGCGCCATACTGTAAGAACAGCAAAAAGCCACCGCAGGCGGCAGCAATCGCCGCCATCAAGGACAGGCTGCGGGTCAGCGTGACCACAGCCTCATCTTGCCCGCGCTTGGCCAAGGGTCAATGTCCGGCCCGGCTGGTGCGAGCGGGGCGCAGGTGGATCAGCAGGGTCAAAAGCCCCACGCGGCGCGGCAATTCCAACCGTTGCAGCGGCATGGCCAAGGGCGCTTTCGGCAAGGCCCCCAAGAGGTCTACGCGCTCGGATATGCGGGCATCGATATCGAACTGGGCCTGATCTGACAGGTCGGTCATGTCTTGTTGATCCACTGATAGAGCCAGTTTTCCGTCAGTCGGCGATCAAATCCTGCCAGATGCGCCGACAGTTCCACGATCGCACTCTCTGCCGCGGTGATCTCGATCACCAGTCGCCAGGTATCGGTGTCATGGATGCGTTCCACCACGGTCCCGCTGAGTTCTGCATTAGCGACATTCACCACCGCCGCAATCGGGGCATTGGCTTCCATTTGGGCCAGCAGGCCACCCTTGAAATCCACCACGAACTTACGGCCACCTGGCACAGCCGCAACTCCGGCGAAACCGCCACGGCCAGAGCGGGTTTCAAACACATATGCCAAGGCTTCGCCGTCATCATGCGGCAGGTCACCCCAATGCAAACGGTAGGCAAATTCGCGCGCGTCGCCCGCCTTGACCGGGGCTTCAGGCACCCAATAGGCGACAATATTGTCGTTCGCCTCAAGGTCCGAAGGGATTTCGACGAGACGCACATAGCCCTTGCCCCAGTCGCCCAGCGGTTCGACGTCCAGCGACGGGCGGCGTTCATAGCGCGCACCGGTGTCTTGATAGCTGTCAAAATCGCGGTCGCGCTGGTGCAAGCCAAATCTGCGTGGCGCGGCCTCAAAAAAATAGCTGCCGGTCAGTTGCGGCGGATTGTTCAGCGGACGCCAAATGACGTCGCCATCGGCCCGCTGGATGCGCAAGCCGTCGCTGTCATGAACATTCGGCCGGTAATCGTCAAACTCGGCCCGGTTCTTTTCGGAAAACAGGAACATCGAGGTCAATGGCGCGATCCCTAGCTCCGTGACATCGGCGCGGAAGAACAGCCGCGCGGTGACATCCATCGTGGTATTGGCCCCTGGCGTGATGTCGAACCTGTAAGCGCCCGTGACAGATGCCCCTTCCAGCGTGGCATAGACGGTGATGCGGTTCGGCCCTTGGGTGTCTCGCTCCATGTAAAAGCGCGAAAAGCGAGGGAATTCTTCGCCCTTCTCGGTGGCGGTGTTCAGCGCCAGTCCACGCGCCGACAGGCCGTAGGCAGAGTTGCGCCCTAAGGCGCGGAAGTAACTGGCCCCGACGAAAGCTGCCAGTTCGTCCAACTTGTCAGGACGGTTCAGCGCATAGTTCAGTCGGAACCCCGCAACACCCGGCAATTTGGCATGTTCGGGAACGCGGGTGGCCAGATCGTTCAGATACTCAAAATCGTCAGTGGAAAAGGCCATCTCGGTCGATTGACCGTTTGCGATTTCGAAGATTTTGACCGGTTCAGGAAACAGCCAGCCCATATGAAAGGCGCCCAGCCGGAAGTTGCTGCCGCCCTCACTCCAGCGCTGCCGGGAGTCAGCAAAGCGGATCAGGCGGTAGTCGTCATAGGTGAGATCGCCCAGAAAGCCTTCGGGGGCCGGTGCCGTCACATGCGGCTTTGTTGCCATTACCCGCATCTCTTCGGTCAGCAGATCGAACGAGAATTGCTGCAACGCGGCGTCCGCTTGCGTCGGAGGAGTGCTTGTTTCTTGGCCATCCGCAGGGCGCAGCCCTAGGATCGAAACTGGGGCAGATACAGCCGAAAGCGCAAGGAAAGCCCGACGAGAAACAGAGGCGGACAGAGACGATTGGATCGACATAGAGGAATAAAACCCAAGGGTTGCATGCGCCCGGACCGCAGGCGACTCACGTCGCGATATAGGGGCCAGTTGGTCTTTGCTTCAAGCTGCCAATCAACCTCCAGCTATGCATCTGGCGCAGATCTGCCAGTCCGCCTCGGCACGGCTGCACAAAACTGAGGCAAAGGTTTCGCTGCAGATGCAAATGGCGTCCGCGTGGAAATGCTGCATGTGCAAGACTTCTTTGTCTCGACTGGAGAAGCCCCGCCGCAGGGGCACACAAGGTACCGTTCAGCGCTGTCATCCGCATTTTGATGCCGAAAAGTCATCATTTTGGCCATTTACATCCAAAAGGATGAATATCATCCGGGCCCCGCCCATCATAAAGTCAAAGCGTGTGGGGTCTTTTTTGTGGTGTGGCGACCCGAAGGGTCAGGATGTTTGGACGGTTTGTCAGTCAACGTGGCACAGGCCCGGCGGCGCTCTTTGCGCTGATCGAACCGCCTCGGCGTGCCTATTTCCCGGCGCAGGTCGCAGGGCGCCCATGGCTTTACTCTTCGGTGTTCATTCTCGTTCTGATGGCGCTGACAGCGGCCTTTGTGATGGCCCAACTCGATGCGCTACAAAATGACTTTGTCGTTGACGCGCTGCCGACCGAGGCGGTGATTGTCCTGTTGCTTGGCGTTGCCGTATTTCCGCTCCGTCTGATCGCGGTGCCCATTCTTGGCTACCTGCTGGTCTGTGCCTTGGGCCACGGCATGAAGCTTGTTCTGGAACCGAATTATGCACCCCCAGAAGTATCGAGACTGTTGACTTTCACAGTGGGCGTCTGTTTGAACGGCGTTGTTGCCATCTTTGCGGCCCTGGCTGGCCGCGTCGCGGTCAACCTGATGGCAGTGCAAAGCCGCTGGGACGACGCGATCCTGTCGGTGGCCACCACCTTCGTCTATCTGGTCCTGTCGCTGGCCGGGATCTGGGTGGTCACGCATCATCTTTATCTGCCGCAGTGGAATGACCGCGACTTCGGCACGATTTCCTTGACCGAGGCGGGGTGGATCCGTGCCTTCCGCATCGCCATCTGTTCGGGTGTGCTGCTGCTTTTCCTGTTGGATGTGCCGAACTGGAAAGATTTTCGGCGTGCCTTGATTCCGTTTCCGATCTTTATGGGCGCAGCTCTGGCAGAAACAGCAGGCTACTCCCTTCATCCGACGGTCGATGTCGGGCTGATCTGTCTGGGTGTGGCTCTGATCCTGCCCGGCTACGCAGCGATCTTGGCCAACATCATCGGTATTGTCACCTATGTTTCCTTGACAGGCGCGGCGCTGGTGCAAGCCCCCTTCAACTCGCCCGAGGCGGCGGCGCTTGAGATCATCTCGCTGATCGTCATGGTGGTGAACTACTTTGTCATGGTCTTCCGCCATCAGGCCCATATCGGTGGCCGCCGCACCCGGGAAACCATGGCCCGGGTGCAGCGTGTGCATGCTTTTGCCACCATCGGCTACTTCATCTTTGACGTGAACCGTGCCCGTGTGCATGTCGATGAAGTCGCGGCAGAAATGCTTGGCACCGGTGACCAGTTCGACGCCAACGTCTTTGTGGACCGTGTCCGTCCAGCAGACCGGGGCGGCTTGGTCAGCGTGATGGCAGACCGCTACCGCGAGGCGACTCTGACCGCCTTTTCCTTTGCCCCCGGGGCACATTGGCAAGATGGTGCCAAGGGCATCCGCCATGTCGCCATTTACAGTTGGTACGAACGGCTATGGAATGGCAGAACCATTGCCTATGGCGCGCTTTTGGACCGGACGGATGAACACGACCGTTCTGCTGCGTTGGGCAAGGCACTGGCCGATCTGTCGGAGCAGCAAAGCCGCCAAACCCAGCTTTTCTCGATCGTGTCACATGAGATTCGCACCCCGGCCTCGGTCATTTCGATGCTGATCGAGGAAATCGACGGCGGTGCCAGTTGGGCCCAAATGGGGCCACGGCTGAAGGCGGTGTCGGAACAGTTGCTCTCGGTGCTGGCTGACATGCGTCAAACCGTCCGGCCAGAAGAAAACCTGCCGATCCGCCTAGAGCCGTTCCGGCCGCAGGACCTTGCTGAAACCATTCGTAACACCTTTCTGCTGCTGGCCGAGGCACGCGGCGTCGATCTGGTGCTCAACTTGGCCGCAGGTGCGGATCAGGTCCGGATCAGCGATCGGGTACGCCTGAATCAGGTGCTGTCCAACCTGCTGAAGAATGCGCTGATCCATGCCGAATGCCGCCGCATCACCATCAGCTATTCAGAAGAGATGGCAGAGGGCCAGCTTTGGGCGGCATGGCGGGTCAGTGATGACGGGCGCGGCATCCCGGTCGCGGAACGGGCCCGCCTGTTCTTGCCGTTCAGCCGCATCACTGGCACTGGACATGCCCGCACCGACGGGTCTGGCTTGGGGCTATACATCACGAAAACGGCAATCGAATTGCTGGGCGGCAGTGTCGAGTATCGTGACGCGCCTGCAGGCGGATCGGAATTCCTGATCCGTGTGCCGGAAACGCAAGGGGTGGCCCTGACGGCGCTCCCGCCGCGGCTGGATACAGCCTTGATCACAGAGGGGTTTCACAAGGCTTTGGTCGTCGAGGACAGCGATCTGATCGGCGAACTTTTGGTCGCGCGGTTGAAACGTCTGGTGCCCACGGTGATTTGGGCGCGCAATGGGCTGGAAGGGATTGAGCTTCAGGAGCGTGAAAGGCCTGACTTGATTTTGACGGACCTGTTCATGCCCAAGATGGGCGGGGATGAAATGACCGCCGCCCTGCGCGGGTCGGGCGTATGTGTGCCGATCATCGGCATGACTGCCGCCGCCATCGGGGATGAGCGCACCACCTTTGAAAACGCGGGCACGAACTTCGTTTTGACCAAGCCCGTCTCGACCGCTCAACTGGTCGAGGCTTTGGGGCGACTGCGTGCGTCGGCCGCTTGACGCGGCCCAATTGACAGCCCCGTCGCAATGCCCCACCCAAGGGGTCTGATCGGACGGGGGATGTCATGGCGGGCTGGGAATTCTGGGTGGACCGGGGCGGCACCTTCACCGATATCGTTGCTCGTGATCCGCAGGGCCACGTCTCAACGCGCAAATTGTTGTCCGAAAATCCTGAACGCTATGCTGATGCGGCCGTGCAAGGCATTCGCGATGCCATGGGTTTGGCCGCCGGCGAGGCGATTGCTCCGGGGACCATCGATGCGGTCAAAATGGGAACCACCGTCGCGACCAACGCTCTGCTGGAGCGTAAGGGTGAGGCGGTTTTGCTGCTGATCACGGAAGGCTTTGCTGATCTGTTGCGCATCGGCACGCAGGCTCGTCCGGCGTTGTTTGATCTGCACATCCGTCGGCCTGATCTCCTTTATGCGCAGGTGGCCGAAGTGGCGGGGCGTCTGGATGCCGATGGCCGGGAAATCGTGCCCTTGGACGAAGCAGCAGTGCGCGTGGCACTGGAAACGGTGGCGGCACAGGGCATCCGTGCCGTGGCCGTCGCCTTGATGCACGGCTGGCTGAACCCGGCGCATGAGGCGCGGGTGGGGGAACTCGCGGCTGAGGCGGGGTTCACGCAAATCTCGCTGTCGCATCAGGTCAGCCGTCTGGCGAAACTGGTGGCGCGCGGCGATACGGCGGTGGTGGATGCCTACCTCTCGCCCATTCTGCGCCGCTATGTGGCACAAGTGGAAACCGCGATGGAGGCGGGGCGCAGCGGCGATGATCCGGCCTGCAAGCGCCTGTTGTTCATGCAGTCGAATGGCGGGCTGACCGAAGCGCGGCGGTTTCAGGGCAAGGACGCCATCCTGTCCGGTCCCGCAGGCGGGATCGTCGGCATGGTGCAAACTGCTACAGCGGCGGGGTTTCACAGGCTGATCGGCTTTGACATGGGCGGCACCTCCACCGATGTCAGCCATTACGCCGGGGTTTATGAACGCTCCTTCGAAACCGAGGTAGCAGGTGTGCGCATGCGCGCGCCGATGATGGATATTCACACGGTGGCGGCGGGGGGCGGGTCGATCTGCACCTTCCGCGACGGGCGCTTTCAGGTTGGTCCCGAAAGCGCCGGGGCCAATCCCGGTCCGGCCTGCTATCGCCGGGGGGGGCCCTTGACCGTCACCGATTGCAACGTGTTGCTGGGCCGCCTGTCGCCCGCGCACTTTCCGGCGGTCTTTGGCCCTAAGGGCAATCAGCCTTTGGACGTGTCGGCGGTGAAGGTGAAGTTCCGCCAACTCGCCGGTGAAATCGCCGCCGCGACGGGGGCTGATCCGCAAACGCCCGAAGCACTCGCCGAAGGGTTTCTGCGGATTGCTATCGATAACATGGCGAATGCGATCAAGAAAATCAGCGTCAGCCGCGGCCATGATGTGACGGGCTATACTCTGCAATGTTTCGGTGGGGCGGGGGGGCAGCATGCCTGCGGAGTGGCGGATGCTTTGGGGATTGGGTCGGTATTCATCCACCCCTTCGCAGGCGTCTTGTCGGCCTATGGCATGGGCCTCGCGCATCTGCGGTCGTTGCGCGAGGTGCAGTTTGACGCGCCCCTGTTTGACACCATCGGGGCGCAGGCGCGGGTGGATGACCTGATCGCCCAGACCCGCG
>JAIYDR010000233.1 GCA_027487395.1 Rhodobacter sp. | reverse complement strand
TGGCCGACATCGTCATCGCCGTCACCTCGGGCGGGCCGGGGGGCGCGACAGATACCGTCACCTCCTTCATCTTCCGCGAATACCGGGACCGGTCCAACGTCGGTTACGGCACACTTCTGGCGATGGTCTATCTGGTGATCATCATCATCGCCATGACTCTGCTGATGAAGCTGGCAGACCGTATAGCAAGGCCCAGAACATGACCGATACCCAGATTTTCCATGACAGCCCGGTGGATCGGGCGTTTCGGGCCAAGCGGTTCTCCGGGCGGCTGGCAGTCTATGCGCTGCTGACCCTGTGGGCGGTGATTTGCCTGTTTCCGATCTATTGGACGCTGACCACCAGTTTCAAGATGGCCCCCGACGTGATGAAGGGGAATATGGTGCCTTGGGTCGACTTCACCCCAAAGTGGCTGGGGTGGAAATCGCTGGGCCTGTCACCCGACACGCTGGGCGATGACAGCACCGTGCGGGCAGAGTTTCTGAAACGCTTTACCAACTCTGCCGTTGTGTCGCTGGTATCGTCGGTGCTGGCGGTGGTTCTGGGGTCCTTGGCGGCCTATGGCTTAAGCCGGTTCAACTACAAATTCCTGTGGATGAAGAACAGCGACATCTCGTTCTTCTTCCTGTCGCAACTGATCCTGCCGCCGGTGGTTTTGGCGCTGCCGATGCTGGTGCTGTATAAGGAGTTGGCACTGCTGGACACGCGGATCGGGTTGATCCTGCTTTACACCCTGTCGGTGCTGCCGATTGTCGTCTGGATCATGCGCGACCAGTTTTCCTCGATCCCGACTGAGTTGGAAGAGGCCGCTTTGGTCGATGGTCTGTCGATCTGGGGCGCGTTCATCACCATCATTCTGCCCATTGCCTTGCCCGGGATGGTGGCGGCGTTCATCCTGTCCTTGGTGCTGACGTGGAATGAGTATTTCTTTGCGGCGCTGCTGACGTCGACCCACGCCAACACCTTGCCCGTGATGGTGGCCAGTCAGACCGGCAGTCAGGGGATTTCGTGGTGGTCAATGGCGGCACTGGCCTGGGCCGCGATCCTGCCCTTGATCATCATCGGCATCGTTTTGGAGCGGTACATCATCAAGGGCATGGCGGCGGGCGCAGTGAAGTGATGGGGCGGTGAAGTAATGCTCAAAGGGATCGATCAACGCCTGAGCGCCGAAATTGTCCATGTCCTGATGCTGATGGGGCATGGCGACGATCTGGTGATCTGCGATGTGAACCATCCGGCGGCGACCATCGCCGCCGAGACGACCTATGGTCGGCTGATCGACATGGCGGGCTGCGACATCCCCACCGGTGCGGCGGCGATCTTGTCCTTGATGCCGCTCGATACCTTTGTCCCCGCGCCGGTGTCGCGGATGCAGGTGGTGGGCAACCCGGACGGCATGGTGCCGATTTTCGCGCGGATGCAGGCCGTGGTGGACCGCGCCGAAGGTCACGCCGTGACGATTGAACCGTTGGAGCGGTTTGCCTTTTACGCCGCTGCCAAAAAGGCCTTTGCCATCATCCGCACGGCAGATTCCGGCCCCTACGGGTGCTTCATCCTGAAAAAGGGTGTGGTGGATTTGCCGGAGTTGTAATCTCTGGCTTCAGGTGATCCCAAACACCTGCCGCAGATGGGCAAGCGCAATCTGCACCCCGGCTTCGCCCAACTCTGCTGAGGCTTCAATGGCATCTTCCGTATACCAATGCCCGCCGTCCTGACTGCGGGAGAGATCGACGGTTGCGGGTGCCAAGACCTGCATCAGCGCGGTTTCGCCCTTGCCAGCGTGATCGAACGGGAAAGCCGCGCCTTTGGGGAACAGGGGATGGATGCGGATCCAGTTGAACGGATCGGCGGCGCGGGCCTGATCGGCGTAATAGTCCTTCATCCCCCGATCGCCCCACCATCCGGGGCCGCGTGTCGATTCCAAAAACCGCATAATTGCGTTGCGACCGGCCAGCCGAAAGGCAAGGTCGGTGGGCATGCCTTGGTCAAAGCCTTCGGTCTGGTGATGGATTACGCCACGGATATTGCGAAAGCCCGCGTTCAGCAGGGCGGCGAACAACCCCTCGGCCATCGGCAACAGGGCGCTGGCATCAATGTGCAGCGTGCCCAGCCCATCGACCGGTCCCGCCACGGCATGCGACGCTGCGCCATAGGCAAAGGGGGGCAAGGTGATGATCGCATCGCCCAACCGGTCCAGCACCTCTGTCACCGCCAGCAGGTCCACCCCGGCGGGCAGGTGCTGGCCGTGATACTCCATCACGCCGATGGGCAGGACGATGGGGGTATTCGCCGCAATCGCAGCCTGCAATTGGTGCGGACGCAGGCGGGCGAAGTCGGTCACGGCAACTCCTGCATGATATCCCGCGTTTGGGTGTAAAGGCGCTTCCATAGCGGATACTGCACTGCATAAGCAGGCACGGCTTCGGGTGTGATGGTGCTGGCATTGGGATTCCAGCGGGTAATGTCATCCGGCCTTACCTGCCCAATGGCCGTAGCGGCGAGGAAGGCGTTGCCATAGCTCGCCCCGACCGTCTTGGCGCAAACTTGCTGCGCGATCCCGGCAAAGTCCGATGTCGCTTGCAGCCAAAGCGCGTTTTTTGTGCCGCCCCCCACCGCCATCACCTGCGCAGGGCTTGCCCCGGCCTCAGCATAGGTTTCCATCACATGCGCCGTCCCTGCGGCGATGCCTTCGACCACGGCGCGGAACATGTCGGCACGGTCATGCGTCAGGTTCAGGCCAAAGAACACGCCCCGCGCATGGGGGTCATGGATCGGCGTCCGCTCCCCAGAGAAGTAGGGCAGGCACAGCAGGCCCTTGGCCCCTTTCGGGCTGGCGGTCGCCTCTGCCACCAAGGCTGCGAAATCGGCGTCCCGCGCCAGCGTGTCGCGAAACCATGTCGTCAGCGTGCCCGATGTGGCCAGCCCCGCCATCGAGGCATGGGTGCCGGGAAACAGCCAAGGCGAATACCACAGCCGTGCATCCCGAACGGGTTTATCCGTGACCTGAATGATGAAGATGGTGGAGCCATACATCATCATCATCTGGCCGGGGTGCTGCACGCCGACAGAGACCGCCTCGGCCGCCGCATCAATCGTGCCGCAGGTGACGGGGGTGCCGATGGCAAGGCCGGTTTCCGCCGCCGCTTGGGGTGTCACCTGCCCGGCAACCTCGGTCGACCACATCAGGCGCGGCAGTTTCTCTAGCGGCAGAATGTCGGGTGCCAGATCAGCGGTCCAATCCTGCGTGGCGATGTCGTACAGCGGTGAAAAACTGCCAGCGGTGTAATGGTCGATGACATATTCACCCGTCAGTTTCCAAACCAGATAACTGGTCGATGTCAGGACTTTTGCAGTTTTGGCGTAAAGATCGGGGTGGGTGTCCTTCAGCCACAGGATCTTCGGCCCCACCTGTTGCGAGGTCAGCGCATTGCCGCAGCGCTGGTGGATGACATCCTCGCCAATCCGCGCGTTCAAGGCGGCAATCTGATCCGTAGATCGGGTGTCGACGCCGTAGAGCACGCCGTTCATCAAGGGGGCGCCTGCCTCATCCACCGGCAGCATGCAGGGACCAATGGCCGAGGCAGCGACCGCCTTGATCAGCGACGGATCCAGCCCGGATTGCGCCAGCAAAGCGCGGCAAAGATGGACGAAATCGCCCCACCAATCCTCCTCCGCGCGGTGTTCGGCCCAGCCTGCGCGGGGCACGATCATCTTATGCGGGCGGCTGGCGCTGGCGACGATCTGGCCTGCGCCATCGACGATCACGCCTTTGGATTCGAAGGTGCCAATGTCGATGCCCAGAGTATAGGTCATGTCAGCGCGTCAGTCTCAGGTCAGGGCCGATTGCGGATAGTGCGGTGTCGATCAGGGTCACCATCGCCGCAAGGTCGGCAGGATCGACAACTTCCAGCGCGGAATGCGAATAGCGCATGGGAAAGCCGACATCGAGACAAGCGACGCCTTCGGTGCCCATGAACTGGATATAGCTCAGGTCCGTCAGCGCCCCGGTATGGGCCGAACGTTGCAAGGGCAGCGCAGCCGTTTCGGCAGCATTTTCAAACAAGCGCACCAAGGCGGGGTGCGGGATCACGCCATTCAGCGTGCCGCGCCCGTGGAAGGAATAAAGCGATATCCCCGGCCCA
This sequence comes from Rhodobacter sp., assembly GCA_027487395.1. Taxonomy (GTDB): domain Bacteria; phylum Pseudomonadota; class Alphaproteobacteria; order Rhodobacterales; family Rhodobacteraceae; genus Paragemmobacter. Next base: position 2,153 of record JAIYDR010000233.1, on the reverse strand, counting down.
CCGCCCAAGGTGACATCGCCGCGATGCGTCATGTCGGGGGTGTCGCAGGCCAGCAGAAGGTCAATCTGCAAGGCAATCGCAGGTGCCAGCGCCGTCGCAGCCGGAAGGACGCCGCGCAGGTTATACTCCTCTTGCACTGCCCAGACAAAATGCAGGGTGGGGCCGGGCTTGCCAATCCGTGCTTCGGCCAGTTTCAACAGCGCCGCGCAGCCGCCACGGTCATCGACCGAGGTCCCCGCAATGCGGCCATTGGCCAGCGTCAGCGCGCGCGGCAGATAGGTAACCGGGGTGCCAATGCGCACGCCTGCCGCCTCGGCCTCGGCTTTGGAGGTGAAACCGGCATCGACGTAAAGATCGGCATAGGGCAGGACTTTGTACTTTTCATCCGGCGTCGTGGCGTGGTGGCTTTTGTTGGCGATCAGCGCGGGCAGGTCGCCTTTGTCCGTGCACAGCACCACCGCCTGTGCGGGCAGCGCACGCTCGGGCACGCCGCCCAACCGTTCCAGCCGGATCAAGCCGCTGGCTTCCACCTTACGGACGATAAAGCCCAACTGATCCATATGGGTGAAGATCATCACTGATGGCAGGCCGGGATCACCGGGCAGGGTGCAGGTCAGATTGCCCAAGCGATCCGACCGATGCGACAGGCCAAGCACGTCCAGATGCGCCGCAATTGCCGCCGACACGCGGCTTTCATTCCCCGACAGGCCGGGGATCAGCATCAACTCAACCGTCAGATCGGCGACAGAGGGCAGGGTCATTTCCCCCCCCGTGCCGCACGGACGCGGGCCATGAAATCGGCGGCGCGATCCGGGTCAACCGAGGCCCAGGTGTCGCCATTGTATTTCAACGCAGAGCCGATGATCACCCCATCCGCCACCGCCAGCACATCCGCCACGGTGGAATGCTTCACTCCGGTATTGGCCAAGACGGGCGTGTTGGGCAGCACGCGCTTGACGGCCTCAAGATCCCCCATCGCCGCTGCCTCGCCGGTGATGGTGCCGGACACCAGAACGGCATCGGGGATCGACGAGAACACCGCCGAGCGTGCCCGGTCGGGCAAAGAGCGGCGGTCGAGGCTGTCGGCAAACTCGGCTGAGACGTTGTAAAGCCGTGCCACATCGCCTGCGCCGACCCGGTGGGCATAGCGCACGGCGGCCCCGGCATCGGGGGCCCAGATGCCCATGTCCGACGCATAGGTGCCGGTAAAAATCTCGCGCACGAACCGTGCCCCTGTGGCTGCGGCCACGGCAAAGCAGGCCTGCGGATCCCACAGCACGTTGATGCCGAAGGGCACCGTGATCTCATCGCGCAGTCGGCCCACCACATAGGCCATCGTGGCCGAGGCGGCGGTATCCACCTTCAACTCATAGGGACGGTCGTTTTCATTGCCGAACATCACTGCATCAACGCCTGCGGCCTGAAGTGCATGCAGATCGGCGCGCGCTCCGGCGACAATGCCTTCGATGCCGCGTTCGGCATCATGCAGCGGCGCACCGGGCGACGCCCCAAGATGCACCATGGCGATAATGGGTTTATTGGCCCCGAAAACGGCTTGAAAACGCGACATCTGATCCTCCCTGATGGCGCAAGGCTAGCGCGAAACATATTGGACGGGAAGCAGGATCATACTAGCATGTCAGCAACGCGGGGGACGGCGATGCTGCAAAGAAAACACTGGGACCGGCTGGGCAATGGCGGGTTGAACTTTACCACTTTGGGGTTTGGCTCTGCGCCCCTTGGCAACCTCTACCGCGCGATTTCCGATGATGACGCCCATGCGGTGCTTGAGGCCGCTTGGGCCGGCGGCGTGCGCCATTACGACACGGCGCCGCTATACGGCTATGGTCTGGCAGAGACGCGGCTGAACCGATTCCTGCGTGGCAAACCGCGGGAGGACTATGTGCTGACCAGCAAGGTCGGGCGTCTCTTGCGCGTGGCGGATGCGGCGACGCGCGACGGCATCGGCAAGTGGTTCGACATCCCCGCGCGGATTGGGGTCTATGACTACAGCTATGACGCGACAATGCGGTCTCTTGAATTCTCTCTGGAACGGTTGGGGGTTTCCCGGATTGACATTCTGTATGCCCATGATCTGGATGTGTTCAGCCATGGCTCGCAGGCCGCGATGCAGGCGCGGCTGGACGAGTTTA
>JAIYDR010000390.1 GCA_027487395.1 Rhodobacter sp. | reverse complement strand
CGTCCAGCGTCGCCGCCCGATGGGTGGCGAGGTGATCCATGATCGCCTGTCTGCGGTCGTCGCGCTTCATCATCCCCCCAATTCGGCGTCAGCGTAACATGGGTGTCGCCTGTCGCAACATGATTTGCGTGATTTTGTGATATCTGAGTTGTGATATTCAGCGCAGGATCACAAAGGAAAACCCGCCAGCGTGAACTGGCGGGTTTCCAATCTTCATTCAGGCAGGCTTACCGCCCCAAGATCGCGCGCAAAACCCGCTGCAAATCGGCCTTTGGCGTGGCCGACAAACCTTCGGCCCGCCATGCAACGTGGTGATCCGGGCGCACCAGCAGACAGCCCGAATCCCGGATTTCACTCGCCCTTGCCCAATCGCCGCTGTGATCGACAAAAGGTTGGCGGGGGCCGATCACATGGGGGACAATCTCAATCCCCAACTCCGCCGCCACCTGAGCCGCCGCCTCGGCCCAAGCCTCACCCCCCAGACCTGTCAGCAGGGTAAATCGGCCATGACCACACAGGTCCAGCGTCGACACCTCGGCCCCGTTGTCAGACCGATAGACCCAGACATGCGGCAAACGCGCGCCGGGCCATGTGGTGGGTTGGTAATGCAGATCGGCATCCAGCGTGAAGGCCGGTTCAATCTGCCCATCCGTCACCACCGCGCCAGAGCGGTAGCGCTGGTTCATCTCGATCCCATGCGCGTCGAATTCGTATTTCTTGAAGGCGATGGCCTTGCGGATCGCCTCGCGCTGGCCCTCAGCCGCCGGGGTGCCTTCGGTGCGGGCAGCAAGGTTTTTCTGCATCTGCACCGGATCGACGCCTTCGCCCATGCCCAACGCCTCAAAGATCGGGCCGAATTCCGCGATGGACTGATTGGCACGGGTCACGATCTGCTTGGCAATCGGCGCGCGTTCGTCGTTGTAGCTGTCCAAGAGACGCTCCCCGGCCTGCCCTTTCAGCACCATCGCCAGCTTCCATGCGAGGTTGAAGGCATCCTGGATCGAGGTGTTGGACCCAAGCCCGTTCGATGGCGGGTGGCGGTGGATGGCGTCGCCCATGCAGAACACGCGGCCATTGGTGGTACGGGTGGCGTAGCGATTGTTCACCGTCCAGACCGAGGCAGACAGCAGTTCAATCTCAAGGTTCGGATCGCCGACCAACTGCCGCGCCACGCCCGTGGCGAATTCGGGTGTCACTTCGGGTTCCGGCCCGTTGATATCATAGCCCCAGACGATCAGCCATTCATTCCACGGGCGCACCATGCGGACCAGACCCATGCCGATCCCGCCCACATCCGCGCCGGGCTGCATGACCCAATAGAGAACGCTTGGACGATGCGCGACGTATTTGGACAGATCCGCCCGGAACAGGATGTTCATCGACCCGCCGACACCCATCTTGCCCTCAAACGGCAAACCGGCATGTTCTGCGACCAAGGATTTCCCGCCATCCGCGCCGATCAGATACTTTGACCGGATCGTCAGGCTTTGCCCCGTCAAGCGATCGCGGCAGGTCGTGGTTACGCCATCGGCGTCTTGCACATGGCTGACATATTCCGTGGACATCCGCGCCTGCGTGCCGCGCGAACAGGCGGTCTTGAACAAGAGTGGCTCCATCATCGTCTGCGGCAGGTCATTCATCCGCGAGGGCGAGGACATGATATGTTCGGCCCGCGAAAGCGGATGGTTGCCCCAGGTCTTGATGCGGCCAATCTCTTCGCCTGCCAGACTTTCGCAAAAGATGTTCTCGCCCATCAGGTCTTGGTGGGTGGCGAACATATAGGCCTCATCCTCGACCTCGCGGCCCAGATCGCGCAGCACCTCCATCGTGCGTTGGTTGGTGATATGGGCGCGCGGGGTGTTGGCCAGCCAGCGATAGCGGTTGATCGCCATGTTCTGGATGCCGTAGCTGGACAACAGCGCTGCCGTCGCCGATCCCGATGGTCCGGTGCCGATGATCAGCACCTCGGTTGTGATATCTGCCATGATGTCCTCCCTTTTCGCTTTTATTCTGTGGGCGCGTCGCCGGCCCAAGCGGCCTGCAACAAGCGCCGGATCGCGGATTGTTCAATGGGGCGCGGGTTCCAATAGGGGTTTTGCACTGCGATTTCGGCCGCGCGGTCAAGGTCCGCTTCCTTCATCCCCAGATCGCGCAGGGCAAGCGGTGCGCCCATCGTGATGGCAAAGTCATAGAGACCCGCGCCGGGGGTGGCCGCACCCAGGATATCGGCCAGCGGTGCCAGTTCCGCCGCCGCCGCACGCTGGTTATAGGCGATGGCATGGGGCAGGATCACCGCATGGGTTTCCGCATGGGGCAGATCAAACGACCCGCCCAGCGTATGGCAAAGCTTGTGATGCAGGGCCATACCGACCGTGCCCAAAACCGTGCCGCAAAGCCATGCGCCATAGAGCGTTTCCCCACGCGCGGTCAGGTCGTCCGGAGCCGCAATCACCTTCGGCAGTCCGTCCCGAAAGGCGCGGATGCCCTCCAGCGCCATCAAGGTGGAGATGGGCGAGCGGTTCTGCGCGTAAAGCCCTTCGGCCGCATGGGCCATCGCGTTCAGGGCACTTGTCACGGTCATTGCGACCGGCAGGGTGCGGACGAGTTCGGCGTCATAGAGGATGACCTCGGGCTGCACCTTCGGCGTGGTGATCGTGGTCTTGCGCCCGCCTTCGGT
>JAIYDR010000234.1 GCA_027487395.1 Rhodobacter sp. | reverse complement strand
GGTCGTTCCTTTGCAAGGGCACGAGCGCGGTCACGCGGCATCGGTGTCGTCCTCGGTCGCGGCCGCCGCGCGGCGGGCGTGGCGTGCCGCGCGCATGGCGGCCATGTCCGCGTCGGGAATGCGCATCTCTTCCGGCAGGGTGTCAACATAGGCGGCAGGGGCACCCCGGTCGACCTTGCCCCGGCGCACCAGTTCGTCCAAGGCCGCCACCACCAAAGAGTTAGAGGCAATGATCGCGGCCCCCAAAAGCGCCAGATGGCACAGCTGGTCATCGCTCAGCTCTTCCAGCTTGCCGGGATGGCGCAGATAGACAGCATCGCCGTCGATCAACTGGTCGGAATTCAGGCTCCGCTGCAAGCGCCGCATCTGCGAATTGGCCAGCATTGCGTCCTTGTTGAACATGAACTTGTGCAGGATGAAGCCTTGCGCACGGAGTTCGTCATCGACCCCGCCCGCCATCGGCTCGCCTTCGTAAAGCTGCATCCAGCGCATTTCGACGATCACCGCCACGGCATTGGCCATGGCCTTGCGCCCATTCTTGAACACGATCTTTTCGCCGCCCTGAATGTCGATCTTCAGGCAGTCAAAGGGCGGCAGATCGGCGATCTTGTCCAAGGCCACCGTTTTCATTTCGACATCTTGCGCCATCTGCGCCCAGCCCCGACGCCCCAGCGCCTTTAGCCCCGGCAGATGGGGTTCAAAGATCGAGGACAGTCCCGGAATGCGGTAAAGATGCAGGATATGCGTCTTGCCGTCCCCCACCGCTTGGGGGAAATAAATCTCGTTCGGGCCTTTGGCCTTTTCCAATTCGGCAAAGGCCTCGGGGTTGGGTTCAAACCCCACCACTCGGCAAGCCCCGGCCCGCAACAGGCCCAAGTATGGTGGCTCGTTGATCGGGTTCGCACCCACGTCGCAAAAGGTGGTCAGACGGGCAAAGGGCAAAAGCCCCAACAAATACTTCACCGCAGGGGAAAGACGGCGAATGGCAACAGCGGGGGATAGGGGCGGCAAGGGACACCTTCAACGCAAAGACCATCTCTAGGCTAGTGCAACCCCACCCCTTTGGCCAGAGAATTGCGACCATTTCGGGTGCATGGGCGGGTGATTGTATCGAAAGATAGAACAGTCTTATCGGCCAAACCCTGAGATCAATCCAAACCCACCCCGCGCAGGATGATCGTCTTGACACTTTCCGTGGCCTCTTGCCACTGGCGGTCAGTCAGCGGCGCACCGCCGTTCAGCGTTTCAATCTGATGGCCGAAGTCGGCGTAATGCTGGGTCATGGCCCAGAGCATGTACAGCAGATGCCGTGGGTTCACCGGGGCCATCTGGCCCGCGTCAATCCAGCCTTGGATCACCCGCGCGCGATCTTCGGTCCAATCGCGCAGCGTGTTCTCCAGATAATCCTGAATGACTGGCGCGCCTTGCATCACCTCGGCCGCCCAGACCTTGGAGCCATGCGGATGGCGGCGCGAGATGTCCATCTTCGCCTCGATATAGGCGCCGATTCCTTCGGCGGGGGTGCTGGCCGCGTCAAAACTGGCGGCGGCGTTCAGCCAGATCTCAAAAATCTCCTGCACCACGCGGCGATAGAGGTCCTCTTTGGTGGCGAAATAGTAATGCAGGTTGGCCTTGGGCAGCCCCGCCATATCGGCGATCAACTGCATCGTGGCCCCGCCATAGCCTGCCTCAGCAAAGACCTTTTCGGCGGCGGTCAGGATCAGGCGTTCATTCTCGCGCCGGATATCCGTGCGGCGGCTGGCGGCCTTGCCTGAAAATCGGGCATTCTCTTGCATGGTGATGCTGTCTTGCCCCCGGATTTCATTTGACCAAATGGTCAGCTTGTGGTGCGTTTGGTCTTGACCATACGGTCAGGATGCGAGTCGATCAACGACCCGTCCATAGTCGTGAAAAGGGGTGCGACAGATGCCCCGGACCACAGGGAGAGCAAGCTGATGCCAGCACCCGGAGCAAACCTCCGCATCAATTCTGCGCGGCTGTGGGACAGCCTGAACGAGATGGCCCTGATCGGCCCCGGCGTGGCGGGCGGCTGCAACCGGCAGACCCTGACCGATGCCGATGGCGAAGGCCGCCACCTGTTCCAGTGCTGGTGCGACGCGGCGGGCATGACAATGGGCGTGGACACGATGGGCAATATGTTCGCCACGCGGGCGGGGACAGAGCCGGAGGCGTTGCCGGTCTATATGGGCAGCCATCTGGACACCCAGCCGACGGGGGGGCGCTATGATGGTGTCCTCGGCGTGCTGGGCGCGCTTGAGGTGGTGCGGTCGATGAACGATCTGGGCGTGAAAACCCGCCGGCCTATCGTAGTGACCAACTGGACCAATGAGGAGGGCGCGCGCTTTGCGCCTGCGATGCTGGCATCGGGTGTCTTTGCAGGCATCCATACCGAAGATTACGCCAAATCCCGCCGTGATATGGACGGCAAGGTTTTTGGCGAAGAACTCGCCCGCATCGGCTGGGTCGGGGATGAGCCTGTCGGCGCGCGCAAGATGCATGCGATGCTGGAACTGCACATCGAACAGGGGCCGATCCTTGAGGCTGAGGGGAAAACGATTGGCGTCGTGACCCACGGCCAAGGCCTCTGGTGGCTGGAAATCACCCTGACGGGGAAGGACGCGCATACCGGAAGCACCCCCATGCACCTGCGCGTCAACGCAGGTCTCGGCATGTCGCGGATCACCGAACGGGTGCATCAGATCGCGATGAGCCACCAACCCAACGCCGTGGGCGCGGTGGGGCAGGTCAAGGTCTTCCCCAACAGCCGCAACGTGATTCCCGGTAAGGTCATCTTCACGGTCGACATCCGCAGCCCCGAGCACGCCAAACTCGACGCCATGCGCGCCGAGGTGGAACGCGCCGCCCATGCTGTGGCCGCCGAACTGGGTCTGGGGTGCAGCATCGAGGCTGTGGGCCATTTCGACCCCGTCACCTTTGACCCCGGCTTGGTCAAAGTGGTGCGCGGCGCGGCGGAACGCCTTGGCTATACCCACATGGACATCGTCTCTGGCGCAGGCCACGACGCCTGCTGGATCAACCGCGTCGCCCCCACGGTGATGATCATGTGCCCCTGCGTGGATGGGCTGTCGCACAACGAGGCCGAGGAGATTTCGCCGGAATGGGCGGCGGCAGGGACAGATGTGCTGCTGCATGCCGCGCTTGAGGTGGCGGAGGTGGTGGGATGATCACCCCCGCCACACTAGAACCTATCTCTTGTCGGTCGGTTTTGGCGGTGGAGCCGGTGGCGGGTCCTTTATCGGTGGAGGCTCGCTACGAATGCCTTTGTCAATTGGTTCTGGGGGTTTTACCCAGATGAACTCCGTCGTGAACAGTGAAAACAAAGAAAGCTTGCTCAGAGAGGCAACCCGACTTGCCGAGCTTAGCCTTACTGCGCAAGTTGATCTTATGTTGGCGGCTGACCAGCGTGCAACCACGTT
>JAIYDR010000339.1 GCA_027487395.1 Rhodobacter sp. | reverse complement strand
TTTGTCTGGGGCAATATCCGCTTGGACGATGATGCGCTGGAGTTTACCGGCACCGGGCTGGAGATGTTCCTTGGTTTCCTGATCGCGCTGGTGGTGCTGGCGGTCTATTTGGCGGCGATCCAGCTTTTGCTGTTCTTCTTCGGCATCCGCTTCATCTTTGCCCCTGAAACCCCGCTGGAAGAGGCAATGCAAGCGGGCTCTATCGGGGTGTCTTTCCTTGCGGCTGTGCCTTTGATGCTGGTCGCACTCTACCGCGCGCGGCGTTACCGCGTGAACCGCACGCGCCTGCGCGGCATCCGCTTTGGCATGGAGAATGCCGGTCTGGGCTACATGATCCGCGCGCTGGTCTATGGACCGTTGGCGGTGGTCTCATTGGGTCTGCTTTGGCCGCTGATGACCTATCGGCTTGAGGCCTATATGACCGACCGCAGCTATTGGGGCAGCGCGCGGTTCCGGCAGGGTGGAGCGTGGACCGGGCTTTTTGTAGCGCTGAGGCCCTATCTGATCGGGCTGGGGTTCCTCTTGGTGGGTGCCGTGCTTCTGGCCACAGGGGAGACGGGGTTTGGCAGCGTCGTGACGGCCATGGGAACGGTCTGGGCCTTGGTTGGCCTTGCACTTTATCGCACGCGCGCCTTTGGTTATCTGACCTCGCACAAGGAATTGATCCTGCCCGGACCCACCGCGCCACTGCGGTTCAGCGCCAATCCGCGCGGTGGGCGGGTGATTTGGCTTTACATCAAGGGCGGGTTCATCGTTTCGCTTTTGGCCTCGGTCGCGTCGGGGATGCTGTTTGGCGCGGTTGCAGCGATGGCGGCACAGCTTGCCGGCTTTGATGCCGAGCCGTCACCCTTGATCATGATAGAGTTGGCGGCGCTTGGGGCGCTGGCCTATCTGGTGTTTTTGTCAGTGTTCAGCACGCTGTCTCTGGTGTTCATCTCACAACCTGTGTTGGGTTATCTGGTCGGGTCGATCCAGATTGTCGTGCCTGCCGGGTTCTTTGACACACTACGCCAAGCAGGGGCCGAGGCGGGGGCTGATGCCGATGGCTTTGCCGATGCCTTGGATATCGGGGGGGCGTTCTGATGGCCCCGGCGGAGGCAGCGTTTTACGACGGCCACTCCGCCGCGCGTCGGGTGGTGCAGGTTTCCCCGGGGTCTGACGCCAAGTCGCTGCTAATCCAGACAGAGCAAGGGTCGGCACTGAACTGGCCGCTATCCGATCTGCGCGCCGTTGACGATGCTGCCGATCGACTGGTGGTCACACGGCTTCGGGCGGGCGAAACCACTGAGGCGCGCTTGGTCTTGACCGACCCCGCGCTGATCGCTTGGGTTAAATCCACGGCCCCTGATCTGTTTCGCCGAGATGTGGCGGCGGGCACCTTGCCAAAGGTCGTGCTGCGGGTGGCGGCGGCCCTGGGAGCGGTGGCGTTTATTCTATTCGTGCTGCTGCCCGCAATCTCTGACCGTCTTGCCGAAGCCTTACCGCGTGATCAGGAAGTCGCCTTTGGCAAGGCCGTGGTGCGGCAGATGTCCGAATTCTTTGGCGACGGGCAGGCGGCCCTGGTCTGCGATGCCCCGGCAGGGTCGGCGGCGCTGGATCAGATGGTCGCCCGCCTGACGGACGGGCAGGGATTGACCTATGATTTGCAGGTGTCGGTGATCGACAGTCCCATCGTCAACGCCTTTGCCGCGCCGGGGGGCCATGTTGTCATCCTGCGCGGCTTGCTGGATGAGGCGCAGTCGGCGGATGAGGTCGCCGGCGTTCTGGCGCATGAGATTGGCCATGTCGAAGCCCGCGACGCCACCCGTTTGGCCTTTCGTGCGGCGGGCAGTGCGGGGATCTTGTCGCTTTTGTTTGGCGATGTTTCTGGCGGGGCAGCGATCACGCTGGCGGGCAACCACCTGATGAACGCCGCCTACACGCGTGAGGCTGAGGCAGCAGCAGATGATTTTGCCCTGCGCTTGTTGGCGGGCGCGAGCATCGGCACGGCCGGATTTGCCGATTTTTTTGACCGGATCGACGGCATGGATGGCGATATCCCCGCCTATCTGTCCACCCACCCCGATTCCGCCCTGCGCGCGGCACAGGCGCGGGCGTCCGGCACCGCAGGCACCCCGGCGCTCAGCGCAGCCGATTGGCAAGCGCTGCGGGCGATCTGCGGATAAGGTCTCAAGCGCGGTCGACCTTGAGCCAGACCCCGCCTTCGGGACGCAGCGTCAGAATCATGACCGGCTTGGGCAACCGCCCCGGCACCAGCGAAAAGCGGAAGCGGGCAAGCAGGGTGGATAGAATGATCACCGCCTCTTGCACCGCGAAATTCGCGCCGATGCAGATGCGCGGCCCATCGCCAAAGGGCAGGTAGGCAAAGCGGTCAAAGGACTTCGGCTCTAGAAACCGATCCGGGCGAAAGGCGTCAGGGTCTTCCCACTGTGTGTGGTGGCGGTGCAAGGCGTAAATCGGCAGAATCACCGTGTCCCCCGGCAGAACCTCGCGTCCCAGCAGGCGATCCTTGGCCTTGGCTGTCCGCGCGAGATAGGCGGCGGGCGGGTAAAGCCGCAACGCCTCGTCCACGATCCGACGGATCAGCGGCAGGTGGCCGACATCCTCGGCGGTGGCGGCGCGGTCGCCCAAGACCGATTGCGCCTCTTCCCGCGCTTGATCCTGACAGGCGGGATCATGGGCCATCAGGTAAAGCGCCCAAGACAGCGTCAACGCCGTGGTTTCATGCCCCGCGACGATGAAGGTGAGCAAGTTGTCGCGCAATTCGGTATCGGTCATGCGCCGTCCTGTCGTCGGGTCCGACCCTTCCATCAAGAGGTCCAGCAGGTCCGGCACCTTGTCGGAGGTCTTGCCGCGCCGCGCCGCGATGGTGCTGTCGGCGACGGATTTGATCTCCTCCATCTGTCGCGTGCCGATCATGCGCGACGGGCGCGGAACCCAAGCGGGCAGGCCAAGGATGTCCAATAGGGACACTTTGGCCGTTTGGCCGATATAGACCTCGATCGCTTGATGGATGGCGTCGCGGTCAAAACCTTCACCGCCGGAAAATGTGACGTCCGAGA
>JAIYDR010000371.1 GCA_027487395.1 Rhodobacter sp. | reverse complement strand
TGCCGAGCCTTTGCGCGAGAACGAATGGCTTCGCAAAGAGAACCCTATTCTCAATGATTTGAGCCGGATCAGAAAGCCGTCTGGGAGACTGTTTTCCCAGCGATTGAGTGTATTGCCGAATATCGCAGCACCCTGACCCGCAGCCATCTGTGTCGCCTGATGGGGGTGACTGAGCGTGGGCTCCATGCCTGGAAACACCGGCCCCCATCGCATCGCCAGCGGCGCGACATGGTGCTCTTGGCGTACATCCGCGATCAACATCGGTTGAGCCTTCGCAGCTGTGGCAGGCCTCGCATGACCGAGGAGTTGAACGAACTGGGTAGCCGCGTCGACCAGCGACGGGTGGGCCGCGTTCGTCGGGAATACAGTTCCCGGACTGTTTGCTGATCCTCCTCACTGCGCCAGAACGGCATCCCGGTTATCCGCAGTCGGAAGGCCAAGCGCACGACTGACAGCGATCAGACGTTCAATACCGCGCCGACCATTTGCAGCAAGTCTTCACAGCGCGTGGGCCAAACCAGAAATGGGCAAGTGACGTCCCCTATGGCTGAAGGCCAGAGGGCTGGATCTATCTTGCGGTGATCATCGACCTTTTCTCAAGGCGCGTGGCGGGCTGGGCGATCAGCGTGCGTATCTGACCGGACCAGAACCGGTGCAGATGCACCGAATCATTCGGCCGGACCGATACTGGGTTCTGCCAAGGTCACGGTGGCCTTGCGCTCCAGATGTCCCCACCCGACCAACCGCCCCAGCACCGCAGTGATCGTCGCCCGCATCGCGATCAGGCTGAGGAATTGCCGGTAGCCAAAGCGTTGCGGCACGGTCAGCGCCAGCAAGGACAAGTTTTCCCGTCGATCCAGCCGAAATGCAACAAAGCCCGACACAATCTCGGCCAGCAAGAACACAGCGTAAAACACGAGTGTCTTGACCAAAGCCTCTGAATCCACTACGCCGTCATGCTGAAGATAATCCCACAGGCACCCCAACAGCCGCAGGATCAGCATCAGGTCAATCACCGGGGCCACCAACGAAAAGACCACTTGGAACAGCAAGGTTTGCGGCAGAGCAAACCAGCCGATCATCGTGCGTTTGCCGCGCAGGATGTGGTGACGGTATCTCCACAGGCATTGCATCGTGCCAAAGGACCAACGGAATCTCTGGCGCGACAGGCCGCGCAAGGTGTCGGGCGCCTCGGTCTCGGCTACGGCGGTGCTGTCATATAGCACACGTCCGCCCTGAAGCTGCAAGGCGATGGTCAGGTCTTGATCCTCGGCCAAGGTGGCATCGGGAAAGCCCCCTGCTGCAAGCACCGCGCGGCGTCGCCATGCGCCCACAGCCCCCGGCACCACGGTAACACAGCCCAAGGCGGCATAGGCCCGTCGTTCAAGGTTCTGCGCGGTGATATACTCAAGTGCCTGACAACGGGTCAAAAAGTTGCTGCGATTGCCCACCCGAGCATTGCCTGCCACGGCAACGATGCCGGGATCGACAAACCAGCGCGCCAAACGTGAGACGGTGTCGGGGTGAAACTGCGTATCGGCATCCAGCGCCACGATAATGTCTTCATGGCATTGCGACAGCCCAGCGTTCAGGGCATTGGCCTTGCCACCATTGGCGATCCGCAACAGATGGATGCGGTCATCCAAGGCGGCGGCCTGTGCCACGGCCTCTGCCGTGCCATCGGTCGAGCCATCGTCGATCACGATCACCCGCAGCGCAGGATGGGCCGATGCTGTCACCCGGTCCAGGCAGGCACGGATCACCTTCTCCTCGTTATAGGCGGGAATCAAGACGGCCACGCCCTCTGCCGTGGTTGGGGGTGGCGGTATCCGGGCTTCGCGCCGGGAATGCAGCACCCCAAGCACGGAAATCAGGGCAAGCCGGAAGATGCCCAGGCCGATGGCCAAGACAAACAGCCATTGCAGCACCAATGCCCCCAAGTGCAGGCCTGAAAACAGGACCGACGCGACAAGCCGGGAAAAAGTCCATTTCGGCACTTCGGGCATAACCTGCGCCGGGGTCTGGTCGATCAGCGCCGAGACGGGCACGAGCGTAAAGCCCCGCGCCTTGAGGGCCCTGATAACCCCCGGCAGCGCCGCGACAGTGGCTTGGCGGTCGCCTCCAGCGTCGTGCAACAGCACAGTTTGCGACTTCGGGTCATCGGCGGTTCCGACTTCACGCAACACGGCCGCGCGGATGGCATTGGGGTTCACATGTTTCCAGTCATGCGAATCCGCGCGCAACCCGACGATTGCAAGACCGCGTTCCTGCGCCAAGAGCATGGGACGCACCTCAGAGAGAGTGGCGGGTTCCGAGTCCCCGACATAAGGTGCGCGAAACAGGCGCAAGGCGCGACCGCTGGTCACCTCGACCAGGCGCTGCGTCGCGTTTAACTCCAGCGTGGTGACCCAATCTGGCACGCTGGACAGGTTGGGATGGGTAAAGCTGTGATTGCCCAACTCATGCCCTTCGTCGATGATCCGGTTGATCAGAGCCGGCGCGAAGGCGGCATTGCTTCCAATGACGAAGAAGGTCGCCTTGACGTTCTCCTGCGCGAGGATGTCAAGGATGGCCGGGGTCCAGCGTTCATCGGGGCCATCGTCAAAAGTCAGCGCCAGCATCGGCTTGGTGGTGCCATAGCGGTCGATCGTGGTCGGCCGCGGCAGGGTTTGGTAGCGCGCCGAGATGATGTGGTCACCTTCAACTTCGATCACACGCGCGCCATCCTGGGGCGCGGTTGTCACACGCAGCATATCTCCGGTGCCGGTCAGGAACACGGTATCGGCCATGGCAATGGTGCTCAGGGCCTCAGGGACGGTCGTGGGCAACTGTCCAGCTTTAGGCAAGACATCCCAGACCGAAGGGTCTTCGGCACCCAATCGCCATAACGCATAGCCCCCCAACCCGGCATCTTGCACCCGAGCAAGGGTGTTCTGGGCCGTGATGGCATCGAGGAACCAGACCTCATGTGTGGCATCCGTCCCTACGCCGGTTGTGGTCTCGCGAAAAGCAAAATGTGGAACCTGCGTCAGCGCATCGATTTCGGGCAAGCGGTTATGGTCATGCGCCAGCAGCATCGCATCGGCAAAACCCAGATCGGTCAATGTGGTCGTCTGGTTCGGGCGGGTGATGCGGTGGCGTCCGTGATTTGACACTGCGAGGATCAACTTGCTGGCCGGCATATCCAGCAGGGCCTGTCGGACCAACCGCGCGGCACGATCCGGACCGTCAAGCGGGATGGGTAGGGTCGGGTCCGTACAGCACAGGTCCAGCAAGATTGAATGATCCGCGACAGCGGCCAGTCCCGGGGCCATCGGATCAAGCCCGGTCTCGTCGGCCGTCAGGACCGTGACCAGCAGCAAACCTTTGGCGTGCAACGCTTTTTTCAATTCGTTCAGGAACAGGTGATACAGCTCTGCATCCGCTGCAGCCACACCTTCAAATTGGACCGCAACACCCTGAAAATGATTGGGCAATAGGGTGGCGATGATCTGGTCGATCCGCGCCTTCCGCAAGGCTGGGTCATTCAGCAGGCGCGACAGTCCTGCCAGCTCTGGCCCTTCATCGGATTGGTTGGTCAACAGCGGGATGACAAAGGGACTGCGGGCTTTGGTGTGCAGCAGTTTCGGCACGTTGGGATCAATCTCGACCACCAGCTGCATATTGCCGCCTTGAAGGGTCAACCAGTCTGGCACAAGCCAATCCAGTCGATCCACCCGGCGGCGCAAACCGATCAGGCTGTTGTCATCCCAATTGGAGTAGAATCCGACGGTCAATGGGCCCGATTGCGCCAAAAGCCCGGCAGGGGGTGGCGTAGAGGGCAGGTCTTCCCCGATGACCAGCGGTGGCATGGAGTCGGTCTTTGGGGCCATACGGTGAAAATCCGCAGCAACCCCTGCCGCATTCATCGGCCTCTCTGACAACAGATCAAAGAAAAACAGACTGATGACCAGGGCGACAAACCCTGCGATCGCAGCAAGCCACCGCAAGACAATGCGCGCACGCTTTCCCGTGGGGTCAAAGAAAACTTTCGACTCTTTCATGACGGGTCAATCCTTGCGTCGCGCGCGGCCATAGGACGCTTTTCGGCGTCGGGGTCAGGACAACCTCCGGACCCCGACATCACAGAAGCAGCCCCTTGGGGCTGCTTCCTTTGGTCGATGCATGAGGCGTGGGGCCAATCAGAAACGCATCGTCAGCTTGGCTGAAAGGGTCGATGCATCTGTCACATCCCCCATGGCGCGGTCATAGGACACCTGCACCGACGACGTATCGCCCTTCATCAGATCGACGCCCAGCGACACCGTGGTGTACTTGCTTTCCGAAACGCCGGTCACGGTGAAATCGGCCGCGCCCGCATCCGCCCCGGCAAAGGCCGCCGACAGGCGTTGCGCATCTTGGCTGACGCTGCTGTGGCGCACCCGCAACCACGAACGGTTCTGCCAATCGTCCGACATCTCGTTGGTCACACCCAGTTCCAGCCCCGGTGAGATCGTGGTCAGGTTGGTGGTCTGGCTGCGATAGCTCAACGCGGCATTGCCGCCGGTCTCGGTCGCGGCGCCCGAGGTCACACGGGTCGCCATCACGTCGATCGAAGGCTTCACATAGATCGCGCCTGCCCCGAAAGAATACGCCGCGCGCAGGCGAGCGTTCGAGGCCGCGTGGCTGCGGCTGGCAGTCAGATTGTCGGTAAAGCCATCGAAAGCCACCGCGCGGGAGGAAGCGAAATCCCCCGTGCTGCCCGAGACTGACGCGGCCAGCAGCAAGGGGCCATTGGCGTATTTCACCGACAACCCCGCCTCCAAAGCCTGACCTTTGCTGGTGGCCCCGGCCCCGGTCGCCAGATTGGACTCGGTAACCCCCAGCGCAAGGCCCAGCCACAGGTCCGGACCGATGCCGAATTGGCCGCCCGCCGCGACCCGTGTGCCCGTCGCATCGAAATCCGACAGGGCATTGCCTGCGTCGGCGGACAGGGTCAAGTCCTGCGCGCGCGCCCAGGTGCAAGCCCCTTCGCTGGCCCAGACCTGGCCTTCGACAGCGGTCGGGCAGCTCATCAAGGTCTCCGAAAAACCCTGTGCCATGCGGACATCTGCCGCTTGTCGATCCAACTCGACCTCTGGCGACAGCTGGTTCAGTGCGGCTTGGCCGTCCGACAGGCTGGTCAGGTTCGCAAGGGCCAGCGTCAGGCTGGTCAACCCGGTTCCCGCTCGCGGGAAGGCGTCGGTCAGATGCGCGCCAACCTTGGCCCCGTTGCCTGTCACACCTTTCGGCGCAAAGTCAAAGCCCGAGATCGTCAGGATCGCATTCTCGGCATCGGACTTGTCAAAGCTGGTCAAGGCGAAGGTATTGGTCGTCCCGACGCCATTGTTGGTGAAGCCCCCGCCCACCGCGCTGACCAAAGTGTGATTCTGCGACGTCTTGGCCAAGGAGGCAAAGCGCAGCTTCATTTTGCCGTTCAGGATCGCTTCACCATTGGTGATGTTGATCTTGTCCGCAAGGCCGCTCGCCATCGCCACATCAACCACCATCATGCCCGAGGCGGTGTTTTCGAACGAGCCATTCAGGGCGGTGGTCTGCACCGTGCCATCCGTCTTGGTCCCGATTTCGACCAGACCAGAGCTTGACACCGTGCTCCAGGCGCCGACATCGACCGAAGTGCCCATAGCAAAGGTCGCCCCGCTATGGTTCACGATGCTGTTGGACCAGTTGCTCAGGTCGATATTGCCGCTGAGGGTGCCGTAGTTGTTGATCGAGGTGTCGCTGTCGCTGGAGAACACGGCGAGGCCGGCCGCGCTGGTCACGCTGCCATAGTTGGTCACCGTGTTGACGTTGCCACCGCTCTCCAGCCGGATCGCATCCCCGGCCGCTCCGCCCGACACCTTGCCAGCGGCGTTGACGGTCACGTTGGAATTGCCGTTTGTCACGACGTTGATACCAGCCAGCGCGCCCGAAACATCGCCATTGGCAATGATGTTCGTGATCCCACCACGATTCGAGACCGCGATGCCATAGCGCAGCGCAGTGATGCTGCCGGTCTGGGTGATGGTATGTGGCTCGCTGAGCTTGTTGCCCACCGAAAGCAGGCTGACGCCGTCCCGCGCGGCTATGACCTTGCCGTTGACGGTGGCCAGCAACTGGCTGCTCGATGCACTCTGATCGGCAAAGATACCATCGGCATTGGCATCGGATACCGTGCTGCCCACATATCCGGCGGTGATATCGCCAGTGTGGTTGACAGTGACAGTCTTGTCGCCCTTGGTCATGATGGTCATGCCGCTGCCCGAGGTCGCGATATCACCCTTGGTGTTGACCGTGATCTTGGACTGGCCGATCGCATTGATGCTCAGACCCGCGCCGTTGATGGCGCTGATCAAATTGGTGCGGCTGATGTTGCCGGTCACATCGACGTCAATGGCAGTATTGCCGCTGGATGTCAGCTGGATCGCGGCGGCAGAGCCGTTGCCGACCGTGGCGCTGACATTGCCGGTGACATCCAGATTGATCGCGCCCATCGTCGTTGACAACTCGATGGCAGAGCCGTTGGCAGCGGTGATATTGCCTTTCCAGTCCAGGGTGTTGGATACCGTTGCGTTGCCCTTGGTGTCGGCATAGACGGTCGTGCCGGCACTGAGCACCGAAAGATTGCCTTGCCCGCGGATCAAGGTATTACCGGTCGTGGCAGACAGGCTGATCGCAGATCGCGTCCCGCCAGCAGAGCCTGCCGTCACATTGCCATATTGCAACACGGTGGCGTCGGTGTTTTGGCCGGTGGTGTACAGCACGATGCCATCGGTCCCGGCGGTGACATCACCCTTGTTGTCAAAGGACACATAGCCCTTGGTCGAGCGCAGGCTGATCCCAAGATCATTCTGCGAGGTAATTGCGCCAGACCCATGCGTGAACTCTACAGCGCCGACATTGCCCTTCGCGTCCAGAATGACCGCAGCACCTGCCGTGGAAATCGTGCCATCGCCGGTCATGGTCACATTGCCTGCCGGGGCGGTGACGATGACACCGCGCCCGGTGGACGAGCTGATGTTGCCGTTCTGCGTCACGGTCACATCCGTCGACGTGCTTTGCAGGACGACCGCATCGCCATTGGCAATGACCGACCCTGTGGTCACATCCACAAAGCCATTCGATGCTGTGGCGATGATCCCCTTGCCCGAGGTCGAGGTCAGCACCCCGCTCCGCGCGATCGTGATATTGCCTGCACCCTTCACATCCGCCGTGATGCCATCGCCCGTCGAGTCTACTTTGCCGGTGCTGTAAAGTTCGATGGTTGCCCCACCAGTGGCCAGATCAAAGGCCTTGGCACCCGCTTTCACATCGCCGGTCACATCCACCGTCATCGGCAGGGTGCCGGTGTTGCGGGTCTTGACGGCGGTTGCGTTGGTGGTGATGTCGCCGGTGACATCCACCGACAAGCGACCATTGCCGGTCAGCTCAATCGCATTGCCGCCGGTCGTGATATCGCCGACATGGTCCATGGCCAGCGCGTTGAAGGAATAGACCTGCAGGCTGTAGCCCTTGCCCGAGGTCGAGGTGATATCCCCTGTGACCGAGCTGTCGATATCCCCTGCCGATGTGGTGACATAGACCGCATCGCCCGCATTGGCCGTGATGTCCCCGGTCTGGTCGATCACCACGCCGCCCTTGTCAAAGCCGCGCAGATCGATGGCATTGCCACCCGCCACCGTGTTTGACCCGGTTGAGATATCGGCCGTCGAAGTCAGGACGATGGCGCCTTGAGTGGTTGCCTTGACGCCAGCCCCGGTCAAGCCAGAGACGCTGCCACCAAGCGTCAGATCCACAACGCCTGTGCCGTAGCTCAGCGCCTCGACCCCGTCCGTACCACCCGAAATGGTGCCTTGCGCGTTCAACGTCACCGCGCCGCCATTAGCCGTGGTGTAAATGCCGTCGCCGTCGACCGAGGAGACGTTGCCGTTCACCGTCAGATCGACGATGCCGCTGCCCCATTCGACCACGGTCACACCGTCCGCGCCGCTTCCCGTGGCTTGAACCGCATAGCTGCCCAGATCGACATCAATATCTGCGCCGCCGCTGGACAGGACCGAAATCCCGTCCGTGCCGCTGGCGGGCGTGATGTTCTTGGTCAGGCCTGTAGCTGACCTCGGACGGTACGGCGGTGTTCGTGGCGCTTGGTACGGGAGCGACAACTCTGTCTGGCTCATCCGCCACGACGTCGCTGAACTTCAATGCCACCGCAGTGTCAATCGGCGCGCAAACCTAACCCGCTATCGGCGTCCATGATTACCTCCCCCATGCGATCTAGAGATCAAGACCTGAGTCGAGGAAACTGATTGCAGGGAAGTCTGGTCAAGGGATCCTGCAGAACATGATCCTCACGCGAGAACCCGTAGA
>JAIYDR010000409.1 GCA_027487395.1 Rhodobacter sp. | reverse complement strand
CAGGATAGACCGTCGATTCATAGATGACGATATCACCTTTTTTCAGGGCGCGCCCGACGGTTTCAGACGCCTTAAGCAGAGGCGTAAGGTCAGGTTGCTTATGCGCATTGATCGGTGTCGGCACGGTCACGATGAATATCCGAGCAGCCTGTATATCCGCCGGATTGGTCGTGAACCTCAGATGTGTCGATGCTACTAGATCATCGGTCGACACTTCGCGTGTGTGATCGACTCCAGCCTGCAGTTGCTGAATACGGTCAACCTTGACGTCAAAACCGATCACCTTGCGCCGCTTGCCGAATTCAACCGCCAGAGGAAGGCCTACATAGCCAAGACCAATGATTGCTATTGGTCCGTCAAAAGCATCCATCGAAACCGTTCCCGTCAAAACATGCAACTCTTTTATCTCTGGTTTTCATGGCATTTACCAATCGAACAAACCAATTGACGTAATATCAGTCTGAGCGAACTTAATCTCTTTCGCGACCGGTGAGGTGGCTCGTTTTCCATTTACTCCTCCGACAAAGCACCCCACCACTCGTTTCTAAGTGTCGCGGCATCGTCATCCCACTGAGGCCGTTCACACATACAAGTTCGTCACGCTCTATAATCTGCACATCTGGACCGGAAAGTGCCATTTCGAAACATCTATCCGTCAAGTTCCACTTCTGAACAATGCTGTTTAATCCACCCAACAGTGGTCAAAAAATGTCAGAAACCGAAACCTTTGCTGAAAGAATATTCATTTCGAAAAAAAGATCACGTGCCATCGCGGCATCTCGTTTCCATTGCAGTCTATGCTCGGGCATTACAACGCACCTCTCCAACGCCAGTGGAGCAAGGCGTCGCAGGTTGCGACAACGAAGAACCTGTTTTGAACCATCGTCACGTCCATGATCAAACACCACCAAGTCCAGAACACCCCGCGATGCCAAACTGACGCAAGCAAAGCATTGTGAATTGAACACACACTATCGGCACCCCAGTCATATCAGAAACGCATTGGAAGCGGAAAGCAGAGAATGGGTTCTGCCGACGGATTCTCGCAAGATGGTGCAGTGTGGGGATACCATAGCGAAAACTGCAGTGGCACCAAGAAGACCTGATGCACAATGGGCATGTATTCCTTCAGGTTTCGTTCGGCGGTTTTCGGCCACAGGGATAGTAATGCAGGCGGCGCGGGGTCCACACTGTGGTCTTGGTTTGCGGCAGGATACCTGCCTACTTGTCGCCGCAATGTCCTTGTACCGTCCGCCCTCATTCGATGGCACCAAAGGATGGCTGGAACATACCGCGAACGATAAACAAACATGCGGGACAAAGGTGCGTCAGGCCCGCGAAGACGCCGGGATGCGAGAGAAGGACATGATCGGTCGCAGAATGGCCGCTTTGCGATAGACGACAAGGTACAACAACACGGTAATGGCGCAGCCGATTGCCATGATGGCGGTGTTATCGTAAAACTCAACCATGATGGCCGTGGATAGCAGTGGAAATGCCATAAGCATCAGTCCGGTCAGGGCGCTCCGCATACGTGGAACGCCAAGAAACCGAGCAATGCGCTTTGCGCGGCTTCGGTAGATCAAGCTGTGCAGATGCAACCGATCCGGCTGTCCGGGATGAGAGCCCTGGCGCACAATGCGGCGCTGGATTGAGACCACTGTTTCTGTGACAGGATAGCACAGGGCCAGCAGGCCGAGCATGGGTGAGACGGCTTCATTCCGCTCGACCAGGGCAATGGTCAAGGCTGCGACGACGAAACCTGCGAAATACGCACCCGCATCGCCGAGGAACAGCTTTCCCATCGGAAAGTTAACAAAGAAGAAACCAGCTAGAGCTGCCGCTACGACAACCGACGCCATGGACACTTCCACATCCCCGACTCGCCAAGCCACGAGGGCGAGACCTGACAAAACGATGATGCAACTACCAGATGCGAGGCCGTTCACCCCATCGATCAAGTTGAACGCATTCGCGGTACCACCGATTGCGAAGGCACTAAACGCGATCGACACAAAGGACCAAGCCAAAACAATGTCAAGCAACGCGAACTCAGTATGGTCAACGCTGTAGCCAGACGCAATGCAGAAGATCACACCCGCGAAGATTGTTGCTGCGAGTCGGGCCGTCGGACCGACGCGCTTGGTGACGTCTTCAGCAACACCAAAGATCACGGCTGGGATCGACGCCAGAAGAATCGTCCAAAACAGCCCCGACGTCCCAGATGGCATCAAGAAGCCAGCAGCGACGCAGCCTGATATGACCGCCAGACCGCCGATCCTAGGTGTCGGATTCTTATGAATTTTCTGCACACCATTAGCACTATCCGTCGTGAATTTTGCATGCAGGGGTTTGGTCAGCACAATCAGAAGTGCAACAGTCAAGCTGACAAAACATGAAATAAATGTTACGATCATCGAATACCGACCGACTGTTACAATGTTGGCAGGAGTATCTATAGTGTGAAGCTAGCAAAATAAGCAAGCTGGGAAAAGCATAGCACAATTTTTATATCCTTTGCACGAAGAATCCGTGCGGTCAGCGGGCCAAGTTGCACAGAAAAGGACTCTTTATGGTCCAAAGTCTGAACTCTAGCGCGTGAACCAGCGGATGCGGCGAGGCGAGGAGGTGTGGTGATCGTAGCTGCTTCGCGTCTTGCGCCGCAGCGCACGCCCTTAAGGCCCGCAAACGTGGGCCGTTCAGGTCAGGCAGCTCAGGACCCTGGCCTTATTCCTGGTGAGTTGAGCGATGCGGCGCAGGTCTGGCGCTGCGGCTTCGCAGCGGTGCTTGATAGATTTCATGCAGCTTGCGCCGGGAATGTGCCCCGCAGACAGTCAGCTTCAACGGTGTTCCGTTCATGCGTCCGGCTTCAGCCAAAGCGCCATAGCCAGCGTATCTGCAAACACGCAGGATGCTCTCGAAACCCGTCAGAATGTCCCTGGCATGCTGGCCATTGAGTTAAGGCGCATCGCGCCTTCGATCAGCTAGTTGCTCGTGTCCGCCTAGAGCGTATCGCGTTTAATTGGATTTGTAACCTGCGGCCTTGAAGAAGTTGTAGCATTCTTCGTCTGAGAACAGATCGCAGACGTGGCCGACGGCTTGCCATAGCTGATGGTAGGTTCGGGCGGCGGCTTTCCTGAGCAGTGTCTTGAGCTTGGCGAATGCCATTTCGATAGGATTGAGGTCTGGTGAGTATGGCGGCAGGAACAGGAACCATGCGCCGATGTCGTGCAGGGTGCGGGCGGCGGCAGGGCTTTTGTGGCTGGACAGGTTGTCGAGAATGACCACGTCGCCGGTGCGCAGCGTCGGCGCCAATTGGGTGCTGACGTAGAGATCGAACATCTCGGCGTTCATGGCCCCGTCGATGACCCAAGGTGCATCCATCCGGTCATGGCGCAGCGCGCCGACAAAGGTCTGGGTGCGCCAGTGGCCGAAGGGCGCATGATCGACCAGACGCTGCCCGCGTGGGGCCCAGCCCGTGGTTTTGGCCATATTGGTCTTGACGGAAGTTTCGTCGACAAAGGCAAGCCTTTCCAGATGGTTGGCCATAAAGGGCTGGCGTTTGGCGATCCAGATATGGCGCAGGTCGGCGACATCCCGGCGCTTCTGCTCAAGCGCTTGCAGGTCTTTTTTTGTGTGACAACCCGAGCCGTAGCAGCAGCCGTCCGACGGAAGAGCGATGCACGTGCAGGCCGTGCTCGCTGGCCAGTTCTGCCGTCAATTCATCAATCGTGAGGTCGGGCCGGACAGAGATCCGGCGCTGCACCCAATCCTTGACGCCCGTGAGCTTGCCACGCCCTGGATTGCCCTGCGGCTTTGGCGCAAGCGCCCCGGTCTCACGCTTGAGACGCACCATGTCATTAACGAACTTGATCGAAACGCAAAGCCGCCGGGCCGCCTCGGTATGCGTATTGCCCTGCGTGACAAGCGCCAGAGCACGCGCGCGTAACTCAACAGGATGCGGTCTACCCATTCTCAACCCCCATATCTGCATCAATCGCAGAGAATCACGAAACGAAACAATTGGGAATCCCGAATCCGATCCGAAGCGATGCGCTCTAGACAGTATCCGCGTCGCAACGACAGCAGGTATAGGCTTTGGCCGCGACACATTCATGTGCACTTTGACGGATTTTCTCAGCGCGCGAAGGGAGGCACCATGTTCGACGTCTTCGGAGCGTAGCGCGCAAGCCGGACATATTTCAGCGAACCGAAAAGATCACAACTGCAAGACGTCCCGTTTTCATTCAAGCGCAACGCCGACCTCTCGGGTGACGCGGAATTGGGATGAGAGGTGGTCTTCACGCTGCTCGGGCCCAAAAGTCGGTGTTTGACCCATCTATAGCGCCGGATCGCCTCCTGTTAGAAAATCATCCGGCAAACGTTTGCCAAAACGAATTTCTCCAGCGGTCGAATAGTGGTCCCCATCACTGAAAAACAGCGCCTCACAAGATAGGAAATCAGTCGACATTTGGAAATCAAGTGTCTGAATCTGCGAGATATAGCGAATAACCTTATCTGACTGGACGAGAGTGCGGATGTCCTCATCAACCCTCTGAAAGGCGTCGATCTGCCCGGGCCGAAGTGTGATGGCCGTCGTGCAACCGGATCGCAGGAGGACGTTCTGCGGGACGTGCGGTTCGATCCGTGGCCCGAACCAAGTGACGGGAACAAAGGCTGAGATCTGGCGCAGATAGGCATAGGTCGCATGGACATGATCGGTATCGACGGTCAATCCGGCGATTGCTTCGCTCATGCTGTGCGCGCTGAACATGGCGCGGGTTCCCTTCTTGCCGCTTTCGTCAAGGAGAAGATAGAAACCGGCCTGTGAGTAGATCACGCGACTGAAGAGATTTGGGTTATCGTGGAATAGCTTAAGCGTTTTATCATATTGGCAGAAGTCCCGCTTCGTATGCGGGCGACAGTTTCCCTGTGTGAGGCCGATCAGGAAGGGTGCATCAAACCGAGATGCCACTACGCCAAAAAGGTCTATGGCATGGCTGTCCCCAAGGATCATAATCCCCGCCCCGTGCCGAGAGTGACATGACATGAGTTTTTGGATCACTGCCTCATCTAGGTTCGGGACGTTGAACCGGCACTCATCAAGTTGCTGTTGAGCATCCCCCTTAGAACCAAAGTTGGCGTCCGAATTCGCCGCTTCGATCTGAAGATAGACTGCTGCGACGTCAGGATTGTTCTTCAGCCACATTTCTCGCAGCTGGACATGGTACACATGGCCCGCCAAGCCAACGGCAGCAAACAAAGCAATTGCGGCACCGCTGACCAAGAACACACTCTTCTGCCTTCCAAGCACGGGGCTGGTCCGGTTTCTGAATGGTTGTTCGACAAAGCGCCACGTTGCCCAAGCCAACAACAGCGCCGCCACGGCAAGCCCGGCCATCAGCGTGGGACCCGGTTCAGACAGGCTGCGTAGGCGGGCAAAGGCGAAAAGCGGTTGGTGCCAGAGATAGGCGCTGTAGGAAATCAAGCCGACACCAACGAAAACGGGCATGCTTAGCAGCCGCGCAGTCCAGGTGCCTTGCGCTGCATATAGTATGATCAGGGCCGTGCCGAGGATAGGAGCCAAGGTGTAAACGCTTGGGAATGGAGTACCTTCATTATAGACGAAAACAGAAAACAGGATCAACGCAAGGCCGGCAGCACTCAGCACATTGCTGGAGCGTTGCGGTCTTCCGACCATGAGGAAGGCACAGATCGAACCTGCCAACAGCTCCCAGGCCCGTGTCGGGGCCAAGTAAAAATTGGCACTTGGCGCGTTCCGCCAGCCCCATTCGGCAAGCAGCAAGCTCAACGCCGCCAAGCCGACCACGGTCCAAAGCACGCGTTGCCTGCGGAAACGCCAGAACAGCCACAGAAACACCGGGAACAGCAGATAGTACTGCTCCTCAACCGCAAGGCTCCAGGTGTGCAGCAGGGGTTTCAATTCGGCGGCTGCGGCAAAGTATCCGTCTTCGCGCCAGAACAAGATGTTTGACGCAAAGAGGACCACCGCGACCAGACTTTGGGAAAAATCCCTCAGCTGCGACGGCAGCATCCACAGATAGGCAAAGGGCAAGCAGGCGAGCATGACGACGAACAGAGCCGGCAAGATTCGCCTTGCCCGACGCTCGTAGAAACGTGTGATGGAAAAGTTTCCGGCCTCAAGCTCTGAAATCAGAATGCTGGTGATGAGGTAGCCGCTGATCACGAAGAACACGTCGACGCCGACATATCCGCCGCTGAACACATGAAAGCCGGCATGGAACAAAATGACCGGAAGAACGGCGACGGCCCGGAGTCCGTCGATTTCGCGTCTGTAATTCATACTTTTGGTACTCTTGTACAATACAAATAGTATAGACCAGCCAAACCCTACATGCCAAGTCAATCGATTTCTTTGCTGGGCGGTCCATCCGTGACG
Organism: Rhodobacter sp.; assembly: GCA_027487395.1. Taxonomy (GTDB): domain Bacteria; phylum Pseudomonadota; class Alphaproteobacteria; order Rhodobacterales; family Rhodobacteraceae; genus Paragemmobacter. The sequence continues at coordinate 3,798 of JAIYDR010000409.1, read as the reverse complement.
ATTGTCTTCTCCGCCCAGTTTGGCCCGTCCGGGTTCGCGACCTTGGCGAAAGCCGGGCCAGCGTTTGGTCGCCGTGACCCGCCGCAGGTGCACAGACTGAAGGCGCGCTCGAATTCGTCGAAGGTTGTCGGGGCGCTTCGACGATCGACTCTGCTCCCCGTGGCCTTCAACATCACCACGCGTCGCTTGGTGCTCGGTTTGAGTTCTGAGTGGTCGCGTGCCAAGTCGCGCCGGGTGCGACCCTTGATCAGAGTGTGAAAGCGCTGGCTGCTATGGCGCGCCGCTCTGATCGCAGCGCCCATGATCGAAATTCTTTCATCCTTCGTTTTCAGAGTCTTATGTTGGTTGGTTGCGGGCTGCTCAAGACGGAAATGCCGCGATGATCTGCGATCTACAAAGTCGCGAAGGCCGACGTTTGAATATAAACCACCAGACTCTTAGACTGTATGACAGCCCAGTGTCCTGATTGAAGCAAAAGGGGAAATATCTTAATCATTCTAAGGTAGGGTAGCAGGTTAAGAAGTACTCTCGGCTGCAGTGGTGAAATCAACGATGTCGGTCATTATCTTCCCTTGTGCAGCGTTTCTTTGGCTGTTGATCTGCGACTCCATGGGTTGGCATGGTGAACAGGAAAAACTAGACCACTAGGTCTTTTTCATGCTGCCTCTGCGCAGCCGTGTCCGGTGCACTACACTGAATTGATTTCAGGACCTTTTCGACTTTTCCCTCGTCTTGCTGCTGCCATCCCCTATCTTTTTTTAATGAAGGGAAGCACCGCCAGACTGAAATCCGTCCCTTTATCGTGAAAAGTCAACGGGTTTTGGTCAGGCTCACGGTGTGGTCTTTGTCCCGTTAGGGACCTGTACGATCTGTAGCTCCAAAAGAATGCGGTGAGCGGCGGCAGGTGCGCCAGCAAGGTAGACTGCTTGCCATACGCGATGCCTGAAACTCACAGCATCTGGAATTTTACTGCTTGCGATCAATCCGTTACAGCCGGAGGCTCACAGCCTCCAACCCGCCTTTAACCCCTCAAACACCGCTTCTTCTGCCGTGCGCGGGGCGAGGCAGTCGCCCGCCATGTGGACGGGGATACCCATGGCGTGGATGGCCTCTGACAACTCATCCCTCGGCCTGTGCCCAAGGGCGAGGATAACGGTCTGTACGCCATCGACCTCGACCGCTTCGCCACTGGCGGTGTGTTGCAAGAACACTGTGTCGCCGGCCGTGCCGTAGAGGCGCATGTAGGGGCGGACGGTGATACCTGCGCTGTGCATCTCGGCGGCCAGCGTGTCGCGGACGTACAATGGCAAGACTTCTCCGGCATGGGTGCCTGCGACCGCGAGGGTGACGCGATGGCCATCCCGCGCCAGACGCAGCGCGACGCCGGGGCCGATCCAATCGCAGCGCCAGTCGGCGACGACCACATGCGCGCCGGGTTTGACCTTGCCTTGCAGCAAATCCCAAGCGGTGGCGATCTGCATCTCGCCATCCGTGGGCAGGTCCGGCACGCGGGGCAGGGCACCAGTGGCAAGGATCACCGCATCGGGTTTTTCCTGCGCGATCAGGTCAGCTGTCACCATAACCCCTCGCCGCACCCGCACCTGCGCGCGTTCGAGTTCCCGTGTGAGGTTGGTGACGATGCCGCCAAACTCCGCCCGTCCCGGCAGCAGTTGGGCCAAAAGCGCTTGCCCGCCCAACTGCGGGCTGGCGTCCCACAGCGTCACCTCATGCCCGCGCTTGGCGGCGGTGACGGCGGCTTTCATCCCGGCAGGACCGCCGCCGATGACCATGACGCGCTTGGACTGCGGGGCAGGGGTGATGGTCCCATAAACCAACTCTCGCCCGGTTTCCGGGTGTTGGATGCAGGACACGGGTAAACCCCGATGGAAATGCCCAATGCAGGCCTGATTGCAGCCGATGCAGGCGCGGATGTCGTCCACTGCACCCGCTCGTGCTTTCATGGCCATCTCCGGGTCGGCGATCATCGCGCGGGTCATCCCACACACATCGGCGCGACCGGCGGTCAGGATCGCCTCGGCCTCTTGCGGTTGGTTGATGCGGCCTGCGACGAAGACGGGGATGGACAGCGCGCGCTTGAAGGTTCCGGCATCGGGGGCAACGTAACCGGGGGCAAAGGCCATAGGCGGCGCGATATGCACCGCACCGCCGACCGTGGCTGAGGTGCCGGTGGTGAGGTGGAGGTAATCCATCAACGGCTCCAAGGCGCGGCAGGCGGTCAAGGCCTCTGCGAGCGACAGACCTTCGTCATCGCGTTCCCCGGCGCTGAGGCGCAGCCCGATGACAAAGGACTCATCGGTGGCCAAGCGGCAGGCGGTCAGCACCTCAGCGAGGAACCTTTGGCGGCGGGTGTCATCGCCGCCCCACCCATCGCTCCGCAAATTCACGCGCGGGTTCAGGAATTGCGCGGGCAGGTAGCCATGGCTGGCCACCACCTCAACCCCGGCCAGGCCTGCCTGCCACATGCGGCGCGCGGCGGCGGCGTAACCGGTGATGATCTCAAGGATCAAGGCCTCGGGCAGGGCGCGGGGCATGACGTGAAAGCGCTCGTTGGGCACCGAGGAAGGCGCATAGGCCACAGCGAGCAATCCATCCGCGCTTTCCATGATCTCGCGCCCCGGATGGAACAGCTGGGAAAAGACCGCGCAGCCCTCGGCATGGATGGCTTCGGCCAAAGCGCGATAGCCGGGGATGCAGCCGTCATCGGTGGCCATCAGCAGATGCGAGGTGTAGCGCGCCGTTTCATGCACCCCCGCCACTTGTGTGACGATCAAGCCAGCCCCGCCCTTGGCCCGCGCGCGGTGGTATTCAATCAGCGCTGCGTTCACTGTGCCATCGGTCGGCAAGACGGTGTCATGCCCTGTCGACATGATGCGGTTGCGCAGGGTCACGCCCCGGATGGTCAGGGGTGAGAAGAGCTTGGGGAACATCGTCATGGTCGTCCTTGCGGCTGCGGAATCGTCGGGCGCGCGGACAGGATTGCCCACAAATTCAGCAAGATGAAGCGCAAAGCAAAAGGCCCGGTCTGCTGACCGGGCCTTTCGACAATCCCATGTCGGGGATCAGTAGCGGTAATGTTCCGACTTGAACGGACCTTCAACCTTGACGCCGATGTAATCGGCTTGGTCTTTCCGCAATTCGGTCAGTTTCACGCCGATCTTTTTCAGGTGAAGGCGGGCGACTTTTTCGTCCAGCGACTTCGGCAGGATGTAAACGCCCGGCGCATAGTCCGCGCCCTTGGTCCACAACTCGATCTGCGCCAGCACCTGGTTGGTGAACGACGCCGACATCACGAAAGACGGATGCCCCGTGGCATTGCCAAGGTTCAACAGACGCCCTTCGGACAGAAGGATGATGCGATTGCCATTCGGCATCTCGATCATATCCACCTGTTCCTTGATGTTGGTCCACTTGTGGTTCTTCAGCGCGGCGACCTGAATTTCATTGTCGAAGTGGCCGATGTTGCCGACGATCGCCATATCCTTCATCTCGCGGATATGCTCGATGCGGATGACGTCCTTGTTGCCGGTGGTGGTGATGAAGATGTCAGCGGAGGAAACGACGTCCTCCAGCAGCACAACCTCAAACCCATCCATCGCGGCTTGCAGCGCGCAGATCGGATCGACCTCTGTCACTTTGACGCGGGCACCCGCGCCCTGCAACGAGGCGGCAGAGCCTTTGCCCACGTCGCCATAGCCGCAGACCACGGCCACTTTGCCCGCCATCATCGTGTCAGTGGCGCGGCGGATGCCGTCAACCAGTGATTCCTTGCAGCCGTAT
>JAIYDR010000077.1 GCA_027487395.1 Rhodobacter sp. | reverse complement strand
TGGCTGCTGGTCGGCGTGTTCGTGCTGATCTACATCGCCATCGACCTGCTCTCAAACCGCTCTCCGCTGCGGGTATTCATGAGCTATGCCACTTTCTCCGCCCATACCGCCTATTGGCGGTCGATCATCTTTGAATGGGGTTTGGTCAACGTCTGGAAACACCCACTGTTCGGCATTGGCCTGAACGACTGGGAACGGCCCTATTTCATGTACTCGGGCAGCATGGACAATTTCTGGCTGGTGATGGCGGTGCGCTATGGCATCCCGGCCTTTTTGCTGTTGGTCATTGGCTATGCGTGGTCACTGATCGTGATCATGGCGCGGGATTTCACCGCTAATCCAGTGTTGACGCAGTTCCGACGGGCTTGGGTCTTCACCTTCCTTGGCCTGTCTTTCACCCTCTGCACCGTGCATATCTGGGCCAACATCTATTCCTTTTGCTTTTTCATGTATGGCGCGGGGATGTGGTTGGTCGAAGTCAAGACCGCCGCTGCAGGCAGTATGACGACAAGCACGACGCCAAAGAAGAAGCGGGTCCTTCACAATCGCACTGGCGCTGCACTGCCGCCTGCCGAAACACTGCCCGGCAGAGCAAAACCTCCCATTTTGTCAGGCCGTCACCACAGCCCAGGCGACGCTATGGCCGATGCCCCCGTGGCAAGCCCCCTCTCCGGCGACGGCGTCGCGCCCAAGGGTGATCCCGCGCATCCGACCCCGGCCTATACCCGTTTCGCCCATCGGCGGCATGATCGGACCGACCGCGCCGTGCCGCCCCATAACCCTCGGTCAGGACCGACAAGATGAGCCAGTCGCACTTCCCCCCTTCCCCACATCGCCTGGGGGTCGTGATCGTGACCTATGGCGCTGAGGATGTGATTGCCGACTGTCTTGAAACACTCTTTGCCTCGGAGGGAGTCACCTTGTCTGTGGCAGTGGTCGACAATGCCTCGCCTGACCGGACAGAAGAGGTAGTGCGTGCATGGCAAGCGGGGCAGATCGCGCAGGAGGCGATGCCCTTTGCAATGGGGCGCACCCGTCGGCCACAACAGGTGGACGATGTGCCCCAGGCGCGAGATGATCACCATCTTGCCTTCCTTCAGACCGGGGCCAATCTGGGCTTTGCCGCGGCCGTCAACATTGGCCTTGCCGCGCTCGCCGCCCTGCCAGAATTGGACCGCTTCTGGGTTCTGAACCCCGACAGTGCCGTTCCCTCTGCCACTGCCGCCGCATTTGCCCGCCATCCTGCACCGCTAGGCGGCTTTGGCATGATCGGTGGGCGGGTGCTGTACTTTGACCGGCCTGAGGTGATCCAGATCGACGGAGGGCGGATCGACTGGCGCACCGGCGTCACGCGGAATGTCAACCAATTCGCCCCCGCCGATACACCACCCCCCGATCCGGCGGCGATGGATTTCATCACCGGCGCCAGCATGGTGGTGTCACGCGATTTCCTGCACCGGGCCGGTCCTATGCCCGAGGATTACTTTCTGTATTATGAAGAGGTGGACTGGGCCCTGCGGAGGGGCAATCTGCCTTTGGTCTATTGCCCTGAGGGTGTGGTCTATCACCGCGCGGGCAGCGCAATCGGCTCACCCGCGCCGGGGCGCAAGGCCTCGCCCTTCTCGACCTACTTCAAGCACCGGGGGCGCATTCGCTTCCTGCGCCGCAACCGGCCGGGCGCATTGGTCGGCGGATGGGCTTTCGGACTGGCCAAGATCGGACAATTGGTCTTGCAAGGTGACACCGCCGCTGCTGTCGCGCTGCTGCGGGGGATGGCGGGATCCCCGCCTCCAAGGGCGGTCAGGGCCCGCCTGCCCGAGACCTTCACCCGTTGATCGCCACGAATCGGGTGGGTGCATCAGGCCTATTCTTTGCACAGTTTTTTGGTCAACTTGGCCCAAGTCCGCTCAGACGCCTAAGATTTCCCCCGAATTCTCTGCATTTTTGTCATCTTTCGCCGATAAATCCACGTCTAAAGGCGGTAAACCAAACGAAAGAGAAACAGGACTCGACTCATGAAACGGAACGTGTTCTCTTTCAATCAATGTGTTTTCATGTTCCAGAGGGCAGAGTATGCGTAACCTCATTATTGCTGCGGTGCTTGCGTTGAGCGTCGCTCCTGCTTCCGCTGCGGTCATCCGCAACGGCAGCTTCGAAACGACATCCGGTGTGCGTGATGGCGGTGTCACAACCTTGGACGCTGGCAGCTCGTCGATCAAGTACTGGACCGTCGACTCCGGCAGCGTAGACTTGGTGAACAGCCGGTACTGGAACGTTTCGGCAGGATCGAACAGCGTTGATCTCAGCGGGGAGGACTCGGGGTCCATCTCGACTGGCATCTTCGGTCTGACGGTTGGCCGTTTGTACACCGTGATGTTCGACATCGCAGGGAACCCGGATGGTGGTCCGAAGACCAAGCAAATCACCGCTGGCGTGTCTGCGGTCGGCATCGTGCGTCCGCCCAAGACCTTCTCGACGGTGAAGGCTGAAAGCCGCGACACGATGAATTGGGCCAGCCGGATTTTCACCTTCACGGCATTTGCCCCTACGCAGTTGCTGACCTTCCGCGCCTTGGGCACGTCGTCTTATGGTGTCGCCATCGACAATGTGCGCATCGCTGTTCAGGCTGTGCCGCTGCCGGCCACCGCGCCTTTGGCGCTGCTTGGTCTGGCTGGCTTGGCGTTCCTGCGTCGTCGTAAGACGGCCTGAACGGGGCAGAACACCTAGATTTACGCATCTAGCCCTCTTGCAACAGCAAGAGGGCTTTTTGCTGCGTTCCCATCCCGATTTTGCCCCGTCATCCCCCCGGTCTATCCTCAAAGCCGCCGCATTCACCCTGCACAAATGCAGGCAACAGTCGTTGTTTGTAAGAGTACAGGACCGCGATGTGACAACCGGCAACAACTTGCCGCAGTTGCGCATTTCTGTCCCAAGGGGTCACTATGCGGAGATATGTGTTTGCTGCCATCCTTATGTCCAGCGTGTCGCCCGCGTCCTCGGCACGTCTGGTGAATGGCAGCTTTGAACAATCCGTTCCTGCATCGGTCAATCAGAAAGTGACGCTTGGCGCAGGCAGCAAAGCGCTGCCCGGTTGGATGGTTGATTCCGGCGATATCGACCTGATCTCAACATACTGGACCGCCTCCGATGGCAGGCGCAGCATCGACCTGAACGGGACACGGCGCGGGACAATCTCGACCACCGTGCAAAACACCATTGTCGGGCGCACCTATGATGTGCGCTTTGATATGGCCGCCAACCCCAAGGGCAAACCAAATGCAAAGGTGATCCGTGTCAGTGCCGGTCTCGAAAGTGCAACCTTCAGCCGCGACAGCGCCGGTGGCAGCCGGTCTGCAATGCAATGGGCGACGACTCTGTTCACCTTCACCTCAACCGCGGTGAATCAGATACTGACGTTCCGCGCCTTGAATGGCACAGAATCCGGCGCAGCCATCGACAATGTGCGGGTCTCATTGCAACCGGTGCCTCTGCCCGCCTCGGCACCGCTAGCGATCTTGGGCATAGCGGTGCTGGTCCTGCTTCGGCGTCGTGCGCCAAACCAATCCTGATCCTCTGCGAGACTTGATACTTGATTCTGATCCCATGGGTGCGAAGCTTCGGGCTTCAGTCGATCTGACCCGAACCATCGGCCACCCATAGGCAGAGTTTTCGGGCACGGTAACAACCCGCAAAGCGCTGGGTCACTATACACTTCCGCACGGCGAACATGGGGCTGCTTGTTTCCGTGCGTCCGCCGCGCAGGCAAAACTCATTCCGAAGAGGGGCGTTTCAGGCCACCCGCCTTGTACCCTCGTTGCTGCTTCTGCAATTGGGGCCATAGTCCAGCAATAAGGCCCCGGCCTTTTCCGGGGTCAGATTGTAGGTCAATAGCAAGAGCAGAGTTACATCCCTTTCTGCGCCTCCTTGCTTTCTTGGGTAATCACCTCACCCGTGGTTTTGACGTCGCGGCCCAGGCCCTCGACGGTTTCGCAAGCGCTTAGGGTCATCATCAGCAGCAGGGCGGGGAACAGGGTTTTCATCTTGGCCTCCATCGGCGTTTGGCTTCATCAACGGGGGAACGCGGTGCGGTGCGTCGGGGTTCCGACTGCGGCAATCGCAGCGGGTGCATCCCCGGCAAAAGCCTGTTACGCTGCGTCGCAGCATAAGCCTGAGGGGGCACATGGGCCACGTCATCACCATCGCACAGCAAAAGGGCGGGTCGGGCAAGACCACCTTGGCCGCCAATCTCGCCGTGGCTTTTGCCGGGCAGGGGCTGCGGGTGGCGCTGCTCGACACCGACCCTCAAGGCAGTCTGGGCCGCTGGTTCATGGCGCGGCGCGACCGGATGGGCGATCCGGGGATGGAGTTTTCCACCGCCTCGGCTTGGGGGGTCAGCTATGAATGCGAAAAGCTGAAAAAGTCCTGTGATGTGGTGATTGTCGATACGCCCCCTAAAGTGGATGCCGACCTGCGCCCCGCATTGCGTGAGGCCGGGTTGGTGCTGATCCCTGTCGCCTCTAGCCACGTTGATCTTTGGGCGGTTGAAGGTGTCTTGGACTTGATCGCGCGGGAAAAGCGCCCCGCGCTGATCGTGCTGAACCGCGTCAAGGCGGGCACGCGGCTTGCCGAACAAGTGGGCGCGGCGGCAGGTCGTCTGGCCGATGTGGCAGGCACCACGCTGGCGCAGCGCGTGACCTATGCCGAAACGCTGGGAGAGGGCCAATCCGTCGCCGACCTGCGCGGCCCAGCCAAGGCTGAGGTGCTGGCGCTGGCGGCAGAGGTCTTGGCGCGGCTTCAGGCCTGATCCGGTCCTTTCCAGACCAGTTCATAGAGCGCATAGGCCCCGGCCCCGGCAAAGAGCATGCCCCAGAACGGGTCCTGCATGACGAAAACCTCAAACCCGCCCCAAGCCAGCGGAATGATCCCGGTCGCCCACCGCACCCAAGGGCGGCGGAACATCGGGTGGTTGGCGTCAAGGAATTTGCGGGAGGTGTCTTTGGGCATGGGCGCTCCGATCCGGTTTGACCCGATATGGGGGGTGGGGGCCCCCCCGTCAACGTCCCCGTCAACGCCGCCGCTTGGTGCCGCCGCGCTGCCCCGCCCGCCCCGCCGTGCTGCGGCCCGAGGATTTGACCGCCGCCTCTGACGCCTCTTCCACCGCCGATTGCCGGGCAAGGGGATCATCGGCCACGGCGAGTTCCACCGCCTCGAGCCGCTTCACCTCATCGCGCAGGCGTGCCGCCTCTTCGAATTCCAGATTTTCGGCGGCCTTGCGCATTTGCAGCCGCAGCGCGTCCAGATGCGCGGCAAGGTTCTGGCCGACCATCGGCTTGTCAACCTTGGCCGTGACGCGGGCCATGTCCGTATCGCCCTGCCATAGTCCCGCCAGCACGTCGTCGACGTTCTTCTTCACCGTCTGCGGGGTGATGCCATGTTCAAGGTTATAGGCCACCTGCTTGGCGCGGCGACGATTGGTTTCCCCCATCGCGCGTTCCATGCTGCCGGTGATGCGGTCGGCATACATGATCACCCGGCCCTCAGAGTTGCGGGCCGCCCGCCCGATGGTCTGGATGAGCGAGGTTTCTGAGCGCAGGAAGCCTTCCTTGTCAGCGTCCAGAATCGCCACGAGGCCACATTCGGGAATATCGAGGCCCTCACGCAGCAGGTTGATGCCCACCAGCACATCAAAGGCACCAAGCCGCAGGTCGCGCAGGATTTCGATACGTTCGATGGTATCGATATCAGAGTGCATATAGCGGATGCGGATGCCCTGTTCGTGGAAATACTCGGTCAGGTCTTCGGCCATGCGCTTGGTCAGGGTGGTCACCAAAACGCGCAGACCGCGTTGCGCCACGATGCGGATTTCGGCCAAGAGGTCATCCACCTGCATCTCAACCGGGCGGATTTCCACTTGTGGATCAACAAGGCCGGTGGGACGGATCACCTGTTCGGTAAAGACGCCGCCGGTCTGTTCCAACTCCCACGCTGCCGGGGTGGCGGACACGAAGATGGTCTGGGGGCGCATCGCGTCCCATTCCTCGAACTTGAGGGGGCGGTTGTCGATGCAGGAGGGCAGGCGGAAGCCGTATTCGGCGAGCGTGGACTTGCGGCTGAAGTCGCCTTTGAACATGGCGCCGATCTGGGGGATCGTCTGGTGGGACTCGTCGGTGAAGACGAGGGCGTTCTGGGGCAGGTATTCGAACAGGGTCGGCGGCGGCTCGCCGGGCTTGCGGCCGGTGAGGTAGCGGGAATAGTTCTCGATGCCGTTGCAGGAGCCGGTGGCGGCCATCATCTCGATGTCATACTGGCAGCGCTGGGCGATGCGCTGCGCCTCGATCAGTTTGCCGTGCTTTTCGAAGTGGG
>JAIYDR010000420.1 GCA_027487395.1 Rhodobacter sp. | reverse complement strand
CCGAAGCAGACTTGGACACCGCAATTTCCAATTACCGCAGCGACCGTCGGCCGCAGCAATCCTCAACGATGACCTTGTACCAAGCCGATGGCCGCGCCGTGTCTGCGTCGGGTGCGATGGTTTACAAGCAGTCGTTGGAAGATAACTTGTCGCAGACACAGGCGCTTGAAGAAGCCGGACGCTTGACCGCGCTGTTCCTGCTGGATGCCAACGGCGATCCGACCGAAGTCCTTGTGTTTGAGGCTTCGATGGTTGGCGAAAGTTCGGTCGGCACCCCGTTCACGCTGCCGCCCGGGGCTGCGACCTTCGAATCGACCTCGATGGTGGCTGGCTTCGCGCAACTCGAAGGGGTTGAGAACGGCATCAACACCTACCGGGTTGAGGGTGACATCGAGGCTGGCTCGTTGACGATCAACTTCAACACCAAAACCGGCACCTTGGTTGTGGACGGTTTGGTGAACGGCACGAACCAAGACTTCTCGGTCAACGCGAACCTGACCTTTGATCCGATCAACGGTACGTTCAGCGCGACGGCGGTGAATCAGGCCTACACCAGCGATACGACCGGATTGGCCGAGGTTGCCACGGGTAACATCGTCGGGGAACTGAGCGCGGTTGCAGATGCCTTCACGGCCTATATCGACACCACCGACAAGACCGGGATCAACGATGTGAACGTCAAGATCATGACTCGCATCGTTGGCACGGGCGCTGTTACGCTGGCTCCGTGATTATCACACTCGGGTTTGAGGCGGTGCTTCGGCACCGCCTTTTTCTTTTTCTGAAAGAGGTGGACTTGATGCGGGCGCTCGGCTTCGTTGCCATTGTTTTAGCTGTGTTTTCTACCTCGGTGCGGGCAGAAGTGATCGATGAGGCGGCGGCGACAGGGTCCGAACGGCTGGCCTATTACGCTTCGACCTTTGATGTGCAAAAGACGAATGACGTGTCTGCCTTGCGGAATTTTGTCGTGTTGTCGTCCAAGATCGGCTTCAATGCCCTGGACAAGACCAAAAAGCTGCACGGATCGCGGGTGACCCCGCTCAGCCTGACCCCCATTCTAAAGTTTGATGACAACATCAACGGGGGGAACAAATCCGACCAAATCGTGTTCAGCAATGGTCTCACGCTCAATTTCCCCGAAGACTCGCTTGCCAAGGGTGACGTTCTTGCCGGACTACAGCTTAGCTCTGGGGCGCGGATGTTCTATTCCCGTGGCCGTTACTTCGACATTAACGCGGGTGTGGGAAAGTCATGGGGCCTTCAGACCCATTTGTCCCAACTTAATTGGAACGCCTCAGCCTGTTCTCGCAACCATGTGGCTGGTTGGAGTTTTGTCGATCTCTGCGCTACTCATTCTGGCAAGGAAAAGGCTTTGGGCGAGTCCCGCGAGAACCGCGCTGAAATGACGTTCACCCAACTGACCGCAATTTCCGATTTGCCCTGGGAGATTCGTGCCAAGGCGTTTCGGCAGGATTCCTCGGGCGAATGGAACAATGGCGCGGGCTTTCAGATGCTGGGTGTCCTGAACGACAATGCCTCTCTCGATGTTTCGGTTGAGTCGGAATTCGAAAGTGCGGCGCACCGCTATCAGGCCTATGACGTCTATGCGCGGGTGAACTTCACCCTGGGCGGGAAAAGAGTCTCGCTAAAGGTTGGTCAGTCGCTGATGGCGAATTCCAAACTTCTGGGTCAGGTATTCGATGTGGCCACCAATTCAATCGTGGCAAGCATTCCGATCGGAAAGATCGGTATCGCCAACCTGTCCATCGATAAAAGCACCTCTGCGATTTCGCTTTATGACACGACAAGCGTCGGCGTCTCCTTGGACATTTCGGGCGTCGCCCTTTCCAAGCTCCTCCGATGAGAGACGCCCGCATCCTGATCTTGACCGAAGTGCTGCGCAATCCGAACAAACCCCTGAAAGTCTATATCGAGATTATCCCCGTGGCGCGCGCGACATTCTTTTCAGCAAAGGCCGAACTTCTGGCAAAGAGTGTCCTGATCTTTTCAGAGCGCAAACAGTTGACGGTGGATCATGCCGAAGCGCTTCGGTTTCTTGCGGAAACCTATCCCGGTATGAAAGGCCTGTTTGATATCGTGGTATAGGCACGTCCCGATCTTTTGGCGTGACCAATGGAGAGCAGGGCTTGCGATGGCGGCGCGCCGACAAAGGGGCCATCAACGGCTGGGCGATTACCCGAGCATCGGGCGCTTCGTGCCATCAGGCGTGAAATGCCGAGGAAAGCACAGCGCGAGTGCGGACATCACGGTGCGGCGGGCTTCGTCGATCTGATAGGGTTTGGCGTCGGTCATCAGGTCAAGCCAGGTGCCTTCGGTCACAAGGCGCAGGATTCGGGCGGCGTGAACGGGGTCTCGTGGATAGCCCCCCTCCGCGACCAAGGCGGCGCAAATTGCCTCCATCCGGGCGGTATGCTCTGCATCCCTTTCGCCACAATGCTGCTGATACATGGGGCGGCTTTGCGCCTCGCCCCAAAAAGCAACCCAAGCGGCAAGGCGCGGCGTGGTGGTGATGGCGGGACGAAAGTCCGCCTCTAGCAGGGCCAGCAACTGGGTGGCGGGGTCATCACCTGCGGCGGCCAGTGCCTCTTGCCAGTTCTGATGATACTCCTTGGCCATGAAGGCGAGCGTTTCCGACAACAGGTTTTCCTTGCTGCCGAAGTGAAACAACACCAACCCGTGACTGATTCCGGCCTCACGCGCGACATCGGTCAGCGTCGTGCGGGCGTGGCCGCGCGCTGCGATGGTGGTGATCGTCGCCTCGATCACCTGCTGGCGGCGCAGGTCGCGCGACAGCGTGCGGGGCGTGCGATCTGGGACGGGGGCTTCGGAGACGGGGGTTTCGGAGACGGGGGCTTCGGGCACGGGGTCCTCAACACAAAGCGATATTGATTGACAACTCAGTCAGTCGATTGCGAGACTATTGGTAACAGACTCGCATATGTTTTCCAGTGCAACGTGATCAGGGCATGCGGGCGGACTGGGCACGGAAAAGATGAGGCGATCATGACAGTGCATTTGCCCTTTGAAACGAAGCGGCGGCCGAATGGTTGGGACCGGGCCGGGTTGCCCGCATGGACATATCATTCCGATGCGGTGTTCGATCTGGAGCGTGCCAACGTGTTCCTGAACCATTGGCAGGTGGTGGGCCATGTCTGCGATGTTCCCGCCGTGGGGGATTGGCTGGCCTTTGACATCTTGGGCGAACGGGCCGTCGTCATGCGCGGGCAGGATGGCGTG
>JAIYDR010000124.1 GCA_027487395.1 Rhodobacter sp. | reverse complement strand
TGGCGATGTCGCACGGCGTGGTCGAACTTTACATGCGTGGCGCCCCGGGGGCGAAATCGCCCTTCCTGCCCGAGGATCTGCTCGAGGCCGGGATTGGCATCTACCTGCGGGGTCTGGGGCTGTTGCCGCCGGATTGCTAGACCCACCCCTGCCCGTTCACATCCCCCAAGGACAGACCCTTGCGGTGCAGCCGCTCCAGCACGCGGGGCAGGCTTTCGGCGCGGTCCTCAAGGCAATGCTGGCGCAGATACCAGGTGACAAACCGATCATGCGGCCAATCGCGGCTTAGCGCGGCGGTGATCGCCTCGGCCAGGCGTGCGGGGTTGGTCAGGGTGATGGCGTTCTGCGGATAATCCACTTGGCCTGCCACAATGGCGGGTTTGCAGTGCAAGAAGCCCTCAAACGCCACGGCAGAGGTGACCGTCACCACACAGGCGCAGGCGTCCAGAATGTCATGGATCGACGCATCGGTGACCTGCACGCCACCCGCGGGATCATGCAGGGCGGCCAAAGCCTCAAGCTCCTCAAGGCTGTTCTTGGGATGGGTCTTGATGACCACGGGGCGGCCCCTGCGCAGGGCGATGGTGGCACGGGCCAACTCGAGCACGCCTGCGTAATGGGTCTGATGCGGCGGGACGTTAAAACCCTGCGCGAAGAACGCAAGGCAACCCGTTGGAATCGCTTCCTCTCCCCTTGGCCGTTGCGCAAACTTGGTGAAGTTGCGCCCGCCAAACTGCGCGCGCAGACGGTCGGCAAATCGGATGGCGAAGGCGTCCTTGATGCTGCGCGGATCGAAAGCCTGAAAGCGGATCGATGAATTGTTGCGGGTGGCCAGTTCATCAAAGAACCACCAGCCGCGCAGATAGCCCGGCACGGCATGAAACACGCGCGGGCCGTAGGCGGGGAAATCCTCCATCAGAACATGGATGTGGCGGGTATCACTGGCGGCAAAGGCGGGGGAGTCGGGCGTGAACTCCACCGCTTGCACATCCCAGCCCTGCCCTGCGGCGTGCCCTGCCAAAGCGCCGAGCAGGCGAAATCCCCCTGCCAGCAGCTTTTCCGCATGCGGCCCTTTGGTGTGGAAGACCAGGGCAGGCCGGGCCTCTGCCGCGCGCCTCAGCCAATCGGGCGGCTGAAGGCGCGCAGGCAGGCTCACCGGAACAGAACGAGGGCCGAAGGGTTCCACGCCACTTGCACCTGATTGCCAACCTCAAGGATCGGCCGCCCCGGCACGTTGCGCATCGACAGGCGCACTTCGACATCGGTACCGCCGATATAGACATCGTAATAGGTCATGTCGCCGAAATAGATCACTTCATCCACCACGCCATCCGCAATGCGGTCCGGCGTATTCTGGCCAGGATAGAGCAGCGTCAGCGTCTCCGGCCGCAGGCCCACCACGGGGGACTCGCCGCCCTTGGCAGGCGGCGCCTGATCGGCGGACAGGGTGACACGGCCGAGACCCTTGGCGTCCACCTCGATCTGACCACCGCTTTCGCCAAGAACCTTGCAGGGTATGAAATTCATCGTGCCGATGAAATCCGCCACCTTGCGGCTGTTGGGGCGACGGTAAAGTGTTTCGGGATCGGCCAATTGCGCGATCTCGCCCTCAAACATCACGGCGATTCGGTCGGACATGACCAGGGCTTCTTCTTGGTCGTGGGTCACAAGGATAAAGGTGATGCCGACCTGGCGTTGCAGCTTGATCAACTCGACCTGCATCAACTCGCGCATCTTTTTGTCCAGCGCGGACAGGGGTTCGTCCAAAAGCAAGACCTTGGGCTTCAGGATCAGCGCACGGGCCAGCGCCACGCGTTGGCGCTGGCCGCCGGACAGCGCCGTGGCGGCGCGGGCGCCATAGCCTTTCAGCCCCACCATCTCTAGCGCTTCATCCACCGCGCGGGCCTTTTCAGCCGCGGTGCGCGGGTCACGGCGCAGGCCAAAGCCCACGTTTTCGGCCACGGTCAGATGCGGAAAGATGGCGTAGGATTGAAACACCATATTCGTCGGGCGCTTGTTGGGCGGGATGCCTGCGGTATCCTTGCCGTCAATCAGCACGGCCCCCGAAGAAATCCCCTCAAACCCCGCGATGGTGCGCAACAGCGTGGTCTTGCCGCAGCCAGACGGGCCAAGCAATGAGAAGAACTCCCCGGCCCGGATCTCACCGCTGATGCCGCGCAGGGCGTGGTAATCGCCGTAGTATTTGTGGACGTCACGGAATTCGATCATGGTCGAACGCTCAGCGGAAAAGGTCACAGGAAGCCTCCGGTATTCTTGCCGCCGGTCTTTGCGATGCCACGGCGGCGGAAGTATTCGGCGATGGCAAGCAGGGTGATCGAGAGCAGCACCAGAATGGTCCCCAACGCCATGATGACCGGCACCGATTGCGGGAAACGGAACTGCGTGAAGATATAGACCGGCAAGGTCACATTGGTGCCGCCCAAGAAGAAGGCCATGATGAACTCATCGAGCGAGATCGTGAAAGTGATCAGCAGCGAAGAGATGATCCCCGGCATCACCAAGGGCAGGATGATCAGATAGAAGGTCGAGAGCGGCGTTTCGCCAAGGTCATAGGCGGCTTCCTCCAAAGACCGATCCAAGGATTGGAAGGCCGCCGAAAGGATGGCGATGGAAAACGGCGTGCAGACCAGCACATGGCCCAAGATGATGGTGAGCAGGCCCAAGGGCATGCCAATCCCCAGAAACACCACCAAAAGCGATACGGCTGCAATAATCTCGGGCAGCACCAAGGGCAGCATGATCAGCCCCATGATCGCGCCCTTGGCCGGAAACACGAACCGGGTCGAGGCGCGTGCCGCCAGCACCCCCAGCAGGGTAGAAATGATCGACGTGGAAACCGCGATGAAGAGCGAATTCTTCAACGCCTCATGCAGGGTAGGTTCATCCAGCATCTGGGTGAACCATTTCGTGGTGAACCCCGCCAAGGGGAAAGACACGATGGCGCTGTCGTTAAAGGCAAAGATCGGCAGCAGAATGATGGGTGCATAAAGCACAAACAGGTAAACGATGGCATAGCCCCTGAACCATCCGCCCTTCATCTGGCCTCCCTTCATTTTGGCCCCCTCAGGTAACGGCGGTTCAAGAACAGGAAGATCAGGCTCACAATCGCCACCAACAGCATGGCCGACACCGCGGTGGCAGAGCCCAGCGGGTAATTGTCCAGCTTCATGTATTGCAACTGGATCAGGTTCGCGACCAATTTGCCCTCTGGCCCGCCGACAAGGTTCGGCGTCACATAATCGCCCACAGTCGGGATGAACACGATCAGCGTGGCCGAGATCACCCCCGGCATGGCCAAAGGCAGCGTCACGCGGCGGAAGGTGTTGAAGGCACTTTCGCCAAGGTCCAAGCCTGCCTCAAGGAAGGATCGGTCGATCTTTTCCAAGGCCACGAAGATCGGCAGAATGGCAAAGGGCGCATAGGCGTGGGCCAGCGTGGTGACAATCGCGCCGACATTATAGTTCAATGCGGTGATCGGTTCTGTGATGATGCCAAGGCCCATCAGGGCCGAGTTGATGACCCCGTTATAGCCCAAGATCACTTTCCACAAAAACACCCGCACCAGATAAGACGTCCAGAACGGGATGGTGATCAGAAAGAGCCAGAGCGATTTCTTATCCGCTGCCACATGGAAGCTGACGAAATAGGCCACCGGAAATGCCAGCACCACCGTTACCAGGGTGACCATCAACGACACACCCAAGGAGCGCACCAAAAGCGTCTGCGCCAAAGGGTCCGAGAACACGCCGTTGTATTCCTTGGCCGCCGTCAGGACGCCGTCCTTCATCTCATAGCTAAAGCAGGTGCCGATGTAGTTGCAGGTCTGGAACTGCGGGATGATGGTCAGATAGCCATCGGCCATGAAACTATAGGCGAGGATCGTCGCCAAAGGGGCGGCCAGCAACAAAAACGCGAAGATTGCTGTTGGGCTGATCAGCATCAGCCCGCTTGTGGCCTCGGACCGACCCAGTCTCTCCGAACTCTTGATTGATGACATTGCGCCCCCTCTTGGCCGGAGGCCGGTCCCTGTGAAGACCACAGGTGCCGACCCCGTTTGATCAAAACTAGACGATGCGCTTTGCTCATGGCAAGGGCTGGCGCAGGGGATCACGGGGGAGTTCGGTCAAAAACGCAGCAGAGGCGGCAGACGCGCCTTAATCCTGTGCGTTCGCCCCTTGTGCCACGGGTTGGAAGAAAGGGTCAGAGGCCGACACGCTCGATGGCAATAGAGCGTTTGGTCAGTTCATCGTAAAGCGTGGTCACGACGCGCGCGCTGTTCACGGCAAGGCGCATGGCATCGGAAATCCGCTGTTCATCCGGTTTGGCGGCGGTCACCCGCCAGACCATGCGCTGTGCCACTCCGTCATCATAGACGATCTCTGTCGCGCCCGAACGTGCCTTTCGCATTCCCAGAAAATCCGCCCCGCCATGTGGAGCGTGAAACGATACCTGAAGTCCCATATCTACCAACCACCTGATTATTCTTCTTATAAATCCAGCATCCGGGAAAGCCCGCGCGCGGTGCAACACAGCCATTGGCATGGGGGTATATGGCTAATGTGTTGGTTGCCGCAAAAGGGATTGGCTTTTCGCCTTCGATATTATGGTTTTTTGGCAGAGACTTGCACGTCAAAGCTCAATCAGACCGCAGGGGGATCATAGGGCGGACGATCCAAAAGCCGCGCCAGAGACAGCAACCCCGCCTCAAACCGCGCCAAAGGCACATTCCCCGCCAGCGCCAGACGTACCGCCTGCGGCGCGCGACCATGAATCAGCGTGTATTCATCGGCGGATCGCAAAAGGACCCCCTCTGCCTCGGCCTCGCGGGTGAAGGTCGATGCCCGCCACCCCTGAGGCAAACGCAGGAAGACAAAGCGCAATCCCGGTTGCCAGACCAGATCAAAGCGCCCCAGATGCTGCACTGTCAGGGCAAGTCGCGCCTCAAGATCCGCCGCGCCCTTTCGCCGCAGCTCTGCCGCCGCGCCGCTGGTGAACAAATGCAGGGCAATGTCCGACACGGGCTTGGCCAGCGCGAAATAGGCGTGCTGCGCCGTCAGCCGACCCGTCTCGCCCATGCCACTGGGACAAACGACATACCCAAAGCGCAACGCGGCAGAGACGGTTTTGGAGAGGCTGCCGACATGCCAGACCCGTTCCGGGGCCAAAGCCCGCAGCGACGGTAGGCTGCTGTCGGTCAGGCTGTAGCAATCATCCTCGATCACTTGCAGATCGAAATGCCGCGCGATGGCGGCGATGCGTTGGCGACGGTCCAGCCCCATGCGGGCGGTGGTGGGGTTCTGCGCCTCGGTCGTCACGCAGAGCACCTGCGCGCCATGGCGGCGACAGGCGGCCTCAAGCGCCTCAGGCACCAGACCTTCGGCATCGGTTTCCACCCCCACTACATCGGCGCGGGCCAGTCGGGCGGCATGGCGGAAACCGGGATAGGACAACTCCTCGGTCAGCACCACCGGACGGTCGCCGCGCAGACAGCACAGGAAAATCAGGCTGATGGCATTCTGCCCGCCCGCCGTCAGGGCGATATCGTCGGGTCCCACCGCGCCCAAGACACGATCCGAGACCCAATCCACCATCGCCGCCCGCAAGGGGGCTTCCGCGCGCTGGCTGGGATAATCAATCCACTCCGGCCCCACGGTTTCCGCCACGGCGGCAAGGGCGGCGCGAAAGGCCTCACCCTGCCCCACATCGGGCAGTTGCGGCGCGCGCAGGTCCGCGCGGCCTTGCAGGTATTGCGGCTCGCGTTCGACAAACAACGGCTGTGTCGGCCCCAGCCGCGGCGTTCGGGCGGCGACAAAGGTCCCGCGCCCCACCGTGGCGGCCAAGAGCCCCTCTTGCGTCGCCAAAGCATAGGCGCGGCTGACGGTGCCGGGGGTGACACCAATCGCCCAAGCCAGATCGCGCACGGTGGGGAGTTGGCTTCCCTCGGCCAAGGTGCCCGCCCTGACCGCCTCGCGCAGCGCGCGGGATAGGGCGAGGTACTTCGGGCCGGGGAAATGTGTCAGATCGGGCGTCCAGATTGTTCCGGTCACAATGTTCCTCTGGCGAGTCTTTGGGCGGTATTGTATCTATCTTCTACGCGACTTGCATTATTGTATCAATACAAATTGGAGACTGCCATGTCGGCTCGGACTGCCACCCTCACCCTGCCCGCCCACTTGCCGCCCTTGTCGCAGGCCTTGGTCGCGATGGCACTGGTCGTGGCCCGCTGGGACCACCGCCGCCGGGGTCGTCATGCCTTGGCCCGGCTGGACGCGCATATCCTGAGCGACATCGGCCTGACGCCGGACCGCGCGAGAGATGAGGTTGAAAAACCCTTCTGGCGCGACTGATCGCCACGGCTGACGCTTTCCCAATCTCGTTTTCCCCTGACTGGGCCGGGTTCTTCCGGCCCATTTTTTGTGCAGCAAAGCAAAAAGCCCCGCATCGCTGCGGGGCTTTTCGGTTCTGTATCCGAAGGCGAAAGATCAGCGCTTGCTGAACTGGAAGCTCTTGCGGGCCTTGGCCTTGCCGTATTTCTTGCGTTCCACAACGCGGCTGTCGCGGGTCAGGAAGCCTGCGGCTTTCAGCGCGCCGCGCAAGGCGGGTTCATACAGCTGCAATGCCTTGGAGATGCCGTGCTTGACCGCACCGGCCTGACCGGACAGGCCCCCACCGGCGACGGTGGCGAATACATCGAACTGGCCTTCGACATTGGCGATGGTGAAGGGCTGCTTCAGGATCATCTGCAGCACGGGACGGGCGAAATAAACCGCCATTTCCTTGCCGTTCACCACGACCTTGCCCGAACCGGGCTTGACCCAGACGCGGGCGACCGCGTCCTTGCGCTTGCCGGTCGCATAGGAACGGCCCAGCGAGTCACGCTGCGGGGTTTTCGGGGCAACCGGGGCTGCGACCGGAGCCGAACCGGCGACAACCGATTTCAGATCGTCCAGAGACTTGATGTCAGACATGATCAGGCGCTCCGCGTGTTCTTCGGGTTCAGGGCCGCAAGGTCCAGAACGGTGGGCTGCTGGGCTTCGTGCGGATGCTCGGCCGACGCGTAAACGCGCAGGTTGGTCATCTGCTGGCGGCCCAGACGGTTGCGGGTGATCATGCGTTCAACGGCCTTGACCACCACACGCTCGGGGTGTGCACCTTCGAGGATCTGCTTGGCAGTCCGCTGCTTGATGCCGCCCGGGTGTCCGGTGTGCCAGTAATAGATCTTGTCGTTGCGCTTGTTGCCGGTCATCTGGATCTTGTCCGCATTGATCACGATGACATTGTCACCCATGTCCATGTGCGGGGTGAAGGTCGGCTTGTTCTTGCCGCGCAGAATGTTTGCGACGATCGTGGCGAGGCGGCCCAGAACGATGCCTTCGGCATCGATCAGGATCCACTTCTTCTCGATATCCGCAGGCGTTGCGGTGAAGGTTTTCATCTTGAACCCTATGAGTGAAGCGGGGGTTGCCCCCCGGAAGCTTGGATGGGGGCTTATCGCGTAAGGGCCGCGCAGCGTCAAGCGCCGGAAGGGGAATTGTTTACTGCGTTTTCATTGTGTTATGAAAACGGTATAATGATACCCCATGTATTTGCGCACCTGTGCTCGCGGATTTTCTACGAAAACTCCGATAAAGTTTTGTGTATCGCCGCCCTGATGTTTCGCAGAACCCATCGTTTACGCTTACCGCAGTTTCGGTGGCCGCGCCGGATCGGTGCCGGGGGCCATGGGGGCGACAGGCTCCGCCCGAACCGGCGCCGGCAGGTCAAAGCGCAGCGCGACGCGGGCCATAGCGGCGGTGGCCGCATCCCCGCCTGCGACAAAGGCCACGTCCATCTCGCCGGCCTCGATGCCGGAAAAGGCCAGCGCTTCCCCTGCCGCGCGGGCCAAAGCCGCCTCCGTCTCTGGCACAGCATCGACGAAGGCGAGCATATGCCCGCGCCGACCGCCCTGATAGGTCACGCCCACCAACAGCGCCGCCACTGCCAAGCCGCCCGCCCGCGCGAGTTTGGCGTCCAAGCCCGCCACCAGCGCCTGCGGCAGGCCTTTGGGCGCGTGGAAGGCCTCGGGCAAAGCCTCGACCACCTCGGGTGCGGCATCCAGCATCTCGGCCAGCCAATCCACCGCCTCAGGCGGCAAGACCATCTCGGAGGGCGCGCCGCCAAGGTTGATCCCCAGCCCGATCCCCTGCCCCGCCAGCATCCGCGCCACCACCCGGCCGGGAAGTGCGGCATAGGGGGTGATGCCCCCGGCAAAGGCGGACATCCGCTCCTCTAAGTCAAAGACCAGAACGATGGGGCCATCTTCCAGCGGGAACAGGCGCGGCTTGAGCGTGTCGCCCTCGGCCTC
>JAIYDR010000366.1 GCA_027487395.1 Rhodobacter sp. | reverse complement strand
GTGCGCGGCGGGCGGCGGGGATGTAGAGGCGGCCAGTTCCAGTGCGCAATGAATGCGCACCCTACTGGTCCAACGTCGGCCAAAGGGGCGCGCACGCACCGCGGGGTGGGTGAACATTAAAATGCGCCTGCCCCGGTGGGGCAGTGCGGGCGCACCCCGACGCTTTGGGCATCGGGGCAATCCCTCACGTTGCGCTTCTGGTTAGGTGTAAGTGCCCCCCTACCGCCCTCGCCGAAACGTCCGCGACCGAGCATATAACTCCTCAAGCCGCTTCAACCGTCCCTCTGTCACCGTCCATGTCTGGGCCTGCACGGATGCCAGCAGCGTCTCGACGATCACCAACAGCGGCACGGTGGAATCCCAGGCCGACGGGGCCTCGATATGACAGGGCAGCACATGGCGGGCCATCTGGGCGGCGGGGCTGACCCAGCGGTCGGTGATCAGGATGATCTCTGCCCCCTGTTCGCGCGCCATCTCGGCCACTTGCAGCACCGAGTTCTCATAGCGGCGGATGTCGAACACCAAGAGCACATCCCCCGGCTTCATATCCAAAAGCGCAGGCGGCCAGGCGTTCGACAGGTCCGACAACAGCGTCACCGAAGGCCGCACCGCCTTCATCAGCGTCACCAGATAATCGGCCATTGCATGGGTGATCCGCCCGCCCATGGCAAAGACATGCCGCCCTGGATCGGCCAGCAATTCGGCCGCCGCGTCAAAAGTGGCGTGGTCGATCTGCCCCAAGGTGGCCTGCAAGTTTGTGACCACCTGATCGGCAAAGCGGTTCAGGATATGCGTCTCCGGCACCCCGCCTGCCCAACGGTCATGCTTCACTAAGGGCGAGACGAGCATCTGCTCCACTTCGGCCCGCAAGGATTGCTGGTAATCGGGATAGCCCTTGTAGCCCAGTTTTTGCACCAGACGCACCACGGTCGGCGTCGACACCTCTGCCGCCTTGGCCAAAGCGGTGATCGAGCCGAGCGCCGAGACGGGATAATGCCCAAGGATATGCGTCGCCAACTGACGCTCGGCCCGTGTCAGATCGGGCAAGGCGGCGCGCATGCGGTCCTCGATGGTGATCGCACTCTCCATCGTCACTCCTCTGTTACAGCCCTGTGTCGCGCGAGCATCGTACAAAAGGCAATCGGCATAACGCAGAAAACTTTGTAACGGCGCGCCGCGGACAGAAAAGATGTTGACAGAATGGCGCAGGCGGGGTGAGCCTTTCCTAAACCAAAGGGGAACAATCGCGGCGATGCGGGACATGGATCAGACCATGGCGGAAGGCCATTTCGCGCCCGCAATCGAAGGCGCGGATGCCAAGGGTCGTGTCGTTTTGGTCTGCGAACATGCCGCCAACCACATCCCGGCGGCCTGGGGCGATCTGGGCCTGACGGCAGAGCAACGCCGCGCCCATATCGCTTGGGACCCCGGCGCTTTGGGTCTGGCGCGGGGTCTGGCGCAACGACTTGATGCGGTTCTGGTCCATGCCCCGGTCAGCCGTTTGGTCTATGACTGCAACCGCGCCCCAGACATGCCGGGTGCCATGCCCGTGCGGTCCGAAATCCATGATATCCCCGGCAATGCTGGCATCTCACCACAGGAACGGGCACGCCGGACGACGGCGGTCTATGTCCCCTTCCACGCCGGCCTGCATGCCCTGTTGATGCAGCGGATGGCGTTGGGGCTGCGGCCTGCGGTCATCACCATCCACAGCTTTACCCCCGTCTACTTCGGCCAACCCCGAACGGTGGAGTTTGGTGTCATCCACGACGCCGATCCCACCCTTGCCGCATTGATCCTGTCCGGCGCGCAATCCGCAGGCAAACTGACGTCAGCGCTGAACGAGCCCTATTCGGCCAAGGATGACGTCACCCACACCCTGCGCCTGCACGCCACGCCCTATAACCTGCCCAATGCCATGCTGGAAATCCGCAACGACCTGATCGCCTCCCCTCAGGCGGAACAGGCGATGGCCGATCACCTCGCCCCGATCCTCGCCATGGCGGTGAGAGCCTTGCCATGACCACTTATCCCATTGCGCCGCGCGGCGTTCCAAATATGATCAAATCATCGACAGACATTCCTGCGCGAGAGGGTCTCTCCATGCGAAGCGACGGACAATCCCGAGGGATCGGCCCCGCCTGCTGGCCACGCCGCCCCGAATTCGGTGGCGGCACGGCGGGCTGATCTTCGGACCTGACTCAACCCAATTCACGCCCACACCATGACGGGCAGACCGCATAACAGGGAAAGGCAGACAACATGCCGGGAAATATGACATTTGACGCGTTGAAAGACGCCGTGGCGCGGGGCGAGATTGACACGGTGCTGGTCGCCGGGATCGACATGCAGGGCCGCTTGATGGGCAAGCGCTTTCACGCGGCGTTCTTCGTGGATGGTGGCCATAAGGAAACCCATTGCTGCAACTACCTGCTGGCCGTGGATATGGAGATGACCACCGTTCCGGGCTACAAATCCGCGGGCTGGGAACAGGGCTACGGCGACTATGTGCTGAAACCCGATCTGGCCACGCTGCGCCCCTTGCCTTGGCTGCCGGGCACGGCGCTGTGTCTGGCCGACCTTTTGGATCATCACACGCATGAGGACGTGGCGATCAGCCCCCGTGCGATCCTGAAGCGCCAAGTCGCCCGCGCCCACGCCATGGGTTTTGACGCCATGATGGCGACGGAGTTGGAGTTCTACATCTTCGAGAACGCCTATGAAAACCTGCGCGATGGCGGCCTGCGCGATCTGAAACCGATCAGCGCCTATAATGAGGATTACCACCTCTTCCAAACCACCAAGGAAGAAAGCCTGATGCGCGCCGTCCGCAACGGGCTTTATGGTGCAGGCATCCCGATCGAGAACACCAAGGGTGAGGCAGACGCCGGCCAGCATGAAGTAAACTATCGCTATTCCGACGCGCTGGATACCGCCGACAATCATGTGATCGTCAAGCAGGGCGTCAAGGAAATGGCCCATGCTGTGGGCAAGTCTGTGACCTTCATGGCAAAGTATGACCACCGCCGCGCCGGGTCATCCAGCCACGTCCACCAATCGCTCTGGACGCTGGACGGCAAGCCCGCGTTTTTTGACCACGACGATGTGCATGGCATGTCCGACACGATGAAGCACTTCCTTGCCGGGCAACTGGCCCATGCACAAGAAATCACCGCCTTCCTCGCGCCTTACGTCAACAGCTACAAACGCTTCACCATCGGCATGTTCGCCCCCACCAAAGCGGTCTGGAGTGCAGACAACCGCACCGCAGGCTTCCGCGTCTGTGGTGCCCATACCAAGGCCGTGCGGGTCGAATGCCGCATTCCCGGCAGCGACGTGAACCCGTATCTGTGCTGTGCGGCCCTTCTGGCCGCAGGACTGGCAGGGATTGAGGGCAAGATGGCCCTTGAACCCGAGATGAAGGGCGACATGTACTCCGCCACCGGCATCCGCGAAATCCCGACCAACCTGCGCGATGCGGCGGCCAAGCTGAACGGCTCTGCCATGCTGCGCGCCGCCTTTGGCGATGATGTGGTGGAGCATTACCACCACGCCGCGCAGTGGGAGATTTCGGAAACCGACCGTGTGGTGACCGATTTTGAACTCCAGCGCCTGCTGGAACGCGCCTAACGTATTGGGGCGGGGTCATCCCCGTCCCGCATTCATCGGCCAAGGGGCCGGACAGGTGAGATGATGAAACCCATCCAGTTGATTTCCCCAGTGGACGGCTCGGTCTATGCCGAACGCACGCCGCTTTCGTTGCCAGCGGCCCAAGCCGCCGTCGCTGCCGCCAAATCCGCGCAAAAGCCTTGGGCCGCGCGGCCCTTGGCCGAGCGGATCGCGCTGGTCAAGGCCGCAGTGGTGCGCTTGAACGAGATGAAAGATGTCGTTGTGCCAGAATTGGCATGGCAAATGGGCCGTCCCACCCGCTTTGGCGGCGAATACGGCGGGGTGAACGCGCGCACCGACTATATGGCCGAGATTGCGGAAAAGACCCTCGCACCCTTAATGGTCGAAGACAGCGACACATTCCGCCGCTACCTCGCGCGTGAAGCACTTGGGGTCGTGTTCATCGTCGCCCCGTGGAATTACCCTTACCTGACGACGATCAACACGCTGGTGCCTGCGCTGATCGCCGGGAATACGGTGATCCTGAAACACGCCAGCCAGACCATGCTGGTGGGGGAACGTCTGGCCGAAGCCTTCCACGCCGCAGGCATTCCGGAAGATGTGTTCCAGAATGTGGTGCTGGACCATGCCACGACGGAAGCCCTGATCGCCGTGCGCTCTTTCGGTTTCGTCAATTTCACTGGATCGGTCGCAGGCGGTATCGCGATGGAAAAAGCCGCTGCGGGCACCTTCACCCCCTTGGGGCTGGAGCTTGGCGGCAAAGACCCCGGCTATGTGCGCCACGACGCCAATCTTGATGCGGCAGTGGATACGCTGATGGACGGCGCGATGTTCAACGCCGGCCAATGCTGCTGCGGGATCGAGCGGGTCTATGTCCACGCCTCGCTCTACGATGCCTTTGTCGAAAAGTCGGTGGCCTGGGTCAACGCGCTGAAACTGGGCAACCCGTTTGACGCCGACAGCACACTTGGCCCGATGGCCAACAAGCGCTTTGCCGCCGTAGTGCGCGGGCACATCGCCGAGGCTGTCGCCAAGGGTGCGCAACCCTTGATCGACGTGAAAAACTTCGCTGCCGATGACGGGGGCGCTTACCTCGCGCCGCAAATTCTGGTGAATGTCGATCACTCGATGCGCGTGATGACCGAAGAATCCTTTGGCCCTGTGGTCGGCATCATGAAGGTCGAAGGCGACGCCGAGGCGATCCGTCTGATGAACGACTCCCCCTACGGTCTGACCGCATCGGTCTGGACGCAGGACTATGACACCGCCGCCGCCATTGGCGCGCAGATTGAAACCGGGACGGTGTTCATGAACCGCGCCGACTACCTTGACCCGGCCCTGTGCTGGACGGGCTGCAAGGACACCGGGCGCGGCGGCAGCTTGTCCTATCTGGGCTTCCATTCGGTCACCCGTCCGAAATCCTATCATCTGAAAAAGGTCTGACATGAGCCACGACGTTCCGAACCGCAACTGGTCTTACCCGACCGCGATCAAGTTCGGCGTAGGCCGGATTGCCGAACTGGCCGAGCATTGCGCGGCGGCAGGGATCAAAAAGCCGCTCTTTGTCACCGACAAGGCGCTGGCGTCCTTGCCGATCACGGCAGGGGCTTTGGAGGTGCTGGACAAGGCCGGTCTGGGCCGTGTGGTGTTTTCAGAGGTGGACCCCAACCCGAATGAAGGCAACATGGCCGCAGGCATCGCGGTTTACCTCGCGGGCGGGCATGACGGCGTGATCTGCTTTGGTGGAGGTTCCGCCCTGGACCTTGGCAAGATGATCGCCCTGATGGCGCATCAGCGGGCCGATCTGAGCGTGTGGGACCTTGAGGACATCGACGACTGGTATACCCACGCCGATAGCGCGAAAATCGCCCCCATCGTCGCCGTGCCGACCACGGCGGGGACGGGGTCAGAGGTGGGCCGTGCGGGCGTGCTGACGAATTCCGTCACGCATAAGAAGAAGATCATCTTCCATCCCAAGCTGTTGCCTGTGGTGACGCTCTGCGACCCGGCCCTGACCGTCGGCATGCCGCGCTTCATCACCGCAGGCACCGGCATGGACGCACTGGCGCATTGCCTTGAGGCCTATTGCAGCCCCTTCTACCACCCGATGTCCCAGGGCATCGCCCTGGAAGGCATGCGTCTGGTGTTTGAGAACCTGACCGTCGCCTATGCCGATCCCAACAACCTGACCGCGCGTGCGCATATGATGAGTGCCGCAGCCATGGGCGCCGTGGCGTTCCAAAAGGGCCTCGGCGCGATCCATTCGCTGTCACATCCCATCGGCGCGGTCTACAACACCCATCACGGCACGACGAATGCTGTGGTCATGCCGATGGTGCTGGACTTTAACCGCCACGCAATTGAAGACCGGATCGAGAAAGCCGCCGCTTACCTTGGCATTGCCGGGGGCTTTGACGGCTTCCGCGCCGCCGTGATGGACCTGCGCACAACCTTGGGCATCCCGGAAAACCTGACCGCGCTTGGCGTCCAGGCCGACCGCTTGGACGAGCTGACCGAGATGGCGCTGGAGGACCCCTCCTGCGGCGGCAACCCGGTGGTGATGACCCGCGAAAACACCCGCGCGCTGTTTCAGGCCTGCATGTGAGGTTGGTGGGCGGGGCCAGAGGACCGACGCGGAAACGTCCTGTGG
>JAIYDR010000340.1 GCA_027487395.1 Rhodobacter sp. | reverse complement strand
GGGTGGGGGCTTTCGCCTACAACGCCGGGGTGCAGCCAAATTCTAGCTACTCTCTTTCTATCGGCAGCGCGACGGGCGGATTTAGGGGCGGAATCCGGTCTTTCTGCGTCGCATCGGCAAAAACTGAAACAATCTGCATCATGCCGCATCATTGGTGTCGGGAACGACGATAAACAGCCAGTTCAAGCCGCCACGCCGGCGGTAGTGCAGGCGTTGTGACAGGCTGTGGATCAAGAACCAACCATAGCCACCCTCAGCCAGCGAATCATCAGACGCATCCGGCGCAGGTAAACGACTGGGCGGAAGGGTCAGCCCCGGCATCGGTCGGCCACAATCCATGAGGCGACAGATCACCCGATGCCGTCCGCGCAGCAAGGTCAGCCGCAAAGACCCATCCGCAGCCCCATAGGCGTGTTCAACGATATTGTTCATCGCTTCGGCCAATACCAACTCGCAGCAGTCGACAGCATCCGCCGACAGACCGCGCAGCACAGAGTCCTGCCGCAAAAGGCGCAGAACCTGTCGCACCTCGGGCGCGCGGGCAGCAAAGCTGCAGTCAAACCGGCCGTCAGGCCCCATTTGGTGATCCTGCGCCGGGATGAAGCGCGAAAACCATGTCCATCCGTGTCAACCGCAGCACCCGCATGACCGGCGGAGTCGGCGACATCAGGTGCAGCCCACGACCGCCCAACATCCGCCGGATCGCCACCAAAGCGCCCAGACCGCTGCTGTCCAGAAAATCCACGCGGCAGAGGTCCAGCACCACCCGACCGGTGCCGCCTTCGGCCAGTTGCAAGATCTGGTCCTTGAACGGCACCGCACCTGCGGCGTCGATCCGGTCCCCTTGCACGCGAATGATGAGGTCCAGTCCATCCTGCTCTGCTTGCAGTTTCATGTCGCCTCCGTCTTTGAGGCCAGCATGAGGCGGTCAGGTAAAGGAAGAGTTAGCGGCGAAGCGTCAGTTCAGTTGGAACTGCAACGGATAGCGGCCATCGGCGAAATCGCCGAACAAATCCCCTAAATCGGGATGGTCCACGGGTTCACCGGTGTCATCCGGAACAAGGTTCTGTTCCGAGACGTAAGCCACGTAAAAGCTTTGGTCGTTTTCTGCCAAGAGATGGTAAAATGGTTGATCCTTGGCGGGGCGGCTGTCTTCGGGGATCGCGTCATACCATTCTTCGGTATTGGAAAAACGCGGGTCCACGTCAAACACGACACCACGAAACGGATGCTTCCGGTGACGGACCACCTGACCCAGATGGTATTTCGCGCGGGCTGTCATCATGCTTCGCATCCCCTCAATCCGTTCCTAATCCTGATCAAGGGGCGATGTCCATCACCGTGTCACACCAAAAGGGAAACAAACTGTGCCACTGCGTCCCAAAGCGGTTCAACCGCGCGTGGCACGAAACTCTTGGATCGCTTGCAGCAACGGATCCCTTTGCCGCCCTACAGCATCCTGATAGTGCTCCAACCGGTCTGGTGTGAAATGATGTTGGCTTGCCAGAAGGTTAACCGTTCCAATCACCAGATCCGCATCCGTTAAGGGAATGTTGACCGCTGATCCCAATCCCATAGAGGTGATCAGCGCATGGTCAAAGAACAGCGCGGCAAAGGCATCCGGCGTGTTGGCAACAAAGGTCTCTCCCCGCGTAATGCACAGATCAAACCACGCATCCTGCGCCATCGGCTTGGAGCCCGTGGCAGGGTATTCCGTCGGATGCGAGGAATACATCCGGCGAAACAGCATGGCGTCAAAGTCATGCGCGGTGACGGTGAAGAGGATTGTGCCAAGCGCCGCGCAATCGGCGTGAAGCTGTGCAATCGCCGTCATCTTTGCCGCGCCATCATCGCCAGACGGATCAGCGTTCGCTCCATCACCGCCATCCCCGGCGCGCGGGATGCAGATCGCAGCGTCAAATCAGTTTCCAGAACCGCCGCCACCGCCTTATCGATGCCATCACGCGACCACAGGTTAGTCTGGCGGGTCATCGCGTCCTTGACCTTGAAATTGCCACGAAATCTTGCAAGCCCAGATTGCACGCCGCCAGGATCGGCCATTGCCGCTTGCAAGCTGCGGAAATGGCGCAGCGCGGAAATGCAGATGGTCACGGGATTGATCCCCTGACCCTCCAACCGCCGCACCAAAAGACCAATTTGCCCGGCGTTGCCATCGGCGGCGACCATAATCAGGTCATCCACCCCGGCCTCGATGCTAGAGGGGGCCAAAGCGGCGACTTCTTGTGGCAGCAAAGGCGTCGGGTCGCCGAATTTGTAGATCGCCAGCTTTTCCAGAAACTGCCGGAAATCGCCGGGGTCCAGTGCGCGGGCCAGCGTTGTCAGGTCCGCAATCGCGGTCGGGTCGATCCGGATCAGACCCGCCTTTTGCAGCGCCGATTCAATCTCTTCGCGGCTGGGCGGTTCGTCATAAAGAACGATAGCGAAGGTGTTCAGGTTCTTTTCAAACACCAGCTTCAAGGGCGCAGTCTTGCCCTTCAACTCCCCCGCCGTGACGATGATCTGCGCATCGCCGGGACGCCATTCCTTTAGCGCCGCGTCAAATTGCGGGGCAAGGCTGTCGGTCGCCTCTTCGACAAAGACAACGCGCGGGCCGGGAAAGAACCCTTGGGCCTTGATCGCGTCTATCAACCGCGCGTGGTCTTTGCGCAGGTCACTGCCCGACATGCGGGTCAGGCGCATCTCGGCTTCGCCATCCTTACCGACCAAGGCAAGGATCACCTCTTGCCGCCGCAGCGCCACGCGCATTGCGTCGGAGCCATAGATCAACAGACCTGCCTTGGCAGGATCAGGCTTGGCGAAGTAACGGACCGCCTCGCCGCCTTTCAATATCATGGTGCCATGTCCACAGTGGCGGCCAAAAGCTGAGTGGCAATCTGATCGGCAAGAATCACCATCAGCCGCCGGGTCGCATCATCTGAGGCCACCTGCGTGGAAATCGTCGTCCCCGCCGCAGACCATGAGGTAAAGCCCGTTGCCGTACCGCCGGTGGTCCGCTGGCCTGTGGCGATCTCATCCAGCGACCAGACGGCACTGCCGTTCAGCACATAACGGGTGATCGTATTCGCCGTCGTAAAGCCGCCCGCCTGCGCGCCGACGGTCAGGCTGTAACGCAGAGAATGCGTCGCAGCCTCGGGCCTGCCAAACTGCACCTCAAGCTGTTTGACCAACTCAAAACTGTTGGGATCGGTCGGGGCCTGATAAGAGATGCGCCCCCGCAACGCCTTTGCCGGACCATTTGGGCTGTAAGCTGGGGTGAATCCGCAGGCCGCCAAGGGGGCGGCGGCCAGCAGGGCAAGCAGGGATCGGCGGTTAGACCACGACATTGATGATGCGCCCCGGGACGACGATGATCTTCTTGACCGGCTGTCCGGCCAGAAACTTGATCACATCCTCGTTCGCGAGCGCGAGTTTTTCAACCTCTGCGGTGGGCAGGTCTTTGGCCACAGTGATTTCACCGCGCCGTTTGCCGTTGATCTGAATGGGCAGGGTCACCGAATCGTCCACCAGCAGCGCCGGATCGGCCTTGGGCCAAGCCGCCTCTGCCACCAGACCCGCACCACCCAGCGTAGACCAAACCTCTTCGGCCAAGTGCGGGGTCATCGGCTGCATCAGTTGTGCCATCACCCGCATCGCATCGCGCTTGGCAGCAGCTCCGGCCTGCGATTTCTGCACGGCGTTTGTGAATTCATAAAGCTTCGCAATGGCCTTGTTGAAGGCAAAACCTTCGATGCCGCGCGTCACCTCATCCACCGCGCGGGCGGCGGCTTTGGCGAGGGCGAGGTCATCGCCATGCGCGGCGGCGTCCGATTGCGCAACCTCATCGGCGATGCGCCAAACGCGCGACAGGTGTTTGAAGGCGGCCTCAGCCCCAGACGCCGTCCATTCCACATCCCGTTCTGGCGGGCTGTCGGACATCACGAACCACCGCGCCGTATCCGCCCCGAAGGACGCGATGATGTTCATCGGATCGACGACGTTCTTCTTGGATTTCGACATCTTGGCCGAGGGGATCACCTCAACCGCCGTGCCGTCCGGCAAAGTCGCACCGGACTCAGAGCGGATGATGTCTTCGGGCAGGTGATAGACCGGGCGGCCATTGGCGTCGGTGGTCTTGTAAATCTCATGCGTGACCATGCCTTGGGTGAACAGGGCGTTGAACGGCTCAATCGCTTTCGCGGGCAGGTGGCCGGTCTTGTGCATCGCGCGGGCAAAGAAGCGGGAATAGAGCAGGTGCAGAATCGCGTGTTCTATCCCGCCGATATACTGATCCACGTTCATCCAGTAATCGGCATCTTCGGCGACGGTCGGGGTCGTGGCGCGCGGGGCGGTGAAGCGGGCGTAATACCATGACGAATCGACAAAGGTGTCCATCGTGTCGGTTTCCCGCCGCGCGGGCGCGCCACACTTCGGGCAGGCGCAATCGCGCCATGTCGGGTGGCGGTCCAGCGGGTTGCCGGGGATGTCAAAGGTGACGTCATCGGGCAGGGTGACGGGCAGGTTCTCTTTGCGCTCTGGCACCACACCGCAGGCGGCGCAATGCACCACGGGAATCGGGCAGCCCCAATAGCGTTGGCGGGAAATACCCCAGTCGCGCAGGCGGAACTTGGTGACGCCCGTGCCGTAGCCGTTCACTTCGGCATGAGTGATGGCGGCAGCAATGGCCTCTTCGCCGGTCTGCACCTCTGCGCCCGAGAAGCCGCGCACATAGCGGACGCGTTCGGATTTCATCGGGACAAAGGCGGTTGCCAGCGGTGCATCCTGTTCGCCCTCAGCCACAAACACCGCTTTGATTGGCAAGCCGTATTTGGTGGCAAAGTCAAAGTCGCGCTGGTCATGTGCCGGGCAGCCGAAGATTGCGCCGGTGCCGTAATCCATCAGGATGAAGTTGGCGATCCAGACTGGCAGCTCCCAGTCCGGGTTCAGCGGATGCTTGACGCGGATGCCGGTGTCATAGCCGATCTTTTCCGCCGTTTCGATCTCTTCGGCGCTGGTGCCACCCTTGCGGCATTCGGCGACAAAGGCCGCAACGGCAGGATCAGCCTCCAACACCTTGGCCATCGGGTGATCCGCGCTGATTGCGGCAAAAGAGGCCCCCATCAGCGTATCGGGCCGAGTCGTATAAACCTCCAGCTGGTCAAACCCCGCAGGCGCACCCACGGTTTCAAAGCCGAATTGCAACCCGCGCGAGCGGCCGATCCAGTTCGCCTGCATCAGGCGCACCTTTTCCGGCCAGTCGGTCAGACCGTCCAACGCGTTCAACAAGTCCTCGGAGTAGTCGGAGATCTTGAAGAACCACTGCGTCAGCTCGCG
>JAIYDR010000132.1 GCA_027487395.1 Rhodobacter sp. | reverse complement strand
CGGTGGGTGAGGGGCTGGATCGATCCGGCGCGGTTGCGCTGATCGTGGATGCAGTGGCCCCCCATCTGGCCGGGTTGTCGCCGTTCTTTCTGATCCTCGCCGTTTACTTCCTTGGGCTATTGCTGACGGAATTCCTGTCCAACAATGCGGTGGCGGTGATCTATACGCCGATTGCGATTGAGTTGGCGCTTAACCTTGGGCTTGATCCGCGCGGATTTGTCGTGGCGGTGATGTTCTCGGCCTCTGTGGCCTTTGCGACGCCCGTGGGGTATCAGACCAACATGATGGTCTATGGTCCGGGGGGATATAAATTCTCGGATTACATGCGGGTTGGGATCCCGCTGAACATCCTGACGGGGCTTGTCGCCTCGGCGCTGATCCCATTGATCTGGCCGTTGTAAGGAGGAGTTATGCGCGCACTTTTGATGGTTTTGCCCGTCGTGCTGATGGGATGCGCGGCGGTGACCGCGCCACAGCCGCAGGGGGCTGCGTTGTCTGACCAGGTGCTGACGGTCAATCTGAGCGACGGCAGCCGCTGCACCGCCGATTGGCGCGCATCCGGCGGGCAAGGCCAACTGGAGGGCTGCGCTGCGCCGCTGTCCTATCAGGTGTCGGAGGTGGCGAACCCCAACATCTTGCGGAAATTGTGGGTGCAATTGGTTGAGGCGCTGGGCGCTGACGGCATCGCTCCGCCGATGGCCGATGTGGTGTTGACCGCGCAGGATGGGCAGTCCTGGCGCTACGTCTCGCCGCCTCCGGTGGAATAAGGGACAGTCGCGTCTGGCTTTGGCCAAAGGCGTGGGGGGCACACCCCGAACCCCACCGTCAAGGGCGGGGGGTTTCACACCCCCCGCACCCCCCGTGGGGTATTTGAGCCAAGATGAAGCGAGCAGCGGTCGATATGGACGATGGGTTGCATGACCCCGGACGGGCGCGGACCGACTGTGTCGGAGTTCGTGACAGAAGGGCTGACGGATGCGGCAGAGGCGCGCGCGCTGGACGCTGTGGCCGGGGCGTTCAAGCTGCGCATCACGTCTGCGATGCGGGTGGCAGGCGATCCGGTGGCCGCGCAATTGGTTCCCGATGCGTGGGAATTGCCCGTGCCACCCGAGAAGATCGCCGGTCTCGTTGACGATTGACCGCACCGCGCAGCGCTGAGTCAGATGGATTGCTATTCTGACCGTCTGCGCCTGCACACGACGCAGTCTTGTGAGGTCTATTGCCCGCTATTGTTTTCGGTGTGAGGTGGTGGGCGTGGATGGCCCCCTTGCTGCCGCCGATTTGGATGGTGCGTCGGACACCATCGCCTCCACCCCTGCGACCCGGGCGGTAATTCTGACCAAGGGTGATCCGATGACGCTTTCGGCGCGCCGATTGGCCGCGATCATGGATCGGGTGTGCACGATTGGGCCTGTCCATGTGGTGCGCCGGCACGCACGGAGGCCGGAGGTGGCTCCGGAGAGGGTGACGGTTGAGCTCTTGGCGGCGATCACGGGGCGGCCAGTGACCTAAGTCGTCGACCACACCAACCATGCACAAGAATTGCCAGTTGGCGAGTGGGCGGCCTCTTCGCGCTTGGCGGGGGCGGGGATACTGCTCTTGTCACAATCATTGCTGTTGCGGGGGATCAATGACTCGGTCGCCGCGTTTGAGGATGTGTTTCAAAGCCTGGTCTGCCATCGAGTGACGCCCTAGGGCCGGCATCATTGCGATTTGAGCAAGGACACCGCGCATTTCTGCGTCACCATTGCCGAAGGGCAGGCGTTGGTAGCGGTGTTGCGCGGGTGGCTCTTGGGGATTTGCCTGCCGACCTATGTGCTCGATATCCCCGACGGGCGTGGCAAAGTCCCCGTCGGGCCCGGCTGTCTTTTCCCGAAGGGCGGCTGGCAGATGACCGATTGGCCATGCCGCGTGCTTTGTTGCGACGATCCGGCGCTCTGGTCGGGCTTGGGGTTGCCGTTCACCGCCTGAGCGCTGTATAGGGCTGCGATCACCGACGTCAGGGATACCGGAGCAAGGTCATGGCAGGCCATTCAAAATGGGCGAACATCCAGCATCGCAAGGGCAAGCAGGATAAGCTGCGCTCGAAGATGTTTTCCAAGCTGGCGAAGGAGATCACCGTCGCCGCAAAGATGGGCGATCCTGACCCCGACAAGAACCCGCGTCTGCGACTGGCGGTCAAGGCATCGAAGGCCGTGTCGATGCCAAAGGATGTGATCGAACGCGCGATCAAGAAATCCCAAGCCGGTGATGCGGCGGATTACACGGAAATTCGGTATGAAGGCTACGGCGTCAACGGCATTGCCATCATCGTCGAGGCGATGACAGACAACCTAAACCGCACCGCATCCAACGTGCGCTCTTACTTCACCAAATGCGGCGGCAATCTGGGCCAGACCGGATCGGTCAGCCACAGCTTTGATCGGGTCGGAGAAGTGACCTACCCCGCCAGCGTTGGTGATGCTGACACGGTCATGATGGCGGCACTGGAGGCTGGGGCGGATGACGTTGAAAGCGACGCGGATGGACATTGGGTCTACTGTCCGGTGGAATCCCTTTCGGACGTGTCTGACGCGCTGGAAAAGGCCTTGGGCGAATCGACCGAATCAAAACTGGTCTGGCGGCCGCAAAGCCTGACCGAAGTTGATCTGGACACTGCGCAAAAGCTGATGCGCCTGATCGACATGCTGGAAGAGGATGACGACGTGCAAACGGTCACACACAATTTCGACATCCCCGAAGAGGTTGCGACGCAGCTTACCTGACCTGTTCCGTCTGGGCCGAGGTCGCAGACCGCTTTGCCAGGGGCCCACGTTTTCTATGGTTTTTGGGGATATGCAGCGCGGGGCGGCTGGGTGGTCTCGTTCGATGCCGGGATCGAACAGCGTCTAAGCGTTACGAGAGTGGGTGTAGCGCTGGCCCAGAGCGTGATACTGTAAAGCAGGAACCTACAATAGATTGCGATTTCTGTGATTATCGCTAAGGTAGTTTCAACCGGGTGGAATTGCCGGTGTGTGAGATTGCAATTTAGCGTGTTGGATCTTGTTGTGAACCTTAAGACAGTCGCCCAGCTCAGGACGTTGTTGTTTGAAATGGAAGGCGCGCTTGGCCTTCGTGACCTCTCGGTCAATGAGCGTGACGTGTATTACGCCATCTATGAATCGGCCAATGGGGCACCGCGCAGTGCGCGGTCTGAGGCGATCCGCGCCCATCCCTTGGCTGCGCATATCCCGCAAGCGACCTATCATCGCGCTCTGAAAAGCCTTGTTGATTTGGGATTGGTGTCCCATGCGCCAGAGACCAAGGCCGGGCAATATGTGATCAACCCGCCCCCTGGCGAGGGGCGCAGCGCCGCATGATGGTCAGGGGTGCAAAGCGGCACCCGCGGCGGCCCGCAGTGCATCGGTCAGCGGCTTGATGGCCGGGGCCGTCAGGCGGGCGAATTGCCAATGCAACGCGACGTCCAAGGGCTCGTCGGGCAAAAGCGTGACCAGTCGCCCGGCTGCCACATGCGGGGCGATCAGTGATTCGGGGTTGAGCGCCCAGCCAAGACTGTGCAGGCAGGCATCAATGAAGCCTTGGGATGAGGCCAGACGGTGTGACGGGAAATCTGCCCGCGTCACTTGACTTTGGGTAACGCGATCAACCCATTGGGCCTGCAGGCGATCCTTGTCGGAAAACGTCAGCGCCGGGGCGCGGGACAGGCTGTCGGCCGTGACCCCTTGCGCGAACCAACGCGCAACATAGGCCGGGCTGGCGGTGGCCAAATAGCGCAACCGCCCCAAGGGCAGCGTCTCGCAGCCCTGTAGCGGGCCGGGATGGCCGGTGATGGCGGCGACGACCTCTCCGCGGCGCAGCCACTCTTGCGATACGTCCTGGTCGTCGATCACGATGTCAAAAAGAAACCCGTCCAGCGTTGCCAGCGCCGGGATCACCCAGGTCGCCAAACTGTCGGCATTGACGGCGATGCGTACGGGAACGGGACCGGCCTCTAACCCGGGCAAATCGGCCTGCAGCGCCTTTTCCATCAGGGTCAGCGCGTCGAAATGGTGAATCAGGCGCAGTCCGGCCTCGGTCGCCTGACAGGGTTGGCCCCGGCGGATGAGCAAGGCACCGATCCGTTCCTCAAGCGCTTTGAGCCGCTGCGAGATGGCCGAGGGCGTCACATGCAAGACCGCCGCCGCAAGCTCGAACGATCCGCGCCGATGGATGGCAGCAAGGGCGGCAAGGTGATGTGGGTCCAGCATTAGGAAAACTGATCCGTCGGTAAAATCATTAACTGGATTGGGCGCGGCGCGGCGGTCTATGTCAAGCGCACCATGACAGGAGCGACCATGTTCAACGCTGCCATTTCGGGATTTCTGGTCTCGATCAGTCTGATTGCTGCCATCGGGGCGCAGAATGCCTTTGTGCTGCGCCAAGGCTTGCGGCGCGAGCATGTCGCTTGGGTCGTGCTGACCTGTGCGTTGTCGGATGCTCTGTTGATCACGCTGGGGGTGACGGGTTTCGGCGCGGCCAGTCGGATGGCACCGTGGCTGGGGCAGGCGATGCTCTGGGCCGGGGTGGCGTTTCTGGTGGTTTACGGCGCGTTGCGCTTTCGTGCGGCATGGCGCGGCGGGGCGGCCTTGATGCCAGCCAATACCGGAACGGTGCCTTTGGGGAGGGTGATTGCCACCTGTTTGGTCCTGACCTGGGCCAATCCGCATGTCTATCTGGATACGGTGATGCTCTTGGGGTCGCTCTCCACCCGCTACGCGCCACATTCGGGGCTGTTTGGGGCGGGGGCGGCGCTGGGGTCTTTTGTGTTCTTCTCCGCATTGGGGTTTGGCGCGCGGTTGCTGGCGCCGGCATTTGCCAAACCGCAGGCTTGGGTGGTGTTGGAGGTGGTGGTGGGTTGCACCATGTGGGCCATCGCTGCGGGTTTGGCTTTTGGCTGAGAGGGGTTGCAGGGACCGGGTGGATCGGCTTTGGTCGCCGACATGACCGCGACATCCCCCAACGCCCCCGCGAACCGCCCCATCGAGGGGGCCTTGTG
The DNA here is from genome assembly GCA_027487395.1 of Rhodobacter sp. Classification (GTDB taxonomy): domain Bacteria; phylum Pseudomonadota; class Alphaproteobacteria; order Rhodobacterales; family Rhodobacteraceae; genus Paragemmobacter. The sequence continues at coordinate 9,273 of JAIYDR010000132.1, read as the reverse complement.
GATGCTGGCGACGGGGCTGTGCTTTGTCGGCGTGACGGGCATCGTGCGCTATCTGGGAACCGAGTTGCCCGCCGCGCAGTCAGCTTTTCTGCGCTTTGGTTGGGGTGTACTTTTCCTGCTGCCGACGCTGCTGCCGCTGCTGCGACAGGGGTTTGCGCGCCGGACCTTGGTGCTGTTCGGCTGGCGCGGCGTCGCGCATTCGCTGGCGGTGGTGTTCTGGTTTTACGCGATGGCGCGTATCCCGGTGGCTGAGGTGACGGCAATCGGCTATCTGAACCCTGTCCTGATGACCCTTGGCGCATCACTGTTCTTTGGCGAGGTTTTGGCCCTGCGCCGGGTGCTGTCGGTCGTGCTTGCGTTGATCGGCGCGGTGGTGATCCTGCGCCCCGGTTTGCGCGAGGTGACGGATGGCCATCTGGCGCAACTGGCCGCTGCCACCTTCTTTGCCGCCAGTTACCTTCTGGCGAAGCGTTTGTCGCAACTCGCCCCGGCGGGGGCGGTGGTGGCGATGATGTCCCTGACGGTGACGCTGGGCCTGTTGCCGCTGGCGCTGTGGGTCTGGGTGCCGGTGACAGTGGCGCAACTGCTGTGGCTGGGGCTGGTGGCGGGCTTTGCCACCACGGCGCATTACTGTATGGTCCGGGCCTTTCGGGTGGCCCCCTTGACGGTGACCCAGCCGGTTACCTTTCTGCAATTGATCTGGGCCACGCTTCTTGGTGCGCTGGTGTTTGGTGAGGGCGTGGATGTCTGGGTCATCCTTGGCGGCGGCCTCATCATCGCCGCCATCACATGGGTCACCGTTGCCGAGGCGCGAGAGCGTTCCCGCCTAACGTCCATTGAAACTGACCTGACCTAGACCTGCATTGGCACAGGTCCGACAGGCGCAGACCGCCCGCCCGTGCTTCATGTCGATCAGCTTTCGATCCCGCCCCTGTCACCGCGCATCCTTAGCCCGTCTTGGCCAATGGGCAGGTGGTGGTGTTTGACTGTGTCGCGCTGGGGTTGCCGGTTTCCCTGAATTCTAGAAGATAGAGATGTGACGACGGCGCGTACAAAGTGGCGGGGTGCAGCCTTGCGTTGTGTCGCCAGTGCCGAGGTGTCAAGGAAATCGAGGGGATTGGCTGCCACCGGCAAATTTCCTCGCAGCCGTTGTGATGGATGATCGAAAGGATGATAGCGTGACTGATCTGGTGCTTTATGGACATCCCGACTCGGGGCATGCTTGCAAGGTGGCGCTTGCCTTGTCGCTTGCAGGGGTGCGTCATTCGACCGTCTGGGTGGACATTTGGGCATCCCCAGAAAGCCGGCCTGCCGACTTCCTCGTGGCCAGTCCTTTTGCCGAAGTGCCGCTCTTGGTGATCGACGGGACGCCTTATGTCCAATCCGGTGCAATCCTTCTGGAAATCGCCACTCGGTTCGGCTGTCTGGGTGGTGAAACGCCGGAAGGGCAGCGCCGAGGGCGCGAGTTGCTGATGTGGGAGGCCAATCGGATCGGCATGTGCTTGCCGCAACTGAAAGAGGCGCAACGCGTCAAAGGGCAGGGGTTTCCACAAGGCGCGATCGAGTGGCTGACGATGCGGTATCAGGCTGACTGCCAGCGCTTCGCAACCCTTTTGGGGGATGAACCATTCTTTCATGGTCCAAAACCGGGCATCGGTGATTGCGCGATATGGGGCTATACGCAATGGCTGTCCGAGGCCGGAGTCGCGGCAACGCATGTCATGGAAGGCTGGCTCCATCGGATGAGGGCTCTGCCCGCGATGAGACCGCCGCAAACGTTCTTCCCGGAATAAACCTGCGCCGCCCTACCGTCCCACGCCCTGATAGGCGACAAAGCCCGCCTTGGTGGCGCTTTCTGCGTCGTAGATGTTGCGCAGGTCGGCCATGCGTGCGGTGGTCATGCTGCGCGACAGACGCGACAAGTCCAGCGCGCGGAACTCGTTCCATTCGGTCAGGATCACCAGAAGATCAGCCCCCGCTGCCGCCTGATAGGCGTTGTCGAACCAGTCTACCCCGGGCAGCAGCGCCTCACCCTCGCGCCGGCCTTCGGGATCGGTGACGCGCACGCGGGCGCCGCCGCCCACCAACGCGGGCACGATGGTCAAAGAAGGCGCGTCGCGCATGTCGTCGGTGTTGGGTTTGAAGGTGACGCCAAGGATGGCGATGCTCTTGCGGTTCACCGATCCGTCGCACAGGTCCACGATCTTGTCGATCATGCGGTGCTTGACCTCTTCATTCACGCGGATCACGGTTTCGGTGATCTGCATCGGTACGGCATGTTCCTGCCCAATGCGGGCCAAGGCCTTGGTGTCCTTGGGAAAGCACGACCCGCCATAGCCCGGTCCCGCATGCAAGAACTTGTTGCCGATACGGCCATCCAACCCGATGCCCTTGGAGACCGATTTGATATCGGCCCCGACTTTCTCACACAGCGCCGCAATCTCGTTGATGAAGGTGATCTTGGTCGCCAGAAACGCGTTGGCGGCGTATTTGATCATCTCGGCGCTTTCGAGATCGGTGAAGACGATGGGAAAGTCGCGCAAGAAAAGCGGGCGATAAATGCCCGCCATCACGGCCTTGGCGCGGTCGTTTTCCACGCCGACCACCACGCGGTCAGGGCGCATGAAATCGTCAATCGCCGCGCCTTCGCGCAGGAATTCGGGGTTTGAGGCGATGTCGAATTCCGCATCCGGATTTGCAGCACGCAAAGCCTCCGCCACTTTGCGGTTGGCGCCGACGGGGACGGTGGATTTCGTGACAACGACGGCATAGCCTGTCAAAGCGCGCCCAATTTCTTCGGCCGCGGCCATCACATAGGTCAGGTCGGCATGGCCATCGCCGCGACGGGTGGGGGTGCCCACGGCGATGAACACCGCATCCGCCCCCGCCACCGCCTCTGCCAGATCGAGCGTAAAGGACAACTGCCCAGTCGCGACATTCTTCGCCATCAAGGCCTCAAGCCCCGGTTCGAAGATCGGCACTTCCCCCCGGCGCAGACGGTCAATCTTGCCAGGGTCTTTGTCGACACAGATCACTTCATGCCCGAAGTCCGAAAAACACACCCCGGAGACAAGGCCAACGTAGCCCGTTCCGATCATCGCAATCCGCATCTGAAAACCCTTTTGTCCAATTGCCGCATTGATTAGAACGCGACGACAGGGGCTGTCAAACATTACCAACCAAAGAATGGGTTTTCAGTCCAGAAGTCTGCGAAAGCCAGCGACCGTGCCGACTGCCATTTCATAGAGAATGATCATATCGGTGGCGACGGTCAGTGCATTGGTCGCGATCAACCCTGCACCAAAGGCGTTGGTTGCGCTGGTCGGCAAAGAGGTTGTGATTTCGACATCCAGAACAGGCGTTGGATTGGTATTCTCCCAGGCCCGAAAGCGGACGGCGGTGGCGGGAGCGGCCACCTCAATGTCAAATGTGTAGAGCGCGTTCAGTGTCAGGGTCAGCGTGGTGGGATGGGTGGTGCGGACGGAAGCGGCGGCGGTCTTGGCGGTGATCTGATCGCCGAGCACCTCAAAATACGCGCCGTGGTTACTATCAGCGAAGGTGGTGCAGTTGTGATAGCCAAGCCGGACCGTGGTGCTGGCGGTTCCGCGCCATAGGCATTTGGCGCGGAATTTGCGCGGCGCGACGCCGAAGAAATCGGACGAAAGCGTTGTGGAGAACCGATAGCCGCTGTTGGTCGTTACGGCAGATCGCAAAAACGTGCCAAACGGGTTTATGCCCAAGATCGAAGCCGGGGGAATCGCTGTCGTGATCGTGCCTGCAGAAATGGCCGTACCGATGAAGGGCCCGACCGTTGTGGCGGCGGCAGCAAAGCGGGCGACTTGGCAGAAATCCGCATTTGACAACGGCGAAAGATCAAGAAGCGCGCGCGCCTGTGCGGGCGGCATGTCCTCGGGCGTGCCTGCGCCTGCGCTGCTGCGCCCCTTGAATCCCGGCGCGGTCATCGTGGCCAGTTTGCCATTGCCGATCGTTGCTGCCGCGACCGTCCATTGCGCACCATTGGCCGAAACGGTGACATCGCCTCGACTGCCATCTGCCAATCCGACGCGTTGCACTGTGCCTGCACTGGCCACGCGCACTTCGCCGGTTGCGTCCAGCCAAAGCGTGCCATTTGCCGGGGCGACTGGGGCCGTCGTCTGTGCCTCCAGTTGTAACGGCGCGGGCAAGGACACACTGCCGCTGGCCGGATCGGTTGTCAGCGCTGTGCGCCATTGGCTGCCATCGGCGCTGATCTTCAGTGCGAAGGCATCCGACCCTGCAAGTCCCATTTCGGCGCGGCCTTGCCAGCCCGATTGGAACAGCAAGCTGGCGGTGTCGCCGGGTAGGGCCTTGTTGATCTTGATCTGATGGCCCGCCCCGTCATGCGTCAAAAGCGTTGCGGCGGCCGAGACGGTCAGACGGTTGGTCGTATCGGCCGTGGCATTGATGCCGAGCATGACCGGCGGCGGCGGTGGTGTTTCAGCGTTGACCCATTGCCCCCCCTGCCAGGCTACGGTCTGGGCTTCGGACACGACACGTGCGATCCAGCCGTTTTGCGGGATCAGATAAAGCCAGGCCCCGCCCCAATAGCAGGCCACCTGCCCGTCACGATCCGCCCAAACTCCGGTGGCCGAGGACGCGATGATGTGGCGGTCTCCCTCGACCGGGGCGGCGGGCGGTGTGGCGCGGGTGCGGTCAGTGACGGCAAGCTGCACCAGCACATCAAGGATGCGCAGCGCCTCGTTGTGGGTGACATGCTTTTGGGCCTGCGCGGGCAGAATCAGCGGCAAGGACAAGATCGGGGTATCGTCGGACATGGGGCCTCCTCGGTCCGCGGGGGTGCGGGTGACGGATGGCGGCGAAGGCTAGGGGGGCAAGGTAAGCGGTTGGTTTGGCCAGCGCGCGCCGCCCCGACTTACCCGACGCAACACCTCACAGCGGAACCGATGATTTTCTGGAACGTTTTCGCGCAAAGAGGCTCGCCTTGTTGGCTTCTGAACGCTATCCGATTGCCTTAACACTTTTGAGCGGAGACCGCATTTTGCCGGATCATGTGCTTGTGACGGGGGGGGCGGGCTATATTGGTGCCCATGCCTGCAAGGCCTTGGCCCGCGCGGGCTTTGTGCCGGTTGCTTTCGACAATCTGGCCACAGGCTGGGAAGGCGCCGTGAGATTCGGCCCTTTCGTCAGGGGCGATCTGATGGATCCCGCCGCAATCACTGCCGCTATGGATCACTATCGCCCCGTTGCTGTGATGCATTTCGCTGCCCTGTCGTTGGTGGGTGAGTCAATGCGCGATCCCGGTCTTTACTGGCGCATCAACGTGACCGGGGCGTTGAACCTCCTTGAGGCGACAGTGGCGGCGGGCATCCGGCATATCGTGTTTTCTTCGACCTGCGCCACCTATGGCGATCAGGATGGCGTTCTCTTGGACGAAGATACACCCCAGCATCCGATCAACGCTTACGGCGCATCCAAGCGCGCGATTGAGGATATGCTGGGCGCGTTTGAAGCCGCCCATGGCCTGCAATCGGTGATCTTTCGCTATTTCAACGTCGCAGGTGCGGATGAAGACGGAGAGATCGGCGAACAGCACGACCCCGAAACCCATCTCATCCCCTTGATGCTGGAGGCCATTGACGGCAAGCGCCCGGCGCTGACGCTGTTTGGCGATGATTACCCCACGCGCGACGGCACCTGTGTGCGTGATTATGTGCATGTCTCGGACCTTGCCGACGCGCATGTGCTGGGCCTGAACTGGTTGCGGGACGGGCGCGGAAGCCGGGTGTTCTGTCTGGGCAGCGGCACCGGATTTTCGGTGCGCGAGGTGATCGACCACGCCCGTGTGGTGACCAACCGCGAGGTGCCGGTTGTTCTTGGCGCGCGGCGACCGGGGGATGCGGCGGCACTGGTGTCCGGCTCTGCCCGCGCGATGGCGGAACTCGGTTGGAATCCGCATCGGTCAAACTTGCCCCAGATGATCCGCGATGCCTGGCGGTGGGCGCAAGGCAGCGGTTACCCGCGCGGGTAAGTCCCGCAGATTGCCCCCGACGTGCCCAGCAAGGTTCTCGCGCCCGTGCCCTGCCGCCCGATGAGTGGGCGAATCACAGCAGATAGTCCAACGCCGGTCCCTTGGGTACGATGCCCGACGGGTTCAGCGCCTTGATCGAGTAATAGCCGCGCTTGATGTGGTCGACGCTGACTGTCTCGGCCATCCCCGGCAAGGCATGGATGCGCTTGGTATAGGCGGCCAGCGCTGGATAATCCGCAACCCGCCGCAGGTTACATTTGAACAGGCCATGATAGGCGGCATCGAATCGGATCAGGGTCACAAAGGTGCGGATATCGGTTTCGGTAAAGCGGTCACCATGCAGATACGCGCGGCCATCGGACAGGCGGTGTTCCAACCGGTCCATGGTGGCGAACACCTCATCAAACGCCTCGTCATAGGCGGCTTGGGTGGTGGCAAAGCCGCAGCGATAGACGCCGTTGTTGAAGCTGGCATAGATCGCGTCGTTCCATGCGTCGATCTCTGCCGCCAGATCGGCGGGGTAAAGTGATGCACCTCTGGCCAGATCACCAAACCCTGAGTCCAGCATCCGCAGGATATCGGCGCTTTCATTGTTCACCAAGTTACCCGTCGCCTTGTCCCACAAGACCGGCACCGTGGCGCGTCCGTTCACGGCCGGATCGGCCTTGGTGTAAATCTGGTGCATGTAGCTGGCCCCGTTCACCGCATCCGCGCCGGGGGCGAAGCGCCAGCCTTGATCGGTCAAGGCAGGTTCAACGATCGACACCGTGACCACGCCCTCTAACCCCTTCAGCTTGCGCGCCATCAGGGTGCGGCTGGCCCAAGGGCAGATGAGTGCAACATAGAGGTGATAGCGCCCCGTCTCGGCCTTGAAGCCGCCCACCCCAGTTGGTCCAGCGCTGCCATCCGGCGTTACCCAATTGCGGAAGGTTGAGGTCTGGCGCACGAAGCCGCCCTTGTCATCCTTGGCCTGCACCGGTTGCCAGTTCTCCGTCCATTGCCCGTTCACCAACATCTTAGGCGGCCTTTTCGGTAAACGTGATCTCGGTGCCCCAAGGATCGGTCAGCGCTGTCTTGCCGCCGCTTCGGGTGATGATGGCGGCAAAAGAGTCGGCATCGGCCAAGACCTCTACCCCCGCCAAGCCCGTTCCGGGCTGGCGTGGTCCCGCGCCCCGGCTGTTCCAGATGTTGGAGGCAAAATGGTGGTGATAGCCACCCGAGCCATAGAACGCCGCACCCGGATAATGGGCGGTGATGGCAAAGCCTAACTGGCGGGAATAAAACGCTTCAGCCTCTGGCACGTTGCCGACTTGCAGGTGAACATGGCCCACCACAGTGCCGTCTGGCGCTCCCTTCCACGGACCACGGGCCGAGGCCGCAAGATCGGGCACATCCAGCGCATCGGTGGTCATTGCAATCGCGCCTTTGGCATCGGCCCACGCCATGCGCGGGCGGTCAGTGTAAATCTCAACCCCGTTGCCCTCGGGATCGGCCAGATAGATCGCCTCTGACACCTTGTGATCCGATGCCCCTTGCACGGGCAGGCGGCTGTCGCTGGCATGATGGACCCACGCGCCAAGATCGGAGCGTTTGGGCAGCAGAAAGGCGGTGTGGAACAACCCTGCCTCGCGCGGGCTGGCAATCCGCGCCGCCTTGTCGCCCAAAAGCTCCAGCAGCGCCCGGTTCCCTGCGCCCAACGTCACCTGCGACGCATCAGAGGCGAGTTTTTCCAATCCCAAGGCAGTGGTGTAAAAGTCGGCGACACGGGGCAGGTCGCGGACGATCAGCCGGACAAGGCCAATCTCCATCGGGGCGCTGGCGGTGCTCATGGTCAATCTCCCTTCTGCGCGATCAGCGCTTGGTCAAAGCGGAAGCGCCATTCCGCAGCAGCGTGGCGGCGAGGCCGGCGTTCAAGGCGGTGGCGGCGGAAGATAAGGTCGCGGTCATTGGGTAAACTCCGTTGAACAGGGGCGCAGGGATGCGCCAATGGCTAGACCATGCACAAATTCTTTTGCGGATATAATAATACAAAAAAGAAAGTAACTACTTCCCAAATGGAAGTTATTGCGGTGACCAATCCGCCCCATCCCGAAACCGCTCGGCCAGAAACTCCACCAGCAGCCGCACCTTGGCCGCCAGATGTCGCCCCGGCGGATAGATCGCCCAGATTCCCCCGGGGGCAGGTTCAAACGCCTGCAGAACCCGGCGCACCCGGCCTGCTGCCAGCGCCTGCGCGCAGACGAAATCCGGCACATTTGCCAGACCAAGGCCCATGGCCGCCGCATTCAGGCAGGCTTCGGCGTTGGAATAGCGCAAGCGGCCGGTGACCGGCATGGTGAACTCTGCCCCGCCTTCGGTAAACCGCCACAGGCCCGGATCGCGGAAATTGCTGTCCTGAATGCAGACATGATCGCGCAGATCAGCGGGATGCGCAGGCGTGCCATACGCTTCGAGATATGCGCTTGAGGCGACAACCATCGTGCCCATCACCGCCAGTTTGCGGCCGATCAGGCTGCTGTCGTCCATCCGTCCGGCGCGGATGGCGGCGTCAAAGCCTTCGTCCACCAGATTGACCATGCGGTCGGTGAAGCTGACATCCAGCGCGATCAGCGGATAGCGCGCGGCGAAATCGTTTAACGCGGGGACAAGCTGCATCGTGCCAAAGGTCAGCGGTGCGCTCAGGCGCAATTGGCCGCGCGGGGTGGTGCTGCGGGCGCGCACCTCATCATCCAGCGTTTCCAGATCATCCAGAATCCCCCGGATGCGCTGATAGTAGGATCGCCCCACCTCGGTTGCGGCCAAGGCGCGGGTGGTGCGGTTCAGCAACCGCACACCCAAATCCTGCTCCAGCCGCGCCACCAGTTTTGACGCCTGCCCGGACGAGGTGTTCAACCGCAGCGCGGCGGCGGCGAAACTTCCGGTCTCCATCACCGCGATGAACATGCGGTCGCAATCCAGCCGATCCATTCCTGCCTCTTGTCAGGGTCTCTCGGCCAGATTGCGCCTTTTGCTTCCGATATGGAAGCGGTCAGGCCGAGATGAAGGTTCGCACAAATTCGGTCGCCGGGCGGGCGCGGATGTCATGCGGCTTGCCGATCTGCTCAATCCGGCCCATCGACATCACGACCACCAGATCGGCCAGTTCCATCGCCTCTTCCTGATCATGGGTGACAAAAATCGTGGTTAAATCCAATCGGCCCTGCAACGCCTTTAACTCTTCGCGCAAGGCTTTCAGCAGATGGGCG
>JAIYDR010000225.1 GCA_027487395.1 Rhodobacter sp. | reverse complement strand
TGGTGGTTATTCCGCCCAAAGCCGCCGCTCCGGCGCGGGGGATCACGTCGTCAGGCCAGATCACGTCTGCGATCAACGCGCCAATCTTGATGCGGCAATGGGTGTACTCTGGCACCTTGTTGACGATCTCTGGCCCGATCCGTACCCTCGCAACGCCATCTGCGACAATCACCGGATAGGGGCCAAAGGCATGCGGCTCGGCTTGCCAATTCGCATCACCGATCGCGACATAGGCGGAATCCCCGGCAGAGCGACCCAGCCAGCGACCGCCGAAGGTTTCAAACACCGCGACTGTCACAGGCTGCGCGGTATCAATGCCCGTCGCGGGGAACACAAGGAACCCATAGCCGCGCGCCAATTCGTTTTCGTCGGGCGTGATTTGCAACATCACTCTTGCCCCATCGCCAACGAGGTCAAGATCGCGCCAAGCTGGCGGTTGCCTTCGGCGTTCACGGTCCCAGAGTCGGTGGCCATGGCATTGCGACTGAACAGGGCGTCCAAGGCAAAGACCCAATCCGTCCACATCTCTTCAGATGCACGACGCGGCAACGGTGGCAGGTCGTCGCAACTGTCGGACCGTGGTTCAGCCAGAAAGACGATGCGGTCTCGTCCATCCGGCATCTGGATGCGGGGCCGGTCCTTTTCAGGCAACAAGCCGACGCCCAGCGTGCGGACGAAGTCATTGATCCGCTCGGCGCAGAGGATGGCGGCCGGATAGGCCTGACGGTCCACAGTCAGACCAAAACTGATCTCGGCAAGATCCGTCGCGATGCCCTGCGCCAGCCGCAGCCGAAGCGCCCCCCGGATCAGTTCCGAGACCAATTCGGCGATATTGGCGCTGCTGATGCCATAGGCGGCGTGCATCGCCTCATCGCCCTGAAAGGTCTTGAGCTGTTCGATCCAGACCTCAATCGCCATTTGCGCCTGAAAATCCTCAAGCGTCATCGTCCGAATAGTGCCTTCGCCAGTGGCAGTATCGGCAACCTCGGACGGTGCGGCGGCCACAGGTGCGGCACTGGCCCTTGGTCGCAACGGGCGCAGCGGGCCACTCTGGGCTGCCTCAGGTGCCGTTGTCGGGGCGGTCAGACGCGCGCCCGCCGAAGACGAAACCGCACTGGTGATGCGGATGAAGCTTGGCACTCGCGCGATGCGGTCAGCGATCAATTCCTGATCCACCGTCAGCATTGCCAACAAGGCCCCAAAGCGATGCCGTGACAGGACGATTTCAAGATCGTCGATCACCCGCCCGGCCGCGACGGCGCGTTCTTCGATCCGCTTACCGATGTCATCTGAAATGAAATACGGCTTGAGAACCTGCCGCAAATCGCCCGCCGCCTTGGCCAACTGCACCTCGATCTGGCGCAACTTGCTGTCGGGCTTACACACCGGAGTCAAAGCCCGCACCAGATGCCCGATGCCGCCATCGTTCAACGACATGGCGGCGTCCCAAGCGGCTTCGGGGTCGCGGAAGTGGCGTGCGACAAGAGGGGAGGTGACGCAGCCTGCCTTCAATTCGGCAAGGCGGGCCTCTTTGTCTGGGCGGATGCGAAGCTCTTGGCGGTTGCTGTCATAGTCGATCAGGCCATCGACAAAGAAATTCGGATTGCGCAACCAAAAGCAGTTGCGGAACGGCTCTGCTGGCCGCCAGTTTTCCACCCAGTTGTCGCGACCGCGGGTGAATTTTTCCAGCAATGAGGCCTGAAGCCGCCGTTCAAACCGCGTGGCAGCCCCACCCTGCGCGGCCGAATCACCCAGATGCTTGTCAAACTTGGTCAGCACGAAAAACAGGATGCAGTCCGACAGCCGCCGTTGTTCCGGCGTGGCCCCGTGACTTGAGGCGACCCAGTTGCTGACCAGACCGGGCAGGTCCATCGTCTCCATGTTACTGTCTGGCACACAGAGCAGCATCGAGGTGATGTCTTGATTTTCGACATACCGGTCAAAGAGATAGGCAACTTTCCCGCGCAGCAGCAATTCCGGCAGGGCGGTTTCGGCCTTTTCAAGCGTCTTTTCCAAGGGTTGCTCAAACCGATTGCGCGCGCCGGGAAAATCCAGAAGGTCGGTTTCCGTAAAGATGTCATAGGGCAGGTCGCGCATCGGCACGACCAGCTCTGCGGCGAGAGCGCAGAGCAGGCTGCGGGCCACCGTTTGCTTTTGCCCAGAGGGTAGACAGACCGTCAGGTCCGGGTTGGTGTGTGTGGGGGCGACAAGATCGCGCAAGGTCTTGACGTCGATGAGCGAGCTTTCGCGCGGCGTCAGCGCATCCAGACCGGCATGCAGCGTTTCGGCATGCGCCAAGGTGGCCAGCGCGGTGATCAGTTTCAGATAGAGCGCGTTCAGCGGGTTGTGATGCCCCCACAGAACGCCCATGAATTCCGCCCGGTCTGCCAGTCCCAGCCGGGGCGCGATCAGACCCGCCTCTTCCCAGAACCCCTTGAACGCCGTTGCATAGGCGTTGCGCCCGAAATTGCGGTCTATGTATTCCCCGATTTCCAGCAGGTCATCCGCCGTCAGCCCCGCCCCTGCCGCCGCCATCATCTTGCTGCGGAAACGGTCCAGATGGGCGCTCAGATCGTCGCGTTCGGGAACCGGCTCTGACTGGTCGCCATCCATGTAAAAGCTGTTGATCAACACCCGGGCGACATCGGCTTCGCTCAGCAGATTGATCGGGACGGGAAAGCCTTCCGGGGCAGGGCGGCGCTGCATCGTAAAACGCGTCACAAGGCCGGTGCTTTCGCCTTCGCCTTCGGGGTTGATCTCACGAATGTAATCCAATTCGCCCCTCGGCCCGCCATAGGCCGCGACCAGCCGCCCATTCAGTGGCCGAGCAAGGACCGAGACGAGAAAGGACTTCCCCGCTTGCGACGGCCCAAAAACCGATACCGACATGCGGCTCTGCGCCGCCCGCATCAGTTTGCGCGCCCGCCGCAGGCTCCGGCGCGCGACATGGTCAATCGAACGGCGGTTCGCCCCGACAAGGTCATGCGCATCGGGACGGCCCAGCCAGTCCAGCGCGGCGGCGGCTTGGGCCGAGATGTCCTGACAAAGTTCGAAAAGCGGTTTCTCTTGCGTCATCTTCGATCCACTCACAGCCGGAACAGGCCGGTATCGACCCAATACTCGTCATCCAGTCCAAGGGTTTGCAGCCTAAGCACCACTTCGGATGGCTTCATCGCCTCGCCTTCACCGTCTTCGATATCGGCGACAGTGAAGGCCTCCCGCATGGCCTCGCGCCGCAGGATGCCTTCCGAGGTGACTCGCTCGTCCTCGTCCTCGAAATCCTCGCGTTCAAGCGAGACGACCAGCGGACTGGGCCGCGATTGGGCCGCAGGCGTGGCATAGTCGATGCGATAGAGCGGCGTGGTGGTCCAACGCTCTTGTGGCACCTGCCGTGATCCGACGTAGATCGGCGCAAACATCCGCACCTTTGCCTGATTGTCGGACTCGGACTTGCGGGCGTTCAGATTCACGTTGGAAAAGATCACCCGATCGTTGGTGATCTGGCCGGAGCTGTCCATCTCGCCGATGTAGCGCGCGGTGGAGCGCATCTGGAACGCGCTTGTGTGGATTTTAAAGTTGGGGATCCGGCTCTCGGACAGCGCAATCAGCATACCGCCGACCGCCACCGTCGATTTCGGATCGCCGATGCGCTGGGTGACTGGGTCGCGGAAGGGATACCAACGTCCGGTCTTATAGCTGTGCATCGACACCAGACGGTTTGGCGGCACCACCATCAACTCTTCGATGATCGACCGCACTGCTGGCAGACGCGATGGGCGTCCCGTCAGCAAGACCACATCGACGCCCAAGTGATCGGCCATCTCGGCCATGTTGGACAGGGACTTCTGGAACACCTCCCGCGCAATGGCGTCCACTTCTGAACGCGAAAAGCGGATGATCACGTCGGTCAGGTTGAAAGCTACCGCGCCCAATTCCCGAGCCGGCTCTTCGATATAGGCCAGCAGAGACCGATTGACCCGCAAGGTGCCCTGGGTCTGTGCTGCTGCTGCGTCGGGGGCGAAGCCGGGCGCCTCTTCGGCCTCTTGCACGGCCAGCATGCTGTTCAGGTCCAGCGTCAGGTCTTCGAATTCTTCTGCGCTTTCGCAGCGGTGCAGAATGTCGATGGCGATGGGGATCAAGACGCGGCTGGCGAATTGCCGGCGTTTCTGAACCACTTGTTGATCCTGCCCGCCGATATCACCACCGAAAAGCTCTGACAGGCGTTCGCGGATGAAGTGACCTCCTTGCACCGCGACCTCATCCCGCACGGCAGGCAAAACGATGCTTGAGATCAAGCGTTGCACAAGGTCATCCCCGGCCACGCGGAAGCCTTCCCGGAAGGTCTGCTGCGGGTGAAGCACGCGATTGGCCTCGCCCCAGAACGTGGTAATCATCAGGTCGGTGGTGCCCGCGCCGATGTCGATACAGGCCAGCCGCAAGGACGGTGTCGCCGCTTCTCCGGATGTGCGGACGCGCGGGCGGCCTTTCAGGCGCAAGAAGCGGTCGATCCGGCCGTCAAATTTCTGGATGAGTTCGGAATAAAGATAGACAAGCTGGGTGCAGCTTGCCTCGTCCCAATCCACGATCAGTTGTGGCGCAATGGCGATTGAGCTTTCGCCCTGCTTTAACCCCATCATTGACCAGACCAGTGACAGCGCGCCGCGCGCTCTGGATCGGATGATTGCTTGTTCTTGGACCGATGTTGCTGTCGGCAAGGTCAGGATCACGCGGTCCAATCGCCGGGGCAGTTCCGATTGTGGCCGACGTTGGCGTGACGCCGGAGAATTCACCTGTACCATCGCATGGGCGATGACTTCGGCCAGCATGAAGCAGAACAGGGACGAGCGCGAAAAGCGGGGACGGATCGCGGGCAGGCGTGAGCTTTTGCCCTTGGGTCGCAGGCGGCGGCTTTCCTCATAGGGGATCTGGTCCAGCACATCGCCGGATTCGTTCACATAGCGCATCGCCGCGCGGATCGAGCGGGGCAGGTTGTTTGGGTCATCGTGGTTATGAAAACGCCAGTCCTGCTGCAACGGCTCACAGTCCCACAGATAGCGTTTCGGGCTGGAAAGGCCTGAGGTGGTCTCTGTCCCCACCTCATTGGCGACCAATCGCATTGCCTCAGGCCCCATGCGCACACAACTTGGCCAGACAAAGCCGCCCCGCCGCCCGGACCGGCTGGCGTAGCGTTCGTCGCCCATCTGGAATTCGGTGAATTCCACCCGGCTTTCAAAGAGGCCAGAATAAAGCAATTCCGGCCGCGACAGATCGCGGATCTCTAGCGGAAAGGATCGCGCAAGATCGGTGCGCGTCTCGCCTGCGAAACGTTCGATCAGGATGCCACAGGTGCGCGAGTTTCCAATATCCAGAACCAGTTCGACATCGACCGGCGCTACCGCCTCGCGTTCGCTGACGGTGTTGACAAAGTGCATGCGCGGGAACTGCACCGCCGCGTCGAGCACCTTCAAATAGCACAAGTAGCGCGCCCAATGTTCAAACTGGTGCGGCAGGCTTTCGCGGGTCACCCGCCGCCCCGGACGTTCCGCGCGTTTGCGGGCAAGGAACAACTCTTCCAGCCAATCCGAGACCCATTTCTGCGGGTCATAGGACCGCCCTTCCGGGTCCACCTCAAGCCGCCGCAGAAACCAGTCCATCATCGCCGGGTCAGCAACAAAGCGGAAATCGCGCGACTTTTCGGCGTCTGTGCGTTCCGGGCTGATATAGGTGCCTTCGGAATTTCGGGCCATCAGCATGGTATCCAGCGCAAGCTGCAGCCGGTGTGTGTGGCCCGTGTCGAGATCGCGCGCATCCAGCGCCACAACCCGCATCCGCGCCCATGTCGAGGGTCCGGCGTCAAACCGCTCTTCTCCGCCGGGGCCGCGTTCGTTCTTTAACCGCAATACCGGCACCGGCACCCATTGATCAAGGAACGGGTCCAGCGCCGCCTGCGGACGGATCGTATAGGCGTCATCGTCGGCCATTGGTTCGGCCTCAAATTCCGCGTCCAATTCTGCATCGCCCGTCAGCGGGATCAGCGTCCGCTCGACAAGGTCACCTTCTACCCGCGTGATCCGTTCGATAAAGCGCAGCGGTTTCAGGGTCAGCGCGTCAAGATCAAACCCAAAATCAAGGATCTGAATGCCTGAATAGGGAACAAGGCTGATATCGCCCCGCCATTCCGTCAGCGGCGCGAGGTCCAATTTGTGCGTGTTGGGTTTCATGTCAGATCACTCTCCAATCACCACGGACCAAGACCAATCTGGCTGGCCGCGGGAAACGCGGCCCGAGACCACGCGGGCCGGACCGTCGGCAGGTTTGACGCGCAGGCTGAAGTCCTGCGGTTGTCCGCTTCGTCCGTTGTGCAAGCGGACGATGACGTCGTATCGGCCGGGTGGGGGGCTGTCGAAAAAGATGTTTTCGATGGGGCGTTCGACAATTTTGCCATAGCTGTTGGCATCAATGTCCAGCTTGCCGCCGCAGACCAGACGCGTCTTGGTCTGGTAGCTGACAATCTTTCCGGACGGGCATTTCACCTTGAGGTCAATGTCGTCGGAACTGTTCCAAGCAAGGGAAAAGGCCAATTCCCCCTGCTTTGCCTTGTTTTCGGTAACGCGTTCTTCAAGCTCTTGCGCCTCGGCCTCCGTTGCGGCTTCGGCGGTGTTGCCGGGTGCATCGGGGATGGTCTGGGCCTCTTGCGCGGCCCTTTGTTCAGCCTCAAGCTGTTTCGCCCCGGCCTCGGCGGCTTCTTTCTCGGCACGGTATGTTTCAATGCGTTGCGCTTCACCGTCGCGGGTGCATTGCGACTGTTCCAGAAGAAAGCGCCGTTCCAGCGCGGCCAAGTCGGCCTCGAGGTTCGCCTGCGCCTGATCCGACATTGCAGCCTCATTGCTGGTGGGAGGCGGGCAGTAATTCCCCAGAGCTTCAGGCCGCAGGCCGCAGGGGGCAACCATCAGCCAAAGGATCGCCGCAATCAGCAACGCCAGCAACAACCAGCCTGCAAGGATAAGCCACAGCGAAAAGCCCGAAAGACCGCTTCGCCGGGTGGGATCGGTGTCGACGCCACCTATCGCGCTACGATCCGCGCCAGCTGTTCCGCCGATCCTGCCGGTATCCACGGCCCCGGTCACACCTGCCGTGCCTGCCGCACCGCCCAGCACCGCAGCTGGACGCAGCGCCTGTCCGGCGAGTACCCCGCGCACCAACGGTTGCTGGTCGCGTGTCCAAGCCCAATTCGTAATCACCGGATGCAGTGCGCCATCCTGTCCCCGGACGGCAAAGACGGAGGCGTCATCAGGAAAGGCGCAGGCATTCTGCAACACCTCGGCCAACCTTTGCTCATCGCTGCCCTTCTTGCGCGCCAACCCCTCGGCCAGCGCGCGGATCGCGGAAAGCCGGGTATCCAGTACTGCATAAAGGGCAGACCGGTCGCTTTCGGGCAAATCCGAGGCGCGCTGGGCCGTGCCTGCAAAATTGGCATACCAGTCGGTCTGATTGCCGTGCCGCGCCGCCACGGGTTCAGCGAAGAGATCGGCGTGCTGGTCATCCAGCATGGCGCGCAGGGTCGAATGCACCAGTTCAAATGACCGCTGCGCCGGTGACCCGAGCGGCCTTAGCCCTTCGATCGAAAAGGTGCCAAGCAGCGGGCCGCTCATTCATCCCCCTGTGACTTCGGAGCGTCTGTTGGGGCCGTGGGTTCCGTGGTGTCTTGTGGTGCGAGGTCTGTCTTTGGCACATCGGCGGGCTGATCCGGCGCAGGCTCAGGCACCGCGGCATCCGGGTTGGGCGCGGCGTCTGGCAATCTCGGCGCGATGATGGTCGGGCGGCAGGGCTGATCCTGCACCATCACCCCGGCAGCTGGCGTATCCTCCAGAAACGTCACAACATCCGCGGTCGACAGCGCTATGTTGATGCTCCGTAACTCGCTGCGGCGAACAAAGGTGTTCACGCCCACCACGCTGCCACAATAGTCGACCAGTGGCCCGCCGGAATTGCCGTTGGACAAAGGCGCGGTATGGAACAGTAACTTGGTCTGCCCTTCGGGCATTTGCTGTTCCGATGTTACGATACCATCAGACACCGACAGGTCCGGCACAGCCGTCGCATCGCCCTGCATCAGGGCGACAAAGGCGCTGTCGGTTTCCATCACATCCGCCGGAAAGCCCGCGGCAATCACGGGCGTCAGCTTGCGCGTTTCCGGGTTGGTCATCAGCGTCAGAGCGGTCAGGGTCTTGTCGGCCACTTCAAGCAGAGCAAGGTCAGTACCGCTCTGTTCAAAGGGGGCGGTAACCTTGATCACGCGGGCGGGCAACGGTTGCGCAAAGGACTTGTGGATGACAAAGACCTCACCCGACTCCCCGAAAGATCCCAGCACATGCGCATTGCTGATGATCAACCCGTTCCCAATCGAAAAACCTGTGCCGGTTGAGACTGTCTCGCCGCGCCGCGCAATGACCAGCACGGTCCCGCCTTCAAGCCGCTTCAGCAGCGTCTCGGTCGTATCGGCTTCACCAACGGACAGTTGGCTTGGCGATAGGGGCAGCACAGGCGCCACCTCAGCCGGGGTCTCGGTTGCAAGGTCCGGGCTACCCACCCGAGGCAGCATTGCGCCATCAATGGACCGCCCACCGGGCAGTTCCAAAACGCCATCAGCGCGGCATTGCGCCCCGGCAAGTGCCGCCTCAAGTCGCTGTTTGCGATCCGCGAGGGCACGCAAGGTGGCCTCTTGTGCGGCGCTGGTATCGACTGTGGCCGATGGGGCGACTGGCGGCGCGTAAGGGAAAGGAATCCGGGTCGATGGCAATAAAAGCCACAACAACACCAGGATCGATAG
Organism: Rhodobacter sp.; assembly: GCA_027487395.1. Classification (GTDB taxonomy): domain Bacteria; phylum Pseudomonadota; class Alphaproteobacteria; order Rhodobacterales; family Rhodobacteraceae; genus Paragemmobacter. The sequence goes on along the minus strand of JAIYDR010000225.1, from coordinate 4,243 downwards.
ACACAAGAGAACGGTCAGTGGCACCCAAGCGATCCGCGGCACCGTGCCAACAGGGGCGGTGACTGGGGCGACGGGCGGTACGGGCAAGGATGCAGCCGCGTTTGGTGTCGCCACAGGCGCTGGGCGGCGAGCCTCAATCATGGGACCCGTCAGCATTGGGATCAGGCCCGCGAGCGGTCCTTCGGATGGCCGCGCACCGGTGGTCATCCCCCAATTCACCAGAATCGGCCGATCATCAATCACCCAGATGTCCGCCCTGGATCCCACGGACAGCGCCGCCCTTAACAGGGGACCGCTTTCGCTATCCTCCAGCATGTGCACAAGCGGACGGGTCAGTGCGACCAGCCGGGCCTCGATCCTTTTGGCCCCATCTTCCGACAATTCTGTCAGCCTTGCGCCCCGGCCTGACAGGTTGGTGTACCACGCGATCGTGAGATGCCCGTCATCGCCAGAGCGGCTGATGAACGGTTCGGCGAATAGGGCTGCGACATCCGGTCCAGCATTATGGGTCAGCAGCGCATGCAATTCGGCATGGCGTTCAATGGCCAAAGCCTGACCCACGCCAAGGCAATCTTCCCTGTAGACTTTGGTCTTTGTCAGGAAATGCTCAGCCATCAATTCTCTCCCATCGCGCGACGCAAACGCGCTGTCGATGTCGTTCCCACTTGGGGCTGGCTGACGGTGCAGTTCGCCCGCCCCTCTGCGTCCAGACTGCAATCGAGGTTGCGCTGAAAGATTTCGGTACCGCCGGTGCAGCTCAGATTGGCCGGTTCGGTGATCCTCAGACGGTCGTCGGTGAATTGACCGGTCACGGGTCCGACGCAGGTTTCGCCACTGGTCGCGCGCATGCGTTCCACGCCTTGCCCGATGTCATCAAAGCAAAGGCTCCATCGGTCATAGACGTAGACCCGTCCTGTCTGCTCATCGCGTGTTCGGTAGACTGAATCCAAATCCCAGCATCCCTTCAGCACCGCGATGTCGCCGCGACCGAAGTCCTCTTGCGTCAGGTCATCGGCGGTGGGTTCGGGTGGCGCGGGTTCGGGTTCCGGTTCCACGGTGGGTTCCGGCGCAAGGGTTGGCGGCTCGGGTGCAGCAACCACAGCTGGTGCTGTCCGAAGGGCAGGAGGCGTCGCTTTGCATTGCAAGCCTGCGATCTGGCGTTCCAGCGCACCAATGTCAGAGGTCAGGACGGCAATCCTGTTCAGGTCTTCCTGCGATGCCGAGGCCGAAAGGACTGCCGTCGGCCCGCATTGGCCAAGCGCGCCAAGGCCAAGCGGCAGGTTTAAAGCGCAAGATGCAAGAACAAGCGAGGCCGAAACGCCAATCACCGCGACCAGAAGTAGGGCAAAGAGGCAAATGACGACAATCACCGTGCACCATTTTCCTTCTTGGCATCGCTCCGGCTTACGAAAACGCCAGTGTTATGGATGTGTCATGGCAACATGCCCGCAACGCCTATTCGCCTTCCCGATCACTATCACCCCAATTACCGCCGGGTCCCACCTCTATTAAGCATCCCAATTTCCCGGCTTTAGAGGTGAATTACATCTTAAATCTCAATAAAATTCTCGAAAGTTAGAATAACTAACTTTTGAATGTATTTGACTCCAAGGCCTGGAATTCGACTTCGGACGTCCGAGAGTTCAGCCAGAACAGGTCTGTGAAGAGTCAGACTTAAGCGATTGCAGCAACCGATACAGCATCTGGACATTCGCAAAGGGATCACCGCTGAGCAACAGTTCCGGTTTTGCATCGGCTGCCGCAGTCGCGGCGCTGCGCGTTTTGGGACCAATGATGCCGTCGACCGCACCGGCACCGCAGCCATTCTGGTTCAGCTCAGCCTGCAAAGCCTTGATCATGTTCTTTAACTTCGTCTCGCGACGATAGGCTTCTTCGGGATCATTGGGCAGGCCATCCGTCCATTGTCCCTTGTAAAGCTCGTTCCCCTCGCGGTCATAAATCGCGCCATATCCATGCCTGCGGCCGGCTCTGAACTCTCCCACATAGGTGGTTCCGTCCGGCTCACGTTGGCGACCGATACCATCAGGTCGGTCATCCTGAAAGCCACCCTCATAGAATGAGCCGTCGCGCAGAGGCTTTGCCCCGATGCAATTGGCATAGGGTGCTGATAGGTCGTCGGGGCAATTATGTGCTTCTGGTCCGGGGGGAACAAGACCCTCGGGCAGGCCATAGCCCACACCTTGAGGTCCGAGTTGAATATTGCCATCGGTCCGATTGATGGAAAGGTTGTCGGTCGTTTGGGCCAGCAGTGGCGCAACGCCCCAAGAACATGCCAACAGCAAAACAAAGCCAAGTCTGCCATTACGGGCTGCTGTGTCCGCCATTTGTGTTCCTTTCGTCATTCGCCGCAAGACATGCAGCAAAGAGGAACCCTTTCAAGACGGAAATGCAAGTTTGATGGCGCCCGGTCGAACCAATCCGAGCCTCAGCGGAAAAAAACGCGTTGATACCCGTTGATGCAATCAAGAGCTGTATTGATGCGCTCAAAAGAGGCAGTTCTTGCGCTCGGGGTGATTTTGACTTTGGTTTGTGGCGGCTTTTGAGTCGCAGGTTACCGATCCCGTGGCACAGGACCGGACAGAGCCGATGCAAACACGCACATCAGGGTTTGAACGCGAAAGACTTAACCTTTCGGCAGCGGATTCGCGTCCAAATTGTTCGTCTCCTGAATCAACTGAAACCGGAGCAACCCGAATGCAGGTCAGTTGATTGTCGCGGCCTGTTGCGCCTGCGCGCGGCGGGCGAGTTCTTGGCGGTACATCGTCACGAAATCCACCGTATCGACGTTCAGCGCCGGGAAGCCACCGTCGCGGGTCATATCCGAGATGATGCGCCGCGCGAAGGGGAACAACAGACGCGGGCATTCGATCAGCAAGAAAGGATGCAACTGGTCTTCCGGCACGCCATCGATATGGAAAATGCCGACGTAATCGCATTCCAGCAGAAACAGCGTATCGCCGTTGGCCTTGTTCTTGGAGGTGACCTTGTACTTGGTGGTCACCTCATACTGGTTCGGGGCCGGGCGCTTACGGGCGTCAAGGCTCACTGCCACCTGAATGTCGGGTTGCAAGTCGGTCCCGGCGAGGCCCTTTTGCGCAACGATGTTTTCAAAGGACAGATCGCGCACGAATTGTGCCAAAACTTGCATCCGCAACCCCTGCGCCGCCGCACCCTGTGCTGCACTTTCCGCGCTTCCGTTTTCCTCGGCCATCCCTATCGCTCCTCATGACACCGTTGGCGCGTTCCTATCACCGACCTGCGCGCCGCTCAATGGCGGGTCCAGCCAGAGGCTGAGCGTGATGAGTCGGGGCGAGGCTCTGGGTCCACCTCGATGAATTCGGCGTCGATGATGTCGGGGCGACCCTCGCCGAACCGACCAGAGGGCGACGGCGTGCCGCCTGTGGCCTGGGCACGGATGTTGCCCACCCGACGCGCGGCCCAAAGGATGATCAGCGCCCTGACCGGCGGAAAAAGCAGCAAAAGCCCCAGCGCATCGGTCAAAAACCCCGGCAGGATCAACAGCACCCCGGCGAGCATGGCAAGCACATCGCCCGCCAGTTGCCCCAAGCCGCCCCCGCGCGCCGCGGTCAGACCGCGCCGCATCTCTGCCGCCGACCTTACCCCGCGTGAGCGCAAAAGCCAGACGCCCAAGACCGCGCTGCCCGCAATCACAACCAGTGTCCAAAAAAGACCAATCGCCCCGCCCACTGTCACGAACAGGGCGATTTCGACCAAGGGCCACAGCAGGAACAGCGTAAAAATGCGCATTGACCCCTCCGATCACGGGCGTTTCAGTGGGTTTCCTATCCCACGGCATGGACAGGGCCACCCCTCGTCCCTACATAGGGGTGAATGGGACAAGTTACCAACCCTTACCCTTTCAATCGGCAGCGGTGTTTTCGATTCCGTTGCGTCCGTCAGAGGTTTAATGAATGAACAATTCCCTGCTCCAGCTTCTCGTTCTGGCCGGGATTGCCGTGTTTCTGATCCTGAAGCTGCGCTCTGTTTTGGGCACGCGCGAAGGGTTTGAAAAACCGCCGGTTCCCGTGGATGACGCGCGCCCCGCCCCGGTGCGCCGCAGCTTTGATGTGATCGAAGGCGGTCCTGACCGCGACATCACCGACCATGTCGCCGATGGTTCGGCCGCCGCCAAAGCGCTGGCTGCGATGAAGCAGGCGGAACCTTCGTTTGCACTGACCGGCTTTCTGACCGGTGCCCGTGG
>JAIYDR010000178.1 GCA_027487395.1 Rhodobacter sp. | reverse complement strand
TGGTCGAGGATGTGATCGCCGTGGCGCAGAACCGTCTTGCTGCTGCACAGCCGCAATCGGTAGAGGATATCCGGCACTTGGGCACGACAGTGATCCGCTTTTCCAAGCCCTTGTATCAAGAGTTGAAGGCGATCCGGTCCTTTCTTTTCCACCGCATGTACCGCGCGCCCTCGGTGATGCAAGAGCGGGCCAAGGTGACGCGGGTGATCAATGACCTTTTCCCGCTGTTCATGACCCAGCCCGAGCTTTTGCCGCAGGAATGGGCGGCAGATGTGCGCGCGGCAGAAGACGCCGTGACCTTGGCGCGGATCGTTGCGGATTATGTGGCCGGGATGACGGATCGCTTCGCCTTGCAGGAACATCAGCGGCTGTTGGGCTGATCCAGCGCGGGGTCGCAGTACACTCGGCTTACGCCCGGCGCGCGGCCACAACCCAGATCACCACCAGCGCGGCGGACAGAATGGCATTCCACGAAGCCATCGAAATCCCGCCCAAGGCCCAAGCCACCTCATCGCAACGCACGACGGGCGCGGCGAGGATTTGCTCCAAAAGCGCGCTCGCGTCGATCTGGTCAATGGGACCGGACGAGCATGAGGTTGGCCCCTGCCACCAATGCCGCTCAATCCCGGTATGATAAACCCCCACCGCCGATGTTGCCGCCGCGGCCAGTGCCCCCAGCCAAGGCAAAACCCGCCACGGCAGCAACAGCGCCACGATCCCGATCAGGATCGCTGCGGCATGCGGCCAACGCGCCGTCAGGCAGAGTTTGCAGGGGGCCAAGCCACCGATATATTGAAAGGCGAACGCGCCCCCCAGCAAAGCCACCGATCCCGCCGTGGCCAAAAGCACCAGCCGGTTGCGCGTCAACTCCATCGTCAAAATCCCTTCACCACAGCCAGCGTTGCCAAGGCCAGCACCAAGACCGCGCCCACAATCCAGATCATCCGCTTTTCAATAAAGGCCGTGATCCGAAGGCCATAACGGTTCAGCAAAAAGGCCAGCATGTAGAACCGCCCGCCCCGCGCCACGATGGCCGAGAGGATGAAGAGTTTCAGATCGAAGGCAACCACCCCTGACAGGATCGTGACCACCTTCATGGGGGGCAGATGCGCAAGGCCGCTTGTGACGAGCATCACGAGGATGGCCCAAGTGCCGGTTTCGCCCTTCAAGGTCTCGAAGGCGTCCATCTTGCCGGAAAGCTCCAGCAAGGGGCGGGCGATGGTGTCAAAGGCCCAATAGCCAATGGCCCAGCCAAAGATGCCCCCCAAGACCGAGGTGACGCTGGCAATCAGCGCATAGCGCCACGCCTTGTCAGGACGCGCCAGACACATCGGCACGAACAGCACATCGGCAGGGATCGGAAAGACCGAGCTTTCGACAAAGGAAATCGCGCCCAAGACCGCCGGGGCCTGCCTGCGACCCGCTTGCCGCAGGGTCCAATTGTAAAGCGCACGGAACATGGTGACCCCGGATTCAATCTCGCGCCCAAGCATCATGCGCGGCGGGTAAGGTCAAGCCGGGGCAGAGGTGCTTGGGGGGCGGCTTTGTCGACCCGCGCAAATCTGCGACGAAGGGCTTTCAGCGCCTTGACACTGGCCCGCCGGTGCCGCATCTAGGCCACCGTGCGCGGGCGTGGCGGAATGGTAGACGCGACAGACTCAAACTCTGTTTCCGCAAGGAGTGTCGGTTCGAGTCCGACCGCCCGCACCACCTTTTTCTGTTATATCCTTGCATAATCCCCGCTGGATGCGCGCGTCGCGGCACACCCAAGGGAACCCGCCGCGTTTTCCCGTGTTCCTCTATCTGATACAGGATCAAAGGGTGGTGCAGATGGCGGGCAATAAGGGCAAATCCAAAGGCGGCAGCGGCAGCGCAGGGGATAAGCGCGGTGGGATTTCCAAGGCCAAGGAACAGGCCAGCCGTCCGGGGGGCGACTCGGCGGGCAATGCCCAAGCGCAGGCGGCCGTCAAAGTGCCCGCAGGCGGGGCCGAATCGCAGGGCGGGAAGAAAACCGGTCGCGGGTGACAAAAGCGCTGGCGGGACGAGACGCACCGCGCCGCCTGTCCTATGCGCTGCGGGGCGAGAACGGGCAAGACCCGTCCCAAAGGCAGGCATGGTGCATCCAAGGGTTGCGTTGTGACAGCCGGCGCAAAGGCGCATCCTGCGGGCAGTTCCGCCAGCACAGGATGCCCGCCATGACCCGCCGCAGCTTTCCCCAAACCCCCGGCCCGATGGCGGGCATGCTGAACGTGACGCAACCCGCGTTTGATGGGGATATGGATCAATGGGGCAAGACGCGTGGGCAGGATGTGCATGAGGACGGGCATCGCTTCTCAAGCCTTCTTGGCCCCGACGGCGCACCACTCGTCTATCCCAAGCACCGCCTTGGCTTTGATCTGACCCCGCGCCGCCGTTAGGCGCGGGCAGCACGCCACGCGGCCCAAACTTCGGGTGTATCAAGGTCGGTAACCGCGTGACGGTCGGGCAGGGGGACGGGCAACACCCTGCGCTTGTGCCGCTGCAAGACCGACCTTGCTCCCTCATCCCCGGTCAGAGCCAGCAACTCCCCCCGCACATCGGGCGGAAACAGCACGGGATGCCCCGGCGTGCCATCTGCCGCTGCACCGCGCAGGATCGCGTCCGGATGCTCTGCCCGGGCGGCCAGCACCGCCGCCAAATCCTGTGCCGTCATTTCTGGCAAATCCGCCAGCATCAGCAGAATCGCCGCGCCCTCTGGCACCTGCGCCACCCCGGCCACCAAACTCGCCGCCATGCCTTGCGCCGGATCAGGCACAGCCACCTGCGTCACCGCCAAACCCTCCAACGCCGCAGCACGCAAAGGCCGATCCGGGGGCAGGGCGACCAGCACCGGGCACCCCGTGGCCAAGCAACGCAACGCCACCTGCCGCAGCAGCGGCAGACCATCCACCACCTCTAGGCATTTGTCGCCGCCGCGCATCCGTGAGGATGCCCCGGCAGCAAGGATCAGGATCACCACGCTCATCCTCGCAGGCTTCCATCCAGCCCCCGCCCCGTCAAGCCACTCTGTCATTCATCTTGACCCAAGCCCCGCTTCGCGTCACATCCCCCCCATGCTGCCGATAGAGAAACTTCACCAGATCACCCAGCGGTTCGAATACCTCGAAGCGCGGCTGCACGCGGGTGCCGCCCCGGCCGAGATTGCCCGCATCAGCCGCGAATACAGCGACCTCAAACCCGTGGTGGACCAGATTGCCGCCTTCCATCGCGCCAATGATGACTTGGCCGAGGCGGAGGTGATGCTTTCCGATCCCGAAATGCGGGCACTGGCAGAGGAAGAACTGCCTCGCCTGAAGGCCCGCATCCCCGAGATGGAACAGGCGCTGCGCATCGCGCTTTTGCCCAAAGACGCGGCAGACGGGCGGCCTGCCATCCTTGAAATCCGTCCCGGCACCGGGGGCGAAGAGGCAGCGCTTTTTGCGGCAGACCTCTTGCGCATGTATCAGCGCCACGCCGATGCCAAGGGCTGGCGGTTTGACATCCTTGATCAGCAATTCACCGATCTCGGCGGCATCAAGGAACTGACCGCCCATGTGCAGGGCGAAGGCGTCTTTGCCCGATTGAAATACGAATCCGGCGTCCACCGCGTCCAGCGCGTGCCGGAAACCGAAGCCGGGGGCCGTATCCACACCTCTGCCGCCACGGTGGCTGTCCTGCCCGAGGCGGAAGAAGTGGATATCGACATCCCCGCCTCTGACATCCGCATCGATACGATGCGCGCGTCGGGGGCAGGCGGTCAGCACGTCAACACCACCGACTCGGCGGTCAGGATCACGCATTTGCCCACGGGTCTGATCGTGACCTCTTCCGAGAAATCCCAACACCAGAACCGCGCCATCGCTATGCAGGTGCTGCGTGCACGGCTTTATGAGATGGAGCGCGAGCGCACGGCCAACGCCCGTGCCGCCGACCGTAAGGCGCAGGTGGGCAGCGGCGACCGATCCGAACGCATCCGCACCTATAACTTCCCGCAAGGTCGGATGACGGATCACCGGATCAACCTGACGCTCTATTCGCTGGGCCAGATCATGCAAGGTGCCTTGGATGAGGTGATCGACGCCCTGACCGCGCATGACCAAGCGGCGAAGCTGGCGGAAATGTCGGAATGATCCCCGGGGCCACGGGCAACGCGGCCCTGCGCTCTGCGATTCCGCGCCTTGCCTCCGCAGGCGTGCCAGACCCTGCCACCGATGCGCGCCACCTTTTGGCCCATGCGATGCAGATCGGGCTGGACCGTCTGACCCTGCACCTGCCCGACACGCTGAGTGACGAAGCCGTGATACGGTTCGAGACGGCGATAAAGGCCCGCCTGCGTCGCCAACCCGTGGCGCAGATCACAGGCTTCCGCACCTTTTGGGGGCAGTCCTTCCGCGTCACCCAAGACACATTGGACCCGCGCCCAGAGACCGAAATCCTTGTGG